>JBAUHR010000094.1:0-51198 GCA_049680385.1 Rubripirellula sp. | reverse complement strand
CGCATGACCGAACAGAACCCACAGGGACGGGTACAAACGTTACCCAAAATCATGAACGTGGCGGTCTGCTGGCTATAGCATTCCATCCGGTTGGGGCACTTGGCGTTCTCGCAGACGGTTTCCAGCTTCAATTCCGTCAGCAATTCTGACGTCATGTGGTTGGCGTTGCTCTTGGGAATCGGCCGTTTGAGCCAACGGGGCAACCGCCCTGTTGCGCTCGTTTGAGCGCCTTCGGGCATTTCGGGTTCGGCGATGACGGGTAAGCGAAAGGCCATGGAAAGACGACAAATGCGTGAAAACGTGCGGGCGAGACTGAACCAAAACGGTCTACCGAACGCATTGTAGTGCGAATGTCCGTTCGTAAAGAGGCGACGCTCGATTTCGGCCCGATCGATTCCTTACCGCTCCTTACCGCCGCACGAGTCGTGGTTAAAAACGCCTTCGGTCTCTACAATCGACACGTTATGCCTAAAAAGAATAAGACCACATCGACTAGCAAAGCGGGGGGCGGCAAGAAAAAGCCCGAACCCGGTTTCAAACTCGTGTCCGACAATCGCAAAGCCAAGCACCGCTACGAGATTGTCGATTCGGTGGAATGTGGCATGATGTTGATGGGCAGCGAGGTCAAATCGATGCGGGACGGCAAGCTTTCGATCGACGAAGCCTACATTCGAGTTCGCAACAAAGAACTGTGGCTGATCGGTGCTGATATTGCCCACTACCGCAACGCCGGGATGTGGAATCACGATCCACGGCGACCTCGAAAGCTGTTGGTTCATGCTCGCGAGTACGACAGCTTTGCCGGCAAGGCCCATGAACGCGGCCTGACCTTGATCCCGCTGCGTGTTTATTTCAACGAACGTGGCATCGCCAAGTGCGTGATGGGATTGGTCAAGGGCAAGAAATTGCACGACAAACGCGAAACCATCAAGAAACGTGAAACCGACCGTGGCCTGCAACGCGCAATGAGACGCCGATGAGCAATCTGTTAGAGATCACTGACGCGGTGAAGTCGTTCCCACAGCCGGGCGGCGGACGGCTGACGGTGTTGGATGTGCCGAAATTAAGTCTTGCCGAAGGCGAACAGGTCGCGTTGGTCGGAACCAGTGGCGGCGGCAAGACGACGCTGTTGCATCTGATCGCCGGACTGCTGACGCCCGATTCCGGATCGATCAAGTTGGCCGGGACGGAGCTGACGCGGCTAAGCGAACAAGGACGCGATCTCTTTCGCGCTTCGACGATCGGTTATGTCTTCCAAACTTTCAATTTGCTGCCGGCGTTCACGGCGCTTGAAAACGTCAAGCTGGGGATGACCTTCGGACGCGGCGGGCACGACACGGCCCGAGCAAAAGACTTGCTCGACAAAGTTGGGTTGGCTGACCGTGCCAACTATCGTCCAAATCAACTGAGCGTCGGCCAGCAACAACGTGTTGCGATCGCCCGGTCGCTGGCCGGTCGGCCGCGATTGTTGTTGGCCGATGAACCGACCGCCAACGTGGATCCGGTTAGCGCCGAGAGTGTTCTAGAGTTGATTCGCTCGTCATGTCGCGGCGAGAACGTGGCGATGTTGATGGTCACTCACGACATGGACATCGCATCCAAGTTCGATCGCATCGAGCGACTCGAAAACATCAATCGCGCATTCGCACCGGCTGTTTAACCTATGTCACTTTTTCAAATTGCCTGGCGAAATTTCTGGCATCGATCGTTGTCCAGTGTGTTGACGACGTTGTCGTTGGCGCTGGGCGTCGGGTTGGTCGTGTTGGTGTTGTCGATTTACGGCGTCATTCACGAGGCATTCACTCGCAACTCGTACGTTGGCTACAACTTGGTGGTCGGTCCGAAAGGCAGCCCGCTGCAATTGACGCTCAACAGCGTCTTTTACTTGAGCCAGCCGATCGAGAACTTGCCGTACACCGAGTACATGGAGTTCTTTGACCAAGACACTCGTGCGTCGATGGTCGAAAAGTTTGGGGGTGACCCGGCGCTGGCCGAACGAGGCGGTCGTTACGCGCCATTCGTATCCGGTGGGTTTGCAATTCCACTGGCCCTGGGTGACTACTTTGGCGAATTCCGCGTTGTGGGAACCACTCCCGAGTTTTTTGAAAAGCTGCGTCACGGTGAAAGCCTTGATCAAGAGTTCACGTTTCGCGACGGGCGGGCGCTGAAAGATTATTCAGACGAATACGGTTACTTCGAAGCCGTCGTCGGTGCTCGTGTTGCCAAAGATATGAACGTCGGCGTGGGGGATACCTTCAACCCGACTCACGGCGATCCGAGCGGTCACGGTCATGATCTCGGCTTCACGATCGTCGGCGTCATGGATTCGACTGGCACGCCAAATGATCGTGCGGCGTTCGTCAATCTGGAAGGTTTTTACCTGATGGACGGTCACGCCAAACCGATCGAAGCGAGTGAAGGTGAGACAGAAGAGGTTGCTGAACCTGCCCCCGCGACCAATCCGGGTGAGTTCAAGTTGCTGTCGATTCCTCAGCGCGAGGTCACGTCGATTTTGGTTCGCAACGGCAACGTCATGTTTGCGCCGGGGATGCAAAACGCGATCAACGAAGGCATCCGCAGCCAAGCGGCCGCGCCGGTCGGCGAGATCAACAAGTTGATGAACTTGATTGTGGGGCCGTTGATGTCGGCGATGCTGGCGATCACGTTGATCACCTGTTTCGTCGCGGCGGTAGGGGTGCTAGTGGCGATCTACAATTCGATGAACGATCGACGCCGTGACATTGCCGTCATGCGAGCTCTCGGCGCACGCCGAGAAACCGTGACAGCGATCATCGTGGCCGAAAGTATGATCGTTGCGGTGATCGGCGGCATCTTGGGCTGGGTGTTTGCCCATGCGGCGATTGCCTTTGCCAGCGGCCGGATTGAAGATCAAACCGGTATCCAAGTGGGCTTCTTTAGCACCAGCGGATACGAGCTTTATATCTTGCCCGTTGTTATCGGCTTGGCCTTGTTCGCCGCACTGCTGCCCGCATGGTCGGCGTACCGAACCGATGTGGGCAGCAACCTGTCGGCGTAAGCGATCGCCAGCGCGGACGATCGTTCATAAAGCAGCGTTCATTAAGCGACGTTTATCTAGCAGCATTTAGCGCTGGCGCTGCTTGCTAAGCGTTCGTAACCACGTCGGCCGAGTCGGCGAGGTTGACCCAAACGTGGACGTGCGGTGCACCGCGGTAATGCCACACGAACGACGGGCCTTCGAGACGCCAGTTGTCCCAGACGCCGTCTTTGCCGAGATCGTTGTCGGTATAGAACGACAGCTTGCACGCGTCCAAACCGCCTTGCGTTTTCAAGCACTGCATCGCTTCGTCTTGATCCGAAGGGCGATACATTTCGACCATCGTGGCGAGAACCTTTTGCAGGTTTTCGCGTTGATCCCGCGACATGTCGGTGACCGGCAATCCGGTGATGTCGCCGCTGTTGCCACGGAAATCGACTGCCTGTTCACGCGGCGTTTTGGCAACCTGTGATTGCTTTTGTTGTCGACCGTCAAGCATCTTGTACAGGTCGTTCGCTGCGACCGCTTGGTGCCAAAACACATTGTCGATGTGGTTCGGGCTTTCGTTGAACTCGGGCGCGTGTCCATAGAACACTGGTCCGCCAAACGCGACATGATCAGCCGAGTTTCCGTCACACCGAATTGTCATGTGACGACCGGTGATGACCATCTCGAACTTTTCGCCGGACCCATCGGGCGTTGGTTTTCCGAAGATCGCGATCGATTGTTCGTTGCCAAAACCGCCGGCGTCGTCGTTGAGTTGTTGGTAATAGCGGTCGTGCCAATCCGGGTGAATGATTGACTTGAAGACTTGTTCGATCAGGTCGCGTTGTTGGTCGCTGTAGAAGTCGTCGTTGATTTCCGGTTTGGTGATGTTCCAGTTATTGGCGACGAAGGTTCTTAGCAATCCGCGTTTCTTGTCGACGTGATTCCAATCGAAACAGATCTCTTTTTTCTGCTTCGCGTCAAGGGTTTGGAAAAGCTGGCCGACCAGGGTTTCGGCGCTCGTTGATGTCGTCGCCGCGTCTGCCCGCAGTGGCAGGTTGGTCAGGCCGCTGCCAAGGACAGTGCCGGCGGCGAGTGACGCGGCAGTGTTTTCAAGAAACGTGCGCCGGTTGATAGATGGTGACTGACTCATAGCCAAGGGATCCTACGATGGGGTGAGGTGGATTGCGCTCCATCGAAGAATTGTACCCGACCGTCCGAGGTCGAGTCGAACGAATTAGGCAGTCTCGATCGCCACCGATTCGCTGGTGCTGCTTTCCAGGCGATAGTGATTGCCCTTCGGGCCGGCCAGAGTTTGCAGATGCGGCCGGCGTACCATTTGCAAGCTTTGTTGGTGTCCTGGGTCGGCTCGGGTGATGACCTGTCGATCGGCGTTGGTTCCGAATGCTCGAAGTCGCCGAAGCAACTCGGGTGACGCTGGCCGAATCGAGCTTTCCGCTCGAGCGGCGACCACGGTCAAATCTTCGCTCATTTTTAACAAACGCCGCAGATCTTCCAGCCGCAGATCTTCGTCTGCCTCTTGAATGAAGATCAGGTCGCCGGTCGACCGTTCCAAGCCCGTTTGGCCGGCTGCTTCCATTCCTCGCGGGCGAGAATGGCGTAACACGCGAACTCGCGAGAATCGGGTACACAGTTCGTCAAGGATCCTGGGCGTCGCGTCGTTGCTGCCATCGTCGACGATCACAATTTCGGCGCCGCCGATGCCCAGTTCTGCTAGGGCGACCAGGACTTTTTCTAGACGCCGTTCGATGCGATCTTGCCCGTTTCGTACCGGCAGCACGATCGATAGTTTGTTGGGTGGCGTCATGAAGGCGTGCTTTGGCGGGAGATCGAGATAGATCTTTCAGAGCATCGACGTGGCGGGGCGGTGAACGTCACTTTGGCGTATCGATTTTGGTTTGTCCTAGTCGTTCCGCTGATAACGATTGCATCTACAATGATGGGCAGACTTGAACTGATGCACCGCAACCCACTGAATCGAATCCATGGCATTGATCCCCGACTTTCGTAAGGGCCAACCCTGTGACGGCACGACGGGCGTCTTGCCTGCGATCGCGCAAGATGCAACCAGCGGACGTGTGCTGATGATGGCGTGGATGGACGAAGCCGCGTGGGGCGAAACCTTGTCGACCGGACACGCGGTCTACTTTAGCCGCAGTCGTGGCAAGCTGTGGCGTAAAGGCGAAACCAGCGGGCACCGTCAACGCGTGACCGAGATTCGCGTCGACTGCGATGCCGACGCGATTCTGTTACAGGTCGAACAGGTCGGCGCCGCTTGTCACGAAGGTTTCGAAAGTTGTTTCTTTCGCGTCGTGGATCAGCAAGGCAACGCGATCATCGCCGACACGCGTTTGGTCGATCCCGAATCGGTCTACGGCAAGAAATGAACTAAGTGTTTGCTTGGCCCTTGATGGTCCGCTGCGCGACATCCCAGGCTTCGGTGAGGTGAGTCGCATATCCGTCGGGCAAAAGCAACGCGCGATCGACATCTGCACTGGCGTCGGCTTCGATCTCGATCATCCAGCCGTCGCCGTAGGGCGCTGCGTTGATGACCGACGGATCGGCGAGCGCCGCTTCGTTGATCGCAACCAGCTTGCCTGAGAGTGGCGAAAACAAATCGCTTTCGGCCTTCTTGCTTTCGATCGAGCCGATGTGGGCACGCGATGCGACGGGGGCCGGTGGTTCGATCAGCCAGTCTAGGAAGTAGACATCTTGCAGCAGTCGCACGGCATACGCGGTCAAGCCAAAACGAAACCGTCCTGGCGCGACTTCCATCGCCCACATGTGGTTTTTGGCGTAGCGTCGATCGCCAGGAAACTTGGCCGTGAAATCGCCCATTGCGAACTCGAACGAGCCTTCACTCGGGGAAACCGTGTCGCTCAAGTGTACCGAACCCCTTGATGTTCCGGCTCGAAGAACGGTGGCAGCAAAGAATCGACTCGCAACAGTCCCTCGGTCGTCAAGCGAATCTCGTCGCCATCGATCGTGACCAGTTCGTCTTTGACGTAGCCGTCCCAAACGTCACGCCACTGATGCAAGATGTCGACACTGAACTTGTTGGCAAAGTAGTCTGTTTTTAAGAAGCCCCGTTTGAGCAACAAGATCATTTCACGGACAAGTTTTTGGTGTTCGGTTGGCACAAAGCCACGGCCCAGCGGAAGTTCGCCCGACTCGACCGTGGTCAGGTATTTCTCTAGCTCGGCAACGTTTTGGTAATGCACACCGCTGGCGTGTCCAAAGCTGGCGATGCCGGTCGCCAACAAGTCGGCGCCTTGCCACAGGTTGTCTCGGTAACTGAAGTTCACCTTCGATGGATCTTTGACGACGGTGTAGGCGCTGCTGACGCTGTAGCCGTGCTTGCCGAATTCTTCGAACGCGTACTGGACCCAGTCACGTTTGGTTTGCCAATCCGCGACCGGGCTTTCGACTTGGTTGCCCAGGATGTCTTTGCTGTAGACGGTGTTGAACGGCAGCTCCATTTGGTAGATCGTGACGCTTTCGGGCGACAGTTCCAGCGTCTTGACGACGTTCTGTTTCCAGTTGTCCCAGGTCTCGCCGACCATGCCCGAAATTAAGTCGATGTTGACGTTGGGGGTCTTTGCGTCGGTGATCCACTGCCAGGCGTTGTAGACTTGCTTGGACAAGTGGGCGCGGCCGTTTTCTTCCAGGATTTTGTCATCGAAGTTTTCAATGCCAAGGCTTAGCCTTGTCACGCCCAGTACATCGCGAAGCGTTTTGACTTTCGTTTCGCTAAGCGTTCCCGGTTCACATTCGAACGTGACTTCTTCGGCGCCGTCCCAAGTGATGTGTTCGCGCAGCCGGTCGGCAAGTTTGGTCAGTTGCTTGGGTGACAGGAAGCTTGGCGTGCCGCCGCCAAAGTAGACAAACCGAAACGGTCGTTCCTTCATGACTTCCAGTTCGCTGACCATCGAGATTTCGTTGCACAGTGCATCGACATAACGTTGGACTTCGGCCGCCTTCACATCGGTGAAGACTTTGAAGTAACAGAACTTGCAGCGTTTTCGACAAAACGGAATGTGCAAGTACAGGCCAAGCGGTGTGTCCTCGCGCGCGGGACCATGAAGTGCCTCTTGGACCCGCGGCAATTCATCTTTGTTCCACTGGCTGTACGGTGGATAGTTCGAGATGAAGTAGCTGCCGACTTCGGTTTTCTTTGGGTTGGCGGCTGAAGACATGGCAATGACTTGGGCGGAGGGGGGGAAAGGGGCGGACAACGCAGACGCGGCGGGCAAGACGAAGCGGGGACCATCACTCTAGTTTCCGGCAAAGCATCTTACCACGCCATCTTCGTCGGTAATGAAAAGCATGTGGTCGGCGATCGCGGGGGCAGCTAGGAACGAGCCGCGGATTTCGTAGCTCCATTTTTCGTTGGTTCCGTCGGCCAGCGACAGTCGCACCAAACGTCCGTCCGTGGCGGCGATGAAAACGTCGTCGCCAGCGATCACGGGCGAGGCATCGGCGCGGCGTTTGAGCGAGTGACGCCAAACCCGTTTGCCGGTCTCGATCGAGATCGCGTCGACTTGTTTTCGCTGGCTGCTGAGGATGACCAGTTTTTCACCCACCGCGGCGCTGCTGCGGTACTCCTGTTGCATTTCTTCGTCTTCGTATCGCCACAGTTGCTTGGCGTTCTTCCAGTCAAACGCAAACACGGCTCCGTCCATGATCGGCAGGAACGCCTTGTCGTCGCGGACCGCTGCGGTGCTGCCGGTGGGGCCGTCCAGCGGCAGAGGTTCGCCAATCGCCTTTCCCGTATTCAAGTCGACCATGTGCAAACGCCCGTCGCATCCGCCAAGAAAGGTGCGGTCGCCCGCGACGGTCGGACTGCATCGAATTTGGTCGTCCGTTTGGTAGGTCCACTGTGGCTCGCCGTCTTCAAGCCGAAAACAATACAGTTTTCCGTCCTGGCTGGTGACGAGGACTTGGTCGCCAAAGAATGCCGCCGCGCCACTGATTTCGCCTTCGGTTTGCTGCTTCCAGATTTCTTTTCCCGTTGCGGCGTCGATCGCGTACAAATTGCCATCGATGTCGCCGACGACCAGCTTCGATCCGGATACGGCCGGCGCGGCGATGAAGCCAGTGTCGTAGTTGTGAGACCAAGCTTCTTTGCCGCTGGTTTGGTCGACCGCGTAAAGTTTGCCCATCACATCGCCAAAGAAAACTTTTCCGCCGGCGACCACCGGAGTGACTTCGATGGCCTCGTCTGCTTTGAATTCCCAGCGAACCTTCAAGTCGTCGGGGACGTCCATCGAGGTTGACCCGGTCGATTGAGCGTCACCGCGCGGTAGCGGCCAATCGCTAGTGCTGTTTGTTTCTGCGCCGATAGATGTGATCGCCATCGTTGTGGCGAGGAATGCGGCCGATAAACCGACCACGCGGGCAGTTGGTTGGAATATTCGGGCGTCAGCAGTCAATCGGGGCATCAGGAATGTTGTCCGAAGTCGCAGGCGAGGCACGGGGATGTACACGAGGGAAAGCAATCGGCGAGCGGATAAAAAGACCCCCGCTCGCAAGGTGGGCAGCGTCTATTATAGGCTCTTTGTCGATTCGCCGTTTCGTTAACTTTATCAGCACCGTTTTATGATTTGTGTCACTCTCGGACGTGCCCGCCATACTCGGATGATTGCCGAGCATCAGTATTTGGTCGAACAGGGCGCCGAACTTGTCGAATTACGACTCGATTACATCGGCCGGGCGGTCAGTTTGAAGCGACTGATCGATAATCGACCAGGCCCCGTGGTCGTCACCGTGCGCCGCCGAAACGATGGTGGCCGATGGATGAAGACCGAAGAAGAACGGATGACGCTGCTGCGCAGTGCGATCGCCGCTGGTGTCGAGTACGTCGATATCGAAGCCGACGTCGCCTCTCAGATTCCTCGCTACGGCCAGACCAAGCGAATCATCAGCTTCCACCGGTTCGAAGACACACCAGACGACTTGGAAGAACTGCACGCGGCAATGGCCGAAGAAGACGCAGACATCGTCAAGATCGCGACGATGGCGACTTCGTTCAGTGATAATCTGCGGATGATGAAGTTGGTCAAAGAAGCGAAAGTGCCGACGATCGGGATCTGCATGGGCGAGACCGGCATGATCACGCGAATCATGGCCAACCGCCTCGGTTCGCCATTCACCTACGCGTCGTTCAGCAAAGAGAAAAAGGTAGCGCCGGGATTGTTGGAATGGAAAGAGATGAAAAATCTCTACCGATATGACCAGATCAACGATGACACGGCTCTGTTCGGCGTCGTGGCGGATCCGGTCGCGCACAGCCACAGTCCGCTGATTCACAACAAGGCGTTCGAAGACCAGAAAATCAACGCCCGTTACTTGCCGTTTCGGATCAGTCGAGACGACCTGTACAACTTCATCAGGCACTGCGAAGAACTTGGTGTGCATGGATTAAGTGTCACCATTCCGCACAAAGAAACGGCGCTGCATGAATGCACGCAAGCGGAATCGAGTGTGACCGGCATCGGCGCGGTCAACACGATGATTTTCGACAAAAAAGACGTGCTCGGCTACAACACCGATTATCGCGCGGCGATGGACTGTATCGAAGAAGCGTTCAAGATCGACAAAAAACTGGAACGGCCGATGCAAGGCAAGACGGCGCTGGTAATGGGTGCCGGCGGTGTGTCGCGAGCCATCGCGTGGGGTTTGCGGCAGCGTCACTGTGAAGTGTTGATCACGTCTCGGACGATGGAAAAGTCCCAGTTGCTTGCTTCTGAACTTGGTTGCCGCGCCATCGAGTGGGAAGACCGACACGAGCAACGGATCCACTTGTTGGTCAACGGAACGCCCGTGGGCATGCACCCCGATGTCGACAGTTCGCCGTTCGATTCGGGATCGATGAACCAGTTCATGGTTGTGTTTGACACGGTCTATAATCCCGAAAACACAATGCTGATTAAATACGCCAAGCGGGCGCAGTGCCGAGTCATCACCGGTATCGATATGTTTGTCCGGCAGGCGGCGTATCAGTACAAACTGTTCACCGGCAACGACGCGCCCGTGAAGCTGATGCGAGACACGATCAAACAAGCGACCAATCCGGTCCAATTGAATGATTAGCATCTTTGCAAGAAAAAAGTATCCGACCCCTGTTGCCGGGAACCGGCCCGTCGGGTGCTTTGCACCAACGGGGGCGGACACTTGTTCTTCGCTCCCAACAGAACTTGAAATAACGAGAGGTGCGAACTTTGGATTCAACTGAATTGGACAACGCGGTGTCAGGCAATTCCGAAACAACAGGGGCTCAGCCGCCAGCGGTCGAAGTGTCGATGCCACCGGAGATTTCTGTTCGCCAAGCGACTCCTGCTGATGCGGCGACGATTCACGCGTTGATGCGACCGTACGTGATGCAACGGTTGTTGTTGGCGCGGACCGAGGCCGAAGTGATTGAGTTGACACGGCATGGGTTTGTGGCCATTCGAATGGAAGATCAACGCGAAGCTCAATTGGTCGGATTTTCGGCGATCGAAATCTACAGTCCCAAATTGGCCGAGTTGCAATGCTTGGCTGTCCATCACCAATACCAGGGCAGCGGCGTCGGTCGGTCACTGGTCCGTCACTGTGTCGAACGGGCCAAGAGCCTGAACGTGATGGAAGTGATGGCAATCAGTTCGTCCGAGAAGTTTTTGCAGGGCTGCGGCTTCGATTTCTCATTGCCCGATCAAAAGAAAGCTCTGTTTTGCCAGTTGCGCCCGCGGCCCAAAGAGTAGTCATCACTGCGGCTCGTTGCTGTCCCGGTGAATGCGATCGGATGGTTCGCCGTCCTCGTTTTCCGGTTCGGCTTCATCGTCGCACTCCTCGTCCTCGTCATCTTCATCATCTTCAGCCAGATCCAGATCGGAATCCGGTCGTGGATTTGGCTGCGTGATTTCGGGGTCTCGCAGCCACACCGGCACGACCAGGATCGCGGCGGCCCAGGCAAGGATCGTCCAAGGTCCGCCGTTGAATCCGCTCGGCCACCATGGTTGGACCAACAGCCATCGCCATGCGATCAGTTGCATGGTTAACGCGATCGGCATTGCCAACGCGAACGCGCCCAATCCGTCGGTGCCGATTCGTTTGGGCGAGCGGAAAATTCGGCGAATCGGAATCGCGATCAACGTCGCAATCACCGTCACCGCGGGGACCGACTGCCAACCCACGATTAGCGATGGCACAGCAACGATCGCAATCACATCGATCAACCGGCGCGTTGAGTTTCCAAGCGGATCGGCTTTGGGGTCCGCCGACGGGCAAAACGCTCGCGCCAGCGAACGGCTGATCAGCGCCGCCGCCGCCAACGACGTCAGCACTCGAACGCCCGCGTTGGCATACAGGCTTAGCCCCATCCAAGTTTCGGCGGTTGTAGGACCGTTTTGCCAGGGAACGATCATCAGCAACGGGAAAGCCAACATCGCGATCACGATCGTTCCCAAGCCGGTAAAGACCAAGCGGTTGGGAAGCCGGTTTCGGTCCAGTCGTATCAGTCCCATCGCCCAGGCAAAGGCGACTGCAAATACATGGAACAGCAGGGTCACCAAGACCGGACCGTCAATGATCGGTGCCCACAGGGGGCCGCCGTGGGAATGGCCGGGCTGGCCGGGCAGCGATAGTTGATACAGTTGGCCGATCGATATCAGCGTCAGTGATGTGCCAACGGCCGCTTCGACGATTGGGTAGCGTGGCGAAATCGGCAGTCGGCAAGTGCGGCAGCGGCCGCCGAGTGCCAGCCAACCGAACACCGGAAAATTGTCACGAGCTCGCAGGCGGTTTTTGCACCGTGGACAGTACGAGCGGCCGTTGACGCCTTCGCCACGTGGCATTCGCCAAGCAACCACGTTCAGAAAGCTGCCGACGGACGATCCAACCCAGAAACTCCAGATCGCCACCACCACGTCGATCGAACGGGGGATCCACAAATCGTCGGGTTCGTAAAAGCTGTGATGGAGAGCCTGCCACCACGACAGACCAAACACATAGGCTGCGATTGCCGATATGACGGCAGTCACGGTCAACAAGAAAGCCGTTTGGATCGGGAATCGCCAGCGACGCAAAATGAGCTTTCAAGCGAGAGGAAAAAAACGAACGACAAGCTCACCGGGCTCGTGGATTCAGATCGTAACCGAGACTGATTCGGTCGGCCAATTCGCTCGGGCAATTAACTCGGACAATTCGTCAGCGACGGCTTCCCCATCGGTGTGCGCGATTCGTTAGAATGGGCGACGCAGGTTCTTGCAGGTTCTTATCGGATCGGGCACCCGACGCCACCAATAACAGTATTCATGACCGGCACTCCCCATATCCTGATTGTCGACGACAGTCCGACCCAGCTTTACCAGATGCAAATTGTGCTGGAGCAAGATGGGTTCGTGGTCCGTACCGCTGAAAATGCGGAAGCAGCATTGGCTGCGATTGCTGTCGAGATGCCACTGTTGGTCGTGACCGATTTGGAAATGCCTGGGATGAGCGGATTGGAGCTCGTCGAAACTTTGCATTACAGCCAACCGGGACTGCCGTTGGTGTTGACGACCGCCGAGGGCAGCGAAGACGTTGCAGCCGAAGCGCTTCGGCGTGGTGCGTCAAGCTATGTACCCAAACGGATCATCTCGACCACGCTTTGTCCGGTAATTCGGCAAGTCTTGTCTGTCAATCAAGCTGCGCAATCGGTTCGCGAAGTTGCACAATATGCCGTTGAATGCACGTTGAAATTGGAACTCGGCAACGATGAAACGCTGGTTCCCAACGTGATCGCTCGGTTGGAATTGCCAGTCGTTGAACTGGGGCTGTTCGATGACGGCGAACGAATGCAAATTGCGATGGCGTTGGACGAGGCTCTCGTTAACGCGATCGTTCATGGCAATCTCGAAGTTTCTTCGGAACTGCGTCAGATCGACGATGGCCAACCCTATGTTGACATGATCGCCAAGCGAAAAACGATCGAGCCCTATAAAGACCGTCTTCTGCATGTCCATCTTCATGCGACTGCCGACCAGGTCACCTTTACGATCCGAGACGAAGGCAACGGGTTCAGTTGTGCTGATCTTCGCGATCCCACGAATCCCGAGAATCTGGAACGTGCCGGTGGCCGGGGCCTGTTGTTGATCCATGCCTTCATGGACGAAGTTCATCACAATGACGAAGGCAACGAGATCACGATGGTCAAACGCAAGAAAACGGCCGAAGAGAAGGCCGCGGAAGCCGCCGCTGATGACGACTAGCCCGCCGGTAAGAATGCTGGCCCAGATCTCCCAAACACCCTGTTTTTAGCGGTGTCCCGTCGGCTACGGGCCAATATGCCTACAGATACGGACGCCTGCGGACTTCGGATTCAGGGCAATCGGGCGCGAATTAGCAACCAATCGCGCCAAAAGGCCTTGCCGAATCGGGCCAGTCTCGATAAATTCCCCGATTCTTCGCTGGGCGTCCCCTTGGGGGCTTCGTCTGCCGAAGCGACGAAACCATCCCGAATCGCACGCTAAAAATAAGTCATTTCCGTGGTCGCTCAACCAACCTTCATCGCAAAACCTGACCAAGTCGTTAAGCAATGGCACCACGTTGATGCAACTGACGAAGTGCTCGGTCGCTTGGCCAGCGATATTGCGGTTGTTTTGATGGGCAAGCATCGCCCGCAGTACACGCCGAACACCGATTGTGGCGATTTTGTGATCGTCACCAATGTTGAAAAAATCGCGATGACGGGTCGCAAAATGGATGCCCGCCACTACACGTGGTACACCGGGTACCCTCGCTTGCGTTTGGAAAGCTACGGCGACCGCCGTGACCGTAAGCCCGAGGACTTGCTCTTCCACGCTGTTCGTCGGATGTTGCCGAAGAATAAGTTGGCTTACCAAATGATCAAGAAGCTAAAGATCTACGCGGGTCCGGAACATCCTCACACCGCTCAAATGCCTCAAGAATTGAATCGAACCAGCAAGAAGGTCTAATCGGCTGCTGCTGTTTGAAGACGTTGTCGACTGACTTCGTCATTAAGGTTCAGATTTTCTACATCTCCCAATCCCTCATTTAATAAACGCTCGAATCTATGATCGCCGTCAAAAAGGACAAAATCAACGGAGACGCTCTCGGCACAGGTCGCCGTAAAAGCAGTGTTGCCCGTGTTCGCGTGCGTGCTGGCAGCGGTAAGATCACCGTCAACACTCTGCCGATCGAGCAATATTTCGCCAACGAGCAAGATCGTGTCTCGATCATGCAAACGCTTGACGCCGCTGAGCATGCCGACAAGGTTGATGTTGTTGTTCGCGTCAGTGGCGGCGGAATGACCGGCCAAAGCGGTGCGATTCGAATGGGATTGGCTCGTGCCTTGTGCAGTTTCGACGAAACGTTGCATGATCCAATGCGTGAAGGCAGCTTCCTGACGCGAGATTCTCGCATGAAGGAACGAAAGAAACCCGGCCTTCGTGGTGCACGCCGCGGCGTCCAGTTCAGCAAGCGTTAATCACGTTTCGCTGCTTGTGGAAATCTTCCCGGCTGCGGTGCAGTCGGGATTTTCGGTCGCGGAGCGATCGGCCACTTTTCTCGCCTCTCTGCGAGAACCGGCAAGGAATTTGCATAGTTATTCCTGTCGTGGGCATTGGGGCTGCCATTTTTGGCAGCTTTCGCCTATTCTTTGGTGATTCGCGGGTCAGTGATGTTGACCATTCTCGCGAATTTCGATCGCGTCGGCACGTTCGCCGAAGCAAACATTTACGAGTTCGAGGATAGATTTTGGGAAAGAAAGAAGATGCCTTCGAGGTTGAAGGCACGGTAACACAAGCACTTGCGAATACTCGTTTTCGGGTCCAATTGGAAACCGGCAGCGAAGTGTTGGCGCACGTCGCAGGACGGATGCGCAAGCACTTTATCCGTATCGTGCCGGGCGACAAGGTTCGCGTTGAACTGTCCCCGTATGATTTGACCAAAGGTCGGATCACCTACCGAGAACGGTAGTCACGGTCCGCATCGGATAGGGAATTTCGTGTTTCCTTGTCGGTGTGTTGATCGATTTCTGCTTGGGGTGTGCTCCCCACACCGGGCGGCCTTTCCTGATTGGGCGGCTTCCTGGGGCTTTTGTATCGCCTGCGCGGTCGACGGTCACGTTGATCCCCGATACACCAATGCCGTTGCGCTGGCTATGAAGCGACGGCGATGAAAATCAGAATGCCGCAATTGCCCAATTCTTTGTAACCCGCGAAACTTAACGCTTCGCCGTCGGGTAAAGATTGGTGTCGGCAATTATGTGTAAATCGAATGGACTCGGTGAATGGTCACGTTCACCTTTGGATACGCTCCTCCCCCCCTCTCTTAGGATTTTGGAACAATGGGTTTGTGGAATCAAACATCACGGCAAGGTTGGATTGCCAAGTCGTTTACGGCAACAATCGCCGGCTGGGTCGCCTGTCTGGCGATCACGGTGTCACCAATGGCTGTGTCGCCCGTTTTGGGGCAAGAGACGCTGCAGTTGGACAACGCGCCCGCGGCGACGGCCAATGCGACCGAACCAGTTTTGGTTTTGACGCTCGGGTCGATCAACAAGCTGATGCGTGATGTGAATTACTTGTCTAGTTTGGGCGGCCAGCCACAGATTGGCGGCATGTTCACGATGATCGCCGGGACTTACACGCAGGGCATCGATATGGACATGCCGGTTGGTGTGTTGGTGCCACTGGTTGACGGCGTCCCACAGCCGATCGCAGTCTTGCCGACCGCTGACGTAAAGACGGTCCTGAAGCGACTGGAAGCTCAGACCGGTCCTGCGGACGAACTAGCCGACGGCACGTTGGTCATCGCGCTGGGCCCCAACACGGTCTACATTCGCCAACTGGGCGCTTGGGCGGTGATGGCACAGCAAAAGGAGTTGTTGGATCTTGCCCCCGCCGATCCCACCGCGTTGTTTGCTGGATTGGGGAACGACTTTGACTTGGCATTCCGATTGCAAATGCAGCAAGTGCCCGCCGCGACGCGAGGAATGTTGGTTGCACAAATCCGCCAAGGATTCGAGCAAGCGATGGAAAAGCAGGACGGCGCGGATGCCGAATCTGCTCGTGAAATGGCCGACAGCACGATGAAACAGCTTGAGCAGTTCATCAACGAAACTGACACCTTGATGTTTGGTATCAATGTTGATGAGCCCGGCAAGCAAGTTGTTATCGATACGTCGTTCACGGCGGTTGCCGGATCAACTTTGGCTGCGATTTACGGTGGCCAGCAACCGATTCCGTCACAGTTTGCATCGGTTATCCGTTCGGACGCCGCCGCATATTATCACGCTGCTACGTCGATCAGCCCCGAAGCCGTCGAGCAGACGCGGTTGACGCTCAAGAGCACTCTGAAGTCGCTCGGCGGAGCACTCGAAAACGAAGACAAACTGTCGGCCACTCAGCGAGAAGACATCCGAGCGATGATCGACCGCGTGGTTGAGTTGGCGATGTCGTCGATCGAAGAAGGTCGCGCCGATGTCGGAGCGTTGTTGTTGGCCGATCAGAACGATTTTCGCTTTGTGTTCGGTTCGTTCGTCGCCGACGGTAACGAAGCGGCGCAAATCGTCAAAGACTTGGCTGCCAAGATCGAAAACGAAAAAGGGGCGCCGCGGTTCACTTTCGACGTCAGCAAGTACAAGGACGTCAACATGCACTTGGTCGAAGCGGACGTTCCGGCCGACGAGGACGAAGCCCGTCGCGTCTTCGGTGAAACGTTGCGTGTGCATGTCGGAACCGGTCCCAAAGCGGTCTACTTGGCTGTCGGCAACAACAGCGAAGCGTTGTTGAAAGAACTGATCGATAGCAGCACGCTTGATCAGGGTGCCGATCGACCGGTTGGGCAGTTGAAGTTCACGTTGTTGCCAATTTTGCAGTACGCCAACTCGGTGGAATCCAATGCGGCAATTTCGGCGATGATCGACGCGCTTAGCAGTTCGGCCGATCAAGGGATCGCAACCATTGTGCACAATAGTGTCGAAAACGGTCAGGCTTCCGTCATTAAGATCGGCGAAGGCTTGATCAAAGCGATCGCGGCCGCAGCGATGCAAAGCCAAGGTCGTCAAAACCAGTTCTAGGCGGAATCGTAGGCGAATGCCTACCGAAAAAGCTGCGTAGGCCGTAGCGAGTTTTGATGAGTTGACGTTGGACCCGCGTTGCGTGTGTCCGGCCTGACTCGTTGAGGCTCGCTACGGCCTGCTTTTTGGAATCGTTGTGGTTCGGAATCATTGTGGTTCGGGCACTTGAAAAGGTTGATTCGGATGTTGAAGAAAATTCTGGTTGGCATCGCACTGATTGTGGCTGGCGTTGTGGTTTGGCGGTTCACGCAATCGTCGACAGCGGGATCGTCGGCGGCCCCAGTGAACGTGTCGGTGCGAAAGGATGCACCGGAGTCCGATGGTCCGGCGGTGCAAGCTCCTAACATAGGTGACGTCTTAAAAATGGCTAGCGACGCGTTGCTGGCGATGGAAACCAACCTAGACGACTACACCGCGCGTTTCGTCAAGCAAGAACGCGATTCAGTCGGAGTCCTCGGCGAGCCGACCGAAATTTCGATCCGTGCTCAGACTCGCTTCGGTGGTGACGAAAACCAGTCGCCTCGGCGAATCTATCTGCGTTTCCAATCGCCGGCTGCGGTACAGGGACGCGAGGTGATTTGGGGCGAAGATCTATACGACGGAAAAATGGCGGTTCACGAAGTCGGCATGATCTTGGGGTTGAAAACGATCTGGTTGGATCCGACCGGGATGATCGCGATGCAAGGTCAACGTTACCCGATCAGCGAAATTGGTTTGGTGAAGCTGGTTGAAAAATTGATCGAGCGAGGCGAACAGGACCGCGACAACCCCAGCGTCGAAGTTTCGATCAACGATGGACACGTATTTGATGAAGTCGACTGTCAGTTGATCCAAGTCCGTCGCCACGAACCTAGCGACAGCGAAGATGACTTTTCAGTTGCCGAGATTGTTGTCGATCCCCAGCGGCAATTGATTCTCAGTTACCGCAGCTTTGGTTGGCCCGAAAAACCTGGCGACCAGCCGCCGCTGTTGGAATCGTACGCCTACCACGATTTGAAAACGAACATTGGGCTAACCAAAGCCGACTTCGATACCAAGAACACGAACTATGGTTTTCCGCGGTTTTGATCGAGTATCATAGAGTCTGATTCGGACACTCATTTTTCGCACATTCCTTAAAATTCGAAGACACCATGGATCGACGTAATTTTATTCAAGGCGCCACTGCCGCAGCGGCGACCGTTGCCGCGATTCAATCACGAGCCTACGCCGACGAAAAAACAAGACCACGCCGCGTTGGATTGATCGGCTGTGGATGGTACGGCAAGTGTGACCTGCTGCAGTTGATGAACGTTGAACCGGTCGAAGTGGTTTCGCTTTGCGATGTTGACTCGGACATGCTTGACCAAGCGGCGGATTTGATCGCGTCGCGGCAAGTGTCCAAGACCAGACCGCGAACGTACGCCAACTATCAAACCATGTTGGCCGAAAAGGACTTGGACATCGTCTTGATCGCGACGCCCGATCACTGGCACGCGTTACCCATGATCGCTGCGGTCGAAGCCGGCGCGGACGTTTACGTTCAGAAGCCGACCGGATGCGATGTGATGGAAAGTAAGGCGATGTTGGATGCCGCACGCCGAACCGGCCGCGTCGTTCAAGTCGGAACCCAACGCCGCAGCACACCTCACCTGATCGATGCCAAGAATCAGATCGTCGACGCAGGATTGCTAGGCGACATCGCGCACGCCGAAGTGTGCTGTTACTACCACATGCGGGCCAACAAGAATCCGCCCGATTCAGCGCCACCGAAGAATCTAGACTATGACGCCTGGACCGGCCCGGCACCGATGCGTCCCTACAACGAATTGGTTCACCCACGATCGTGGCGCGCGTTCATGGAATACGGCAACGGGATTGTCGGCGACATGTGCGTTCACATGCTGGACATGGTCCGCTGGCAGTTAGATCTCGGCTGGCCGAAACACATCGCTAGCAGTGGCGGCATATTGGTGGACACGGAATCAAAGGCCAACATTTCTGATACGCAAACGGCAACCTTTGACTTTGATGATTTGGATGTCGTTTGGACGCACCGCAGTTGGGGTGACGCGCCGGATCCACAGTATCCGTGGGCGGGCATCATTTACGGAACAAAGGGGACGCTGAAGTTGAGCGTCAATCGATTCGATTTTATTCCTCGCGGCGGTGGTCAAAAGCTTCAAGGTGAGGCGTTGATCGAACTGGACAAGTACCCGACTGATGCCAGCGACAAAGAGAAGTGGAACTTGGAACTGCATGTCGCATCGGCGATTCGCGGACACATGCGAGACTTCTTGAAAGCCATCGACGAACGTGGCAAGCCAATCGCCGACATCGAACAAGGTCATATCAGTAGCGCGTCCTGCATCATGGCAAACGTGTCGTCGGATTTAGATCGTTCCATCGAGTTCGATCCAGCCACGCACACGGTGGTCAACGATGCCGAGGCCACCGCTCGTTTGAAGCGAGAATACCGAAAACCCTACGTCCATCCAGCAACCGCTTGAGTTTCAAGTCGTGGCCCTGCGACTCCGCTCGCAGGGTGGCAAATTGTGGCCCGGCGATTTCGCTCGCAGGGTGTACGCCCACCTCCAATAGGATCGAGTCCACTTTTGATCGGTAACGTCACGCGTTCTTTCATCGCTTGCATCGCATTAACCACAACCGCCGTTGCCGATGATTGGCCCCAGTGGCGAGGTATCAATCGTGATGGGCGGATCAACGAGCCTGGCTTGATGACGTCGCTGCCCGAAGGTCACCTACCGCGAAAGTGGACGGTCAAGATCGGCGCCGGTTACAGCGGGCCGACTGTGGCCGATGGCCGCGTTTTCGTGACCGATCGAGGACTCGATGACGAAGACGGCGAAATAGAACGGGTTCTTTGTTTCAATGCCGAAACGGGCGAAGAAATTTGGAAGCACACTTATCCGGCGGTCTATGGTGACATCGGCTATCGCGCCGGTCCGCGTGCTTCGGTGACGATCCACGGTGACCTGGCAATTTCGGTCGGTGCGGCTGGTCAATTGATTTGTTTCGATGCCAGCGACGGAAAAATCAAGTGGCAACATGGTTTGCGAGACGAGTACGCCGTTCGTATGCCGATTTGGGGCATCACCGCAGCACCATTGGTCTATGACGATTTGGTGATTCAAGTCGTCGCGGGCGCTGGTGATGCTTGCGTGGTGGCGTTCGATTTGGCGACCGGGAAAGAACGTTGGCGGTCGATCGATGAACCGGCCGGTTACAGTTCGCCGATTCTGATTCAGCAAGCAAATCAAGACGTCGCTGTCGTTTGGACTGGTGCCAGCATCAGCGGATTGGATCCGAAGTCGGGCAAGGTTCATTGGCGGGTTGAGATGCGATCTCGCAACATGCCTATCGGCGTTCCAACGCCGGTTGTGGCTGATGATCGGCTGTTTGTGTCATCGTTCTACGATGGTTCGATGTTGATTCGTTTTTCAAAGGATGAATTGACGGCCGCGAAAGTTTGGCATCGCGTCGGGATCGATGAAATCAACACCGACGCGCTGCACTGCATGATCAGCAACCCGTTGATCAAGGGCGAATTCATCTATGGCGCCGACAGCTACGGGCAACTGCGTTGCTTGGATATCGAGACAGGCGACCGAATTTGGGAAGACACAACCGCCGTGCCCAAGGCCCGTTGGGCGACGATTCACACCATCCGGGACGGTGATCGCGAAATCATGCAAAATGATCAGGGCGAATTGATTTTTGCGACGCTGTCACCGACGGGCTTTCAAGAACATTCGCGAACCAAGCTGTTAGCACCGACGCGAAAACAGTTGCCCAAACGGGGCGGCGTAACGTGGTCGCATCCCGCAATCGCAAACGGCTATATCTATGCGCGAAACGACAACGAACTGATGTGCGCGTCGCTCGTGCCGTAGCCGTTTTGTCGAGGTGATTGGGTTTCGGAAGACACGGGTGAGTCGTTGCCGCAAGGCCAATGCCGCTAAATCGACATTCTCTGGCTTCCCTCTCCCGCGAAATCCGGCGAGCCCAAGAGAGCCAGATTCTGCCGAGACACATCCGTGCGGTGGAGAATATAGTGCAACAATCCACGCAAATGAGTGTTCGATTGCCGTCGATTCGTGTTCCCAAAATATCGTAGGTGGGAACACTAATCCCCACTAATTGCACACCAATCGTCTGGTGTATCTTTGAAGATCGAGTCGGCCGAAGAATCTCCATTTAGCGGTATTAGCCGAAACGCCTCGGATGCCGAAACAAGACCCGCCGACTCAATCCATCCGAACGCCGATGGTCAACAGAATGTTCGCGTACCGTTGCTGATCGGCTGTTTGGATCGTTAGGACATGATCGGGGGTGCCGACGGCATCATAGAACGCCCATTTGTCGATCGGTTCTAGTTCGACATCCAGACCTTCGTTTTTGATCGTTTGGCGATAGTCGTCCCAGACGGGCGGATCGCCGTCCAGTGCATAGGGGCCGCTCGTTTCGGTCTGCATGGTTTGGATGGCTTCGACGGGAACGGCCGAAAGCAGGGCTTCCAAAACTTGGTTGCAGGTTGGAACACCCGGCATCAGGTTCAAGCTGATCAATTCGGCGCGTGGCCCCCGTTTGCTGGCCGCTGGGTAATTGCCGTCGGCGATCAGGACGCTGCTATGGTGTCCGGCCGATGCCAGGATCGAACTGATTTGGGGATGAATTAACTTATGGCGTAGCATTCGGTTGGCACTCGGATGAATCGTGCAATTTGGATAGGATGGGCGGCATTATATCCAACAACCTTGTGACGGAGTGGCTCGTTGCCCGAAAGCTTTTTAGCACGCCGTTTGAAACTGGGCACGTTCCTGGGGATCGGACTGTACGTCCATTGGTCTTTTTCTTTGGCCATTTTGTTCGTGGCGATGCGATCGTTGTCACTCGGAGCCGCCGGGGTAGCCTTTGCGATTGCTCAGTTGTTTGGCGTTTTCTTTTGCGTGACGCTGCACGAGTATGGACATGCGATGGCGGCGCGGTGCTTTGGGATCGGCACGGCCGACATCACTTTGCTGCCCATTGGTGGCGTAGCCCGTTTGCGGCGGATGCCAAGGATTCCGTGGCAGGAATTGATCGTGGCGGTCGCTGGGCCAGCCGTCAACGTCGTGATCGTGATCTTCTTGGTGATCGGTTTTGCGGTGTTGGCGAGTTCCGAAACGATCGCGGTGATTTCTGAATTCGTAGCGGCGATGTTCACGGGCGATCAGATGTCGGCCCAGACTGACGAAATGGCGATGCGAATTCTAGAACAGCCATCATGGGTTGGCTTTGTGATCTTGATGATGCTGGTCAATGTAGTTTTGGTTTTGTTCAACATGATCCCAGCGTTTCCGATGGATGGCGGCCGAGTCTTTCGCAGTCTGTTGGCGATGGTGATGGACTATTCCCTGGCGACATCGATCGCGTCGAAAGTTGGATTGGCGTGTGCCGCATTGATGATTTGGGTCGCATTGAACGCCGAAGTGTTCAGCCCCATACCGATTCTGATCGCGGTCTTCATTGGCTATGCAGGCATCACCGAATATCGCCAAGTCAGTTTGATGGAAAAGGTTCGTGGGTTGAAAGTTGGCGACGTCATGGTCCAGTCCAATCGCGTCTTGCCGATGGACACACCCCTTGGCGAAATCGCACGCCAATGGCGGATGACCCCGCAATCGGTCCTGCCCATTTCATCGATTGTGGGAACGATCGTCGGCACACTTCATCTGGATGATGTCACACGTGCCTTGGCAACCGGAAAGGACAGTTCGATCACCGCCGGGCAACTTGTCGACTACAACGAGTCGGTGGACTTGTTGCGAGCTGACGACGATCTGTCGGCGGCGCTGGCAAAATCTGGCAAATCAATTCGCCAAATTCCAGTGGTTGATTCCAACGGACAGCTAGTCGGAATGTTGGACTTGGACACGATGTTAGCTCGACGTGGTTTATCACCACCGGCCGGACACCGTGACGATGTTCCCGTACGGCAGTTGGACGTGCTGAGTTGACGAACGAGTCGGTTTTACCACTGGCAATGACATCGATCTTTAGATTGTCTAACGGATCTTGATGGCGTTGAGCGACATGAAGCCTTGTGTGTGCAGTGTTACCAACCGGTTGATCGATTGCTGGGTCAACTCGACGCCTGCTGACAATAACAGTCGTCCGTCACTGAAAGTGATTGGGGAATCAAGAATCATTCCTGGTCGCAAACTCGACAGCATCATGGTTGCCGGTTTAGCGGTTTTGGGACGTCGCTGTATCGGGTTAGCTGTCGGTCGTTCAATTGGGACTGTTTTGACAGTCGGCACTACCTTCGACGCCATCAATAGCATCGCCAGTTGATTGCCAACCTCTTTTAAAATCTTTACATGCAGATCTTCGTAGGCATCGACTTCAAAGCTGCTGAAGAACAGAAAACCAAATGGTTGATCATTGACAAACAAGGGGCATGTCATCGACGATCGCACGCCTTCTCGCACGATCAGCCGCGTCGAGTGAGACTTCGGACGATGTTCAAGGTAGGTCGGTAAGTTGTTCAGCACTCGAGGTTGACGGTGCTGCAAAACGATCGACAACGAAGATCCACTCAGCGGTGCCGAGAATCCCAAGCCTAGTAGCGTCTTGCCATGCGACCTGGCCCAGCGTGTATGAACGGTTTGCTTTTCGACGTTGACTTCGGCAAAACCGATTCGGTCGTAGGGTACGACTTCGGCAAAGTTGTCAAACACGAACTCAAGAGACTCTTCAAGCGTTGCGCCTTGGACGATTTTGCTTGATAGCGAAAAGATGACGTCGAGTATTGACGATTGTGTCGGTTGTTGGGTGGCGGTACTCATCTGATGCCCCGAATGAGTGGAATTGCTTTTCAAAGCAGGGACCTTGTCATTTAGAGGCTAGGTCGCGATTGAGTTAGCGGTCCAAAGAATCGTGAGGAAAATTGGCGTTTTTTTGGTGCGTTTTGTGTCTGGCGCGGATTGAAATGTGATCCCCATGTGTCCATCGAAACACAGCGGCCGACTCAGCCAAAGATCTTCGATCGACAATCCGCGTGCGTCGTAGCCCAGCGGGCGAGTGATATCCGTAACGGATTTCCGTACGACCCTGTCGTCTTCGTCCGCCGGATCCTTGCCGTTACAGCGTGCCCTCTTCCCATTGGCCACAGTCAGCGTCAGTGACGCTGCGTTCAATCTGGATCGTCATGTGATCGATTTTGAAATCGTGGTGCAGGGTCTCGCTCGCTGCGCTAAGCAAAGCGTCGTCGTTGTCGTGATTGGGGCGGACTAGGTGAGCGGTCAAAGCGATGTCCGTGGTGCTCATCGCCCAAATATGTAGATCGTGGACGGCTGTCACGCCGGGCAAGCCAGCAAGATAGGATTCGACTTGCTGAGGATCGACGCTGGCAGGAACGGCGTGCATCGCCAACCGAAACGACTCGGCCATCAAGCTCCACGTGGCCACAAAGATAATGATCGCAATGACGATGCTTGTCACCGGATCAACCCACAACCAGTTCGTCACCATGATGATCCCGCCTGCGATGGCAACGCCCAGCGACAACAGCGCATCGGCAGCCATGTGCAGATAGGCGCCACGTAGATTCAGGTCATGCTCGCTACCTCGCATGAACAACATGGCGGTCGCCGTGTTGATGACGACACCCACGATCGCGACCACAATCACGACGGGGCCTGCAACGGGTGGTGGTGCCGAGAACCGCGAGACGGCTTCCCAAACGATTCCGCCGACGGCCACCATCAACAGCAGCGAGTTTAACAGTGCGGCTAAGATGGTTGATCCGCGCCACCCATAGGTACGTTTTGGGCTAGTCGGTAACTTGGCGAGGGCGTATCCCGCCCAAGCCATCAACAACCCCAACACGTCGCTGAGGTTGTGCCCGGCATCGGCCAACAACGCTAGCGAATCAGACCACCATCCGAATGCGGCTTCGACAGCCACAAAGGCGAGGTTCAGTGTGACGCCTATTGCGAACGCCCAACCAAAGTCTTTTGGCGCCGGATGGTGGTGGTCGCACTGGTGCATTGTCAGTTGGCGGGTGAATTAGAAGTTGTGCCGGATCGAGGGCGCCGCGGATGATTGAAGAATGGGCCGATCAAACATCGCCTCGACGGACGTTGCCGGGGATGGGTGCACGATCCATGTTCGCGTCGACGATTCGACATCCGAGGTCAACTCAAATACAAGCATGCCAACGGTCCATGCGACGGCAATCCAAATGATTGCCGATGCTTGTTGAACCATTTGCGGCGAAGGATTGCCTTGGACTGGGTGCCGCCTGCTGGACCCGAAATCATCGGAACGATCGTGGTTCGCGTTGATGGGTTTCAGCGGATAGCTGGACGACATCGAAAGCACTCCAAGAAGATGGATTGGTCGCAATCAAGAAGGTTGTTATCGAAAAGATCGGCTCAATCGGTTCGTGCGAATAAGAGACAAGCGACGAATACTATGAGAGAGACGAATATTTCGAGGTAGTGATCGCCACAATCCGGTCATGCTTTCTGTTTATCAAGCATTTCCTAATCCGCATAGCTTCTCTCGCTAGATTATCGACGTGGCAAAATCGGCTCCGAGGCGCCGCTGAGTGCACCCAAATACACTTTCGCGATTCGGAAGATAAAGAAGATGAATATCACCATGATCGCTAGTCTTATCAGCAGCGAAGCGAGGCCTGCCAAGAACCGAATCGCTGACCGAGCTCGTTCGTCGTATTCGTTGGCCAGATAGGTCATCGATTCCGCATCGGTACCGGAATGTTCGGCGATTTCAATTCGAGCGATGAAGTCGCGAGGGAAGAGACTTGTCGCTTCCATGGCTCCGGCTAATGTCGCGCCGGAACGGATCGCCGCTTCGGCATCTTTTGCGGCGCTGCGGTAATAGTCGCTGTCGGTGCTGTCGAGGGACAAGTGGATCGCTCGGATCGGATCAAGTCCTGCGTCGAGCGACAGCGCCATCGTCCAGCAGAAACGCGAAATCGTGATCGTTTGAATCGCCGGCCCAATCTTCGGGATCATGTACAGCAGCGGCGCCAAATTCTGGACACCACCCACGTTGTAAATGAACGCCGCAAAGAACATGGCGATCGCGCCAAAGAAGATAGCGACGTATAGCCAAAACCACAGGACTCCTTCGCCGCCACGCAGTCCAAACCCAAGGATGTCAACCATTTGTCCACCACCGGCGGGTGTCAAGACTCCCATCAAGTAGATCAGGATCGAAATCACGCCGATGCCAAGAACTAGCTGGATCGCAGGCATTGTGATTGACGCGAGGAACATTCGCCGCGTTGTGATTTGATGTTGGAAGTGATCGCTCAACATCAACAGCGTTCGTTCCAACCGGCCGGTGGCTTCACCGACTTTGGTCATCGCCGTCATCAGGTTAGGAAAATATCTGGGGTTGGCTTCCATCACGCTGCTGAGATGTTCGCCTTCGCGGGCGCCTTGCGACAACAACCGCATCGCATGGCGTTCGTTGGCGGATCCGTGCGTGGCTTCGCTATCGAGCAACCGAATGATATCGGCACCCGCTTTTAATCCTGTTCCGAATCGGTGACAGAATTTCGCCGAGGTCGATAGTTTCATCCGTTTCGAAAACACGTCTGGGCTGCCTCGGAGCTAGTCGTCAAGATCGCCCGAACGTGGGGGCGTGACCCATTGTGGTCACACCGACCGGTGCAGGGAAAGAAGCCTAGCCCAAAGTTTCGCTCAAAGTTTCACGCTGCTTGGTCCGCGGAGGCGTTTGCGACGCCCCCACTGGTTGCGTCGACGATCGGGCCCGGTTTGACGCTGGAAGACTTTACCGATTGAGCGTATTCCTGCAGTGTTTCTTCGAGTTGGGCCAATTGCTCGGCTGCGGTTTGCGCAACATTCAAGAACAAGATTCGCGAAGAACCCACTTGGCACCAACCGGGTTGTTCATCATCCAGCACCTCGACTCGGACCTTGAATCCCATCTTTCGAGCGTGGGCCAGCCGTTTCTTGAGCCGGACCACAATGTTGTCGTCTTGGGTCATGAGAATCGCCAAAGGAGAGGAAGCCGAGAAGCTGGGGGGCCGGACAATCGATTCAATCGTTGTGTTGGCAATCTGTGCGGGAAGGCTGCCAAACGGTGTAGCAAACTGCCGGGCATCGACGATAGGTCAATCATTGGGCGTTGAATTGACCAGTTGGTGAATTCTTCTATTTGGCGGACGTCCAGGTTTCATGTCGTCTCACAACCGCCTTACTCTGACAGTCAATCTGAATCGATATGTCTTCGAATACCCCAGCATCAAATCAAACGACCGACCTTCAATTGCAAGTTCAGCACTTGAAGAACGAGATGCGCAACTTGCAATCGATGGCAGCACTTGGTGAATTGACAGGCACCGCGACTCATGAATTCAACAACGTGTTGATGACGGTGATCAACTACGCCAAGTTGGGGATCCGAAATCGCGATGACGCGAGTCGGGATAAGGCGCTGAACAAGATTTTGGAAGCTTCCGAACGAGCTGCCAAAATCACCAATACCATTTTGGCGCAGGCCAAAAACCGTAGCGAATCGTTCGAGCCGACGAACTTGGGCGAGATCATTGAAAGCTCGTTGATCTTGCTCGAACGCGAAATGCGAAACTATCGCATCGTGATTGAAACCGAAATTGATCCCTCGACACCCTTGGTGACGGCCAGCGGCAACCAGATTGGACGCGTGTTGTTGAACTTGTTGATCAACGCTCGGCAAGCGATCACCGAAGGTGGGACGATCCTGATTCGGTTAGCGCCTAGCACTGAAACCGGATGGGTCGAGTTGACGGTACGGGACTCGGGAAGTGGCATTCCCAAAGAATCTCTGCCACGCATCTTTGATTCGTTCTACAGCACCAAGTCAGGACCGGATGAATCCGGCAAAGGCGGCACCGGTTTGGGGCTAGCGGCGTGCAAGGACATTGTTGACGCCCACCAAGGCCGAATCCGCGTCGAAAGCACGGTTGGCGTCGGCACCGCGTTCATCATCCGGTTGCCAGTCGCCGCCCAAGCCAAGTCGGCTGCCTGAAGTGATCGCTAATCGACCGAGTCAGCTTGGTTCTCGTTAACCCGCATGTCGTGTTTACTTTGCAACCTTCGTAAGCTGCCGAACAACGTAGCGGGGCAGCATCATGATGGCTCGGTCGGATTCGTCGTCGATCGTCATGCGAAAGTCGTTGCGGTTGGATCCCGCCATGATGCGTTGGACTTGTTGAACGAACAGGATTCGTTTTTCGCCAAGCGGACGACTGGCCACGATCACTGATAATCGATCGTAGGAAGCGTCGCTGCCCACCCACCAGTGCGCTGCATCGACCTGTCGAACATGCAACCCCATTGGTTCGAGTGCTTGCTTTAGCATGGCTGCCAAACCGTCACTGGTGTCGGGCAATAGTTGTCGTTCGGGCATCGCGCGGCGGCGATTTGCGTCGTACCAATTGACCAGACACGACGCCTGGTTATTTCTTGCCGCCCGTCGCAGAAATCCTGCGATCGACACCGGCGTGTCCGGTTGCGCACCGGGCTCGCCGTCATGGATGATTGGCCAGTCCGAAGATTGGTCTGCTGATGTTCTCGTCCAATGATTCAGACGGTCATCAGCGACTTTCGGTGTCACGCCACGCATTCGTCGCAACGTTTCGGTGGCCAGTGCGGCAAGCTGTTGTGATTGGCGAAGTTTCGTCGTGTCCACCGCGTCGACATCGGGTTCCATCTCGTTTGCAGCCGCGTCGTCGGTCTCGGTAGCCTCGATTGGGTTTACTGCAAGCGGTTCTGGTTCAGGTTCTGGACGCAGGAAGTCTGCCAAGACTTCTCGTGCGGACTTGGCTCCGTCGCCAAAATCATCGACGTTGGTGATATTGGTGAAGGCTGCGTTAAACGGTTCATCGGCAACGGTGAAATGCAGCAGAGTTTCTTCCTCGCGAATCGTTGCCCCAACTTGCGTGGCGATTTGGTCGAGCACTTGCCGAGCTGATCCTGCGGCCTTCGGTGGCTTGATTTGCGTTGCCACATCGGTGCCGACCAAATCAAACGAGACCCAGTCGATTTGGATCGGGACGCCTGTGATTTGACTGATCACCAAGATCATGTCAGCCAGCGGGTAGCCATCGGACCGAAACGGCAACGGGATTGCCATGTCGGATTTTAGATTCAGCTTTCTCGGTTCGTAACGATCCAGTGGATCAAGATCGTCTTCGGTTGCTTCGTCAATTTCGACTTCATCAAGTGTCGGCGGCGCCTTCAAGGTCGCGTTATCGGCGGGACCATTGGCAGCCAAGAATGGAATGTACTGGGCTAGCCCGGGCGGCAAGTCCATCAGTTGGCTTGCGTCGGGATCTGTGTCCGATTCCGTGGGTTCTTTGTTTCGATCGCCGGCAATGATTGGTTTGGTTGACGCGGGGTCGTTGCCAATCGGCGCACTGCCAATCGGCGCACTGTCGATCGGCGAGGTGGGCATCAAATCGGTCGGTATGATCGACGGTGGTGCATCGGATGGCGTCGATTCAGGTTCGACCGGAATGTCAGACTTGGGTTCAGTGCCAAGTGGATCCGTGGTGTCGGTTTGCGTCTCGGTTTGCGTCTCAGTTTCGGCAACCGGCTCGATTGGTTCCGGTGGATCGTCGACTTCGGATTCTGGATTAGGCAGCGGATCGGCCGTCGTTTCAGATTCGACCAACTCGGTGCCCGGATCCGGCGCCTGCATGACTGTTCGGTTGCGATACGAATGGGCGAACCACGCGAAAGCGATTCCCGCGACGAGCAATGTCGAAATGGACACTGTGGCGACCAAGGCGATCTGACGAGTTTGACGCGTTCGATCACTTTCCCATTCGGCAGGCAGGGCTGTTCCCGGCGGTTCAACCGGGGGCGCAAAATTCTCGTCGCCTGAAAAACCACGCTCGAGCGAACTGTCGCTATTGCCGGCAAGTGTCGAGTCTAGCTCGCCCGGTCGGACCGCTTCTTCGGTAATCGCCTCGCTGTCGATCGACGCTGCGCCGACCTGCAGTTGTCCTGGCTTCAGTTGTCCTGGCTGCGACTGTGCTGGCTGCGACGCGGGAACCGCTTGGGTGGGGGGGCGGTTTTTTGGCTCCGAATCTGTACGAGTCGAATCGGTCGCTGGCGGGTCGATCTGGACCATCGACTGGCACTTGGGACACGCCGCGATTGTCCCAATCACCGCCGGATCGGTGACGCGAAGTCGGCTGCCACAGGTGGGGCATTGGACGGCATAGGGTTGAAAAGACAAGGGAAATCTCGTTGGCTAAAGCGTCCGGCATAAAATCGGTGCTTCGAATCATGCTTCGAAGACTTGCACCTAGGGATCCCGCCAAGACATAATGTCTACATCGATTCTAGCTGATAGAAGTCCGGTTCCAACCGAGATTCAACGAAAGATACCCATGGCACGCAAGGCACAGGACGTCACCGAAGCCGAACTGGCGATCCTAGAACAACTTTGGGCGGAAGGACCGCTCAGCGTCAAGGTAATTTCGACAACCTTGTACGGCGAAGCGACAACTTCGACCACCGCAACCGTCCAAAAACTGCTGGGACGGTTGGAATCGAAAGAATGTGTGTCGCGAGACCCCACGGTTTGGCCTCGTTTGTTTCGAGCGTCAATCGACCGCGCCGATCTGATCAGCCGCCGATTGCAGAACACCGCAGATGAGTTGTGCGAAGGATCGCTGGGGCCGCTTTTGACTCATTTGGTTAAGAGTTCGGTCTTGTCGCGATCGGACCGTTCCAAGCTGCAATCGATGTTGGATGAAGCGTCAGGCAACGGAGTAGCAAAGCCTTCCAGCCCAAGTGAGCAGTAAGATGACAGACACTCACTTGCTTGGCGATTGGAATTTGGTCGAACCATTCGCGAAGGCCGCGTTTTCGGGTGATTCGAATCTTGTCGGCTGGTTGGTCGGTAACACGTTGGTTGCGATCGGAATTGCGATCGCAGCAATCTTGGTGGACCGATACGCGAGGCGACCAGCGCTTTCACACCTGCTTTGGGTTTTGGTGTTGATCAAGTTGGTTTCGCCACCGGTTGCGCCGCTTGGCATTGGCGTCGACGCGACTTGGTTTCGATCGTTGTCTCTAAATTCGCACGACGCAACGTCGATTGTTGATGGATACGACCAGCAGCGCCTCGGTACGTTTGCGTCAGCACTGGGCACTCCATCGGTTGACGGTTCGGAAACAACACTCACGCCGCTTGTTGTTTGGGCGGGCGTTTGGTTAGCCGGCAGTTTGATCATGCTGTTATGGATTCTGCGTGCCTCGCGACGCGTTCATCGATTGATCGAACTTCGAGGCCGTTTCGACATTGCCGCGACACGTCAATTGGCTGCTTTGTGCCCGCCCGGCAAGAGATCGCCACCACCGGTTTGGTTGGTCGACGCTGTGGTTTCGCCGATGTTGGTATCGCCTATGTTTCGCCGTTTTGGTGGTGAAGTTCGGATCGTCTTTCCCAAGGGGCTGTGGTCACGTTTGGACGAAGACGCTCGTGCAGTATTGTTGCTTCACGAATGGGAACACTTTCGTCGGCAAGACTGGATCGTACGCTTTATCGAAGTCACCACGTTGACGGCGCTGTGGTGGCACCCGCTTGTGTGGATCGCAAAACTGCAGATCGAAGATTGCGAGGAACGATGCTGTGATATGGCAGCCTCGACTGGACCGAATCGGTCACCACGTGTTTACGCAGAAGCCATCTTGCGAACGCTCGACTTTCTTTGCGAACCCGTCGAGAAACACCATGCCGAAATCGAGGCTCGTCCCATCGCTAGCGGCGTTGGTCATCTGCCAAAGCTGCAACACCGTTTGCGCCAGATATTAAAGCCGACAGCAACGGTTCAGATTGGCCGTTCTGGTTTGGTGATCGTTTCGTTGATGTTGGCGATGCTGCCGGTCTATCCGGTCGTGATCGTCAAACGGCCAAGCTCAGACGTCGAAATCCAGATCGCTGAAGAAATCGAAACGCCGTCCGTGCTGCGCGCCGGTTCGAAGGTCGCGCCCGAACCGGTGCGTCGACCGGTGACTCCGTAGTCGAAAACAAAACGCAAAGCGTGCTACTTTGCAATCTCGAACGGGATGCTCGACTGTCCGTACTTTTTGCCGTTGACGTCTTCCATGGTCAACTGCAAACGATACGTTCCCTTGCCAAGCTGGGCTGGCAAATGCATTTGGTAGGCGATGAAATAGTCACGCAAGTAGTTTACTGAGACCTGCTTGTCGGCGGGCAGCAACTGGCTGATGACTTTTTCATTCTTGGCGTTGTAGATGTCATAGCTGCCTTGCAAATGAGTTTCGTAACCATCGGCGTTCTTGTTGGCCGAGAAGTTTTCGATTTCACAGTACAGGATGACTTGTTGGCCGCTGTCGAAACGGTTGCCGCTGAACGTCTTGATTTGTCCGTAAGACTCGATCTCGGTACAGAACGCGAGTGAACGAACCTCTAGCGAGTCGGTCGCCGCCGCCGCGAACTTAGTTGCTTCGCGTAGTTGCGGAAGTGCTGTCGTGATGCGGCGACTCGGAACCGGGTGTCCGTCGGGGTCGACCATCGTCCACAGTCCTAGCAACTGGTGACGCAAGAATTCTTGTTCGGGTTCCGACATGCCTTCGATTTGTTCAACCGCTGCATCGAGATTGCCGGAAAGTACCATCAGGTGCCGCATCTTGATCATGCGACTCGCTCGTGCCGATTCGCTCTCGCCGGCCGGGGCCTTGGCCATCTGTTTCAACAGCGATGCGTAAAGCGATTGTGTGTCGGTTGCCGTTTCGTTTGAATCCACGTCGCTGGTGTCCGTGTTTCCAACGACAGTTGCTTTGCTCAGTTCCGACTTGGTTGGGATCTTTGAATCCAAATCTCCGGCCGCACGTGACACCATCGATTCACCATCGGATGATCGGTCAGCCGAAACGGTCTGAATCGTCGCTGGATCGTCATCCATGTCCGAGAGCGTTTGAATCGTGACGGGTTCCAAATCGTTGACGTCAAGATCGCCGACTGTGTTTGACGCCACACTGCGTTCTTTCTTGACCGGTTCATCGGTCAGAGACGCGGCAGCGGACCGCGAATCCGAAATCGCTCGTTTGGTCTCGACCCGGCGCTGGGTGTCGGCTCGCCGGCGGTCACGCTGTTCGGCCGAGGCTAGTCGGACGGTTGTTTCATCTGGCCGAACTTCGCTGGCCGCTGGCAGTTTGGGAAGGTTGTCGAGGTTTCGGTTCAGGGCCTCGGCTAGCGATGCAGGCTGCGAAGTTTGTTCGGCTGAACTAGCCGTGGCGGCTACCAATCGTCGTAAGGCTTCACGTTGAACCTCGGGCGGATAGTCGCTGAACGCTTCCATCAGTTCCGAATGGTCCGTCGCAACCGATGCCGATGGCTGTTTCTGTTTTCTCGAGGTCGTAGCGTTTTCAATTGCCGAGGTTTGCTTGACCGACGATTTTTGCCGGGCAGTTGAATTTGACTTTGCCAGTGCATCGATCGAACTGGACGTTGGCAGTGTCAGCTTGTCGCCGATTTCAGTGGTCGAGCGTCGCCTTGTGCTAGGCGTATCGGGCTGGTCGGCGATGGTTTTGGATACAGAGGTTTTGGAGACGGTCCGCATCGGCGGTGCGCCCGGATCGCCCACGAATCGGTCGGTTTGTGGCGAGTTGTCGTCCTGGATCGTTACCGTGACCTCGGAATCCGAACGCGGCTTGACCGAGGCCAATCTTTGACGTGGCGAATCAACGTCAAAGTGTTCGGATTGCGGTTCGTTGGTGACTTGGCCGAAACGTCCAAACGGCTTCGATCCCCGACAACCCAAGGTCATCGCGGTGGTGACTCCGACAAGCAGAATCGTCCAACGGTATCGAGCGGCGTGCATCCATGCCTCGCAAAAAAACTGTCATTCGTAGCGGACTCCGGCGGCCATGCAATCCTTGCACTCTCCTCCGGAATCGGTCCATTGCCGGGGACTTTAGCGAAAACCGGAATTTTGAGGCAATGTCAATCTTCAGGCATCGTGATGACCTTGGTTTGGACGCCCTTTCCACGCTATCGTGGCGCTGTCTTCTCACTTCATGGGAACGACCAATGTAGCCCGCTCAATAGGATGGATCCCGTGAGTGCTTCGAAATCCTCGCGACTGATTCTGGTCGATGATAATATTCGCAACGTCGGTGGCCACTTCTTCGAACTGGCAACGCTGTTGATGACTGGTGCCGAGTCGCTGGGGTATCAGTGCGTGATGGCGACGCATGACAGCTTTGATTCGCTGAGTTCGGTTCCCAGGTCTTGGAATGTGTTGCCGACCTTTCATACCCGACGGATGGTTCGCTGGTCGCTGGGCGTCGATGGCAAGTCAACGCAAATTCGCGATTTTGATGGCCGACCGGTCGGTGGTTCGATCATCGATCGTGCGAAAGCGTCAGCACTCGATTGGATGAACCCGCCGGCAAAGCGCCCCGCGAAAATGGTTTCGCAGTGGGCTGACGGATTCTGCAACTTGATGGAAAAAGTACGCCCGACCTCGTCGGATTCTTTGCTGATCAGTACCGGTGATGATTTCGTTTTACTGGCGCTAGCGGCCGCTCTGAAACGATCACCGATTCCGCCAGTGCGGATCGACGTGATCTTCCACTTTGCGCTTTACGAAACCGACACACCGAACCGCCGCGAACGTTTGAAGTTGATCGGTCGGCAATTGCAAGCGGCGATCAAAGGCATGGCGCCGCACCGTGTTCACTTGCACGCAACGACAACCGCACTCGCGGCGCAGCTTCGCGAAACGGAATGCGGTACCAGTGTCAACGCGATCTCCTATCCGACTCGCCAGCGTCAAATTGATACTCCGTCGATTCACTTCCCGGTCAAAGCCGTCTTGGCGGGTTTGCCGAGGGCAGAGAAGGGGCGTGATGCCATTTCAGAATTGATCACCGGGATTGAAAAGACACTTTTGAAGTCAGGCCGCACTCGGTTGTCGATGCAAATGCCGGCTCAGAATTGGGAAACGATGATTCCGTCGTCGCTGCATCGCAGTTATCGAAACGCGATCGCAAATCCCGATTTAAAAGGCCCGTTGGAAATCATGACCTCAAATCTGTCGACGACGGACTATCACCAATGGCTCGACACTGCGGACTTGGGTTTGTTTCTGTACGAACCGCGGCGGTACGTTGCCCGGTGCAGCGGAGTGCTGTTGGAAATGCTCGCTCGTGGGATTCCCGTTATCGTTCCCGACCGTTGCTGGTTGGCGGATCAAGTACGGTTGGCTGGTGGTCATCGGTCGATAGGGTTTATTTATCAAGACCGCAGTGAGATTCCTGAACTGATGCGTCAGTTCGTCAAACGCCGAACCGAAATCCAAGGCCGGTCGATCGCGCATGCTCGGGTGATCGCCAATCGACACAACGGCCGCAACACATTGCAAGAAATGGGATTGGCGGCACAGCAAGAACAACGGGCTGCGTAGATCGGTCGTTCGATTTTGTTTCAAGCTGGTTTGCAATCAGAACTGAATCGACAGCATGTACAGCAAGCCCAGCACGGCACTGAGCGCCAGCATGCGGATCGCACTCGACACGCTGCCATACTTTGCGCTCGATACATGCGAGTCCAGCATCATGCAAATGGCGATCTCGCGTTTCAGGCCGCTCATCCCCATTCGCGTGATTTCGTTGGCGAATTCTTCGGTCTGATCGATCCGATAGGACTGTGAGATCGCAGCGGGGTGAAAGTGATCAGCGTGGCCAATCGCTGGATGCTTGCCACGATGTCGAAACGGCAAAATGCACCGGAACGCCAAAACGCACGACCATATCATGGCGATCAACCACAGCAAAAACGAAGTCGACACCAACGTGCCCCACCAAGCGGTCGGATGAGTTTGTTCCAGGTGGGTGTATTCGTGCAAAGTCGGAATCAAGACGCCACAAAGCGCACCGTTGACGGCCAATACGGCGGCAGCCTTTGCATCGGCAAAGCGAATCCACTCGCCAATGATCTGGTACGTCTCGATTAAGTTCTCGGCCTCCAACGCGTCCTGTGTGTCGTCGCTTGACGAGTCGGCAATTTGATCGGTAACGGTTCCAACGACTGGTTGAGCAGGCGATTGATCGTTTTCGTTGTCGTGGCTCGTTTCCATGTTGTTCGCTCGTTCCTTATAGGTCGGTCTTCGTACGTTTTCCCAAGACACCGTCGGCGGGAAAGTTGTTCACGAAGCCATTGTATCGAACTTTAATCGGTTGCTTTCTACCGAATCGCGATGGAGCCAATAGCTCGTCCCAAATTGGCTGTTGAATTGGGAACGTCGTGATCAACTTCCAACCCGAACGCGATTGCTTGACGGAATAGACCAACAGGCCCGCGTCCGGTGTGTGGGGCATGCGAAACAGGTCCGTTCTCAGCCACGCAGTTCCACCGCCGTCCCACTCAACTTCCTCGACGATTCGGGTTCCCGGTGTCCGTTCGAGTGACAGCCTTTCGAATCTCGCCACCGCGCCCACTGACTTCGCCGGCGGACCTTCTCGCATCGACAGTCGGACTAAGAAATCGGTCAAGTTGCCTAACAAGGTTCCGCGGCGCGGAAACGCGCTAAGCGAATCCTTTGGCAGCCCGAAACCGATTTCGATTCGGTCGCTGAGCCAACGATCGCGTTTGTATCCGTACGGCGTCTCCACCAAGCTAAGCAAGTATCCGTATGTGTGTTGCAGTCCCGCGTGATAAGCTGGAGGCTGCATCGTGACGCCAGCGCACTGTCCAATCACCCTTAGAATGTCCGGCAATACAATTTCGACACCAGCAAGCTCGTCTAAGTTGACCGACATTCCCCAGCGGCTCAATTGATCAAGCTCGACACTGACTCGTTTCAAGTGTCGGTACAAACGTGGCATTTCCTGGCGAAGCAGCCTCGTTCGCGCGTTGTCGGATTCGGCAGCCACCATCCTGGTGGCCAACCGTGGCAATGGGTGATCATGTGGCACGAACAGACTTTCCTACGGCAACAGCTACTGAACTTAGGAACAAATGCGATTGTCCTCGGTGGTTGCCATTCTAGGTGTTCTCGCGTGGGCGTGTGTCGAGTCTGCAGGATCGCCATCCGCGAGTGCTCGGCATGACGGATGGGTGTCAGCGGTAAGATTCGATTGGCATTTTGCTGCTGTGGCGACGCTGAAAATTCCCCAGCGATCGACCAGCATTTGATCACGCCCAAACCCCGCTTCGCGAACCAACGCATCCATTTCCGCTTGGCTTCGACATCGCATCACCCACGGGGCGCCATCGCGATTGGGCAGCACGCGAGCGATCATTTCCTGTTGTGGATGCCATGGCTGGTCGGTGTACAACAATCGACCATTGTCCACCAAAACATCGGCAATACCCGCTAACGATCGCTGGACGGGTTCATTTTCGGGGAACAATTCATACAGGCCTGAAACGATCGCAATATGAACCGGCCGGTCGCCAACCGCGTCACCGATTTTCGCTGGATCAAACGCATCGCTTTGCCGAAACTCCACGCGATCAGACAGTCCCAACTCATCGGCGATGATTTTTCCTTCGGCGATTCCCCCAGGATCACGATCGCAAAGGATTGCTCGAATCGGCAGCGATTCGTTGCGTTTGAGTGTTTCCAAAACGTATCGCCCTGGGCCTGCGGCAATATCTAGAATCGTGATCTCGCCGAATCGATCGACCTGCTGTGCGATCGCTTCATCGAGCAAACGTTCCATGTTGATTTTGCGTTGGCGGATTCCTTTCCAACCAATCGAGTCGAGGTATCCGCGGTCGATCATCCGACCGATCGGCGTGATTCCTTTGGACCGATTCCGATAGACGTGATCGAGCGATTGTCCCGAATCAAAACCGTCTCGCCAACCGATCTGGACGCCACGACTGAGCCGGCCGGCTGTGCCCAAGGAAAAACTTTGCAGTCCGAACCACGCGCGGCTGAGGGCCGATGGCGGCTGCTTCAGTTGTTCGTACTTCGATTGCGAGCCCTTCGCCGCAGTTTCGCTTGACAAATCATCAGAGGGTGACGCGAAACGTTCGCGAATGAACTCGCCACTACGGCGAATCACTTCGCCGCGACCGGCTTCCCAAAACGTACTGTGATAAAAGTCGTCGAGCACCTCGATTTGCTTGTCCGTTGATGATAGGCGATCAAAGAACTGGTGCTGAACGTCCTGGCGAACGACATAGTCTTTGCCCGAAACGAACATCAGCGTCGGCGTATGGATGGCGCTGGCGTCGTCCACCAAACGAGTCGAAGTGTCGTGCAGATCCAACAGAATGTTGGTTGCAATTTGAGGGGATACGAGCGGGTCGTCGGCGTAAGCTTTGGCTTGGTCGACGTCATGCGTCAACATTCCTGGCCGGACGTAACTCTTGATGAATCCACCCGGCCGAACGTGATTCCACAATCGTAAGGCCGGGATCGCCAGCGGCATGTACAGCTTGATCCGAAACGCAGGCGTGGCAAGAACAAGTGATCGCACCGGAGCCGCGTAGTCATGGATCCAAGTTGCCGCCAGCACCGCACCGACGCTCTGGCCGACGACCGCCATTCGATTCAGTGGAATTTTGAATGTTCTGTCGATGTGTTTGGCGAACTCATCAGCGTCTTTCACCACTCGCGAGAAACTCTCCGCCGCACCCCGCTCGCCGGCGGTCCGTCCGTGCCCACGGGCATCCCAAGCAAAGAACCAACAATCATCCAGTTCGCTGGTATCAACAAAATCCTGCCATCGCCCGGAATACTCGTGCCCACGATGGAACAACATCACGGCACGATCCGACGGCGAATCAGGTTTCCAATAGCGATAGAAAATCTCTTGGCCATCGCTCGCCAAGAATGAGGATTCAGTTGCCGCTCGCATGATGGTGACTCGTGGGGTTCGAATTGCCGAAGTGTTTCAGGACAACTAGAAAGAGCCCACCGACCCCATTTGTTTTCACGCGAATCCAAAATTTCGTGGCATTTTGTGCTCCTTAGAAGTCGTGAACCGTTCCCCTGTTTTTGGCAGGAATATGGTGGCAGGAAGATACATCGCCCTCATATTCCTGCCACTTCTTCGTACTTGCGTACCGCATGTTGATCTCTTTTCTTTAAGAACACTCACTCAGTTCCGTGAACCGTTACGCACGGAATACACCCTGCGAACGGAGTCGCAGGGCCACGAAGGGGGAATCCGAAACCAGCATCCCGGTGTGGTCCCGCGACTCTGTTCTCTTTGACGGGGGTTAATATCCACGAATTCACGCGTATCGAATTCAGCGGGCCACGGATCGAATTGCAGCGAAAATGCAAAAACCGATGTCTTGCCGGATAAAGTGCAGTACCGTGTTGCTTATATCGGTCTTCCCGAGTTGCGGGCCGACGGCGTCGATTCTTGCCGCATGCAAGTGCGCTGTTTCGTTATTGGATTGGGCAAAACGGAACAAGCGACGTCGCCAATGCTTGGCGTACGCCGTCATCAACCAAAGGTGCTGTTGTTTTTCCATTTTTGGTTGCAATACCTTTGGAAACAGCCAGCGGTAATAGCTGGTCAACAGCCCCACAAACATCGCAAAAATGCCGGCGACGCAGACCAACGCAGCGGCGGAGTCATTAAGCAGCATGAAGGAGGGCAAAATGATGGCTAGTGTTCCGCCAATGGATCCGACGATCAGCCACAGAATCAGTGGTCCCTGTTTGTAACGACTTCTTGCGCGTTCAACGCCGGCCAAAACGTGCCCTGCTGTTGGCCCCAAGTCATCCAGTAGGTGTGCCGTTTGCGTGTATATGCGGTCCGAATCAATCTCGTCGGCTTCCAAAATGTACGATTCCATCTGATAAACCAAGCGATGAACCATGGACACCCAAATCAAATCGTCGGGGGGCAAGTCCAAAGTCACGCTTAGCGGAAACGCTTCCTCGATCGCCGTTGCATCGCGGCCAAGATCGGACAGGATTTGACTGATCCGTGCAACCGCCGCAGCTTCGTCGTTTTGGCAAGCCAATCGTACTGCGCCGAACAACTGCTTGCGGACTGGATTCGATACGGTGGAATCGAATTGCATTAGCTGACGAATTTCCGTCAGAAACTCCAGGTCGTTTTGTGTACCGTATTCCAGTTCGGCCGACTGTGATTCGATGCCCTGCAAAATTCGATCGGTCCATTGCAGCGGTGCGACCCAGATCGCTGTTCTCAGCAATCGTAAATAGAATGCGATGCGGGCAGCGGGATCTGATTGAACAATTTGTTGCTCACACGCTTTTAATAAGTCGGAAAAATCGTCAAACGAAATCTTCGTGACCAAACGCAACCACAGTGATTCGGTCAGCATGTAGAACAACGGCGAACGCAATTTCTTGGCAATGAACTGCACGACTTTCGCCGCAATGGGATCAGGCACATCGGACTTGACAAAGTCAGCCGCCAAAGCGATTAGCCCTGGATCGTTTGGGAAAACGGCCAAGCCTTCGATCAGATGACTGAGATACTTGATCGTTGGTTCGCCTGCGGTGGCGTCAGCCAAGACGGCTGCCAAATAGAAATCCGGTGGCGACAGTCGTTTCTTAGTCCGCAACTTTCGAAGGGCCGCTGCTGGGTCAACGACAGCCAACTGCTTGAGCGTCAGTTCCGTTTTTCGCGCAGGCGATGCTGGTTCACGCGTGTTGTCTGGCGCCGCGGCAGCAAACGCCGGTTGCGGATCATGCTTGTCGGCGACAGGTGCCCAGGCACTTTCGGCTTCGGCCTGCTGTTGTTGTTGGCGGCCGTACCGAAGTTGTTTTTCCAGTCGTTCGTATCCATCACGAATCAATTGGAATTCGCGTGGATGCGTTTCCGGTTTGTACTGCCGAATCGCTTTTCCGTAAGCTCGTTTCAATTCGCGCCGATCGTACGGATGCGAAAGCGCAAAAAAGCCTTCGGGATCGTGCGGCAACAAATTCAAATTGCTCACGGGAACATTCCCGGCGAAAACGATTCCGGCGTAGAGAAACCGCGATTTGAAGAACCGGGGCGAGATGACTGTGGCGCAAACGACGGCAACCGCGAACTGGGTAGCCTCGGATCACCGAAGGGATCTAAACGCCCGGTCGGTGACCTTTGCAAGTCGCGCGGCGACCTTCGCAAGTCACCCGGGACCGCGTCCCAGGGTGTGGATGATGGATCCGGAAATTGACTCCTCATCTCGTCCAATTGATCCAGCAACGACGGGTGGACAGCAGAGTTCGGTCGTTGACGAAGTTGCTGCATCAATTCGTCTTGCGACGAGTTGGGATATTTCAGTTGGGTCGGGAATTGCTCAGGCGTATTGGTTGGGAACGTGTTTTGATGGTCAAGGACTTCCGGTACCGCACCATCGGGCGCTGACGCCTTAAACAATCGTTTTTCGAACTCCTGAGTCTCTGGACCGGACCAATGGACCCCCGGTGTCACTGGAACACTGCGGTTCGTATTCGTTCGATTCCTTTTTGTGGTCCCGAGCAGCGGTCCGATGATCATCAGTCCGACAATGGTCGCAAAACCAACCAAACTAACCCCACGTCGAGTGGCCGTTGGCCCACGACGACCGCGCACCGCGTATTGAGTGATCCATTCCTTTTGGTTTTGTTTGTCCAAAAACAAGTTTAGCCAGTCGCGTTCCAGTTCATAAATCTCTGGATACTGCTGCACAAGGTTGCCGATCATCTCGCAACTTGGCTTCACACGACGCTCGGCAATGATCGATTCGATGTACTGTTCTCTTAACGATCCAGCCTTTGCTGCAGGAGAGACCAGTCCTAGCAGCAGCGAGTAGTTGAATTTTTCGTCGTCGACTTCCGTGTTGATTTTCAGTAGCGTGTCACGATGCTGCGCGACGGTTTGCAAACGCTTCGCGACGGCCGCGAATTCGGGCAAGCGATCATGGGTCAAAAAATGAAGGTGCTGTTTTAGCTTGTCGTCCGGTAGCTGGAAAAACTCATTTTGAAGAGTCTCCAGCGAGCGACGGGCTCGTTGCTCACGCCGCCGGTCGACCTGTTCGTCAACGTGAGTCGACGACGTTGCCGCGGCGGCGGTTGTTGCAACCGTTGGGGACGTGCTGTCTTGAACATCGCTGCCCCAGAGTTCACGACGTCGCCGCAAAATTGACGACGACTCCCACATCGGATTCATTTCCAACATTTCTCGCACGTACGCTTTTGCGATTGCTGCGTTTGAGTCCGACGTCACTATGCCTGCTCTCCATCAGGATCCAGTCCAAGTGCTGACAAGCACATCAACAACTGCTGTCTTGCCATCTCGAATTCGTTACGATCCGCACGAATCATCGCAGCTTCGAATGCGTCTAGCGTACCATCGAGTTGGTTGCGTTGGCTTGGATGCAGTTCACCCAGCATACGTTCCGCGAAACGTGCCAGTTGCTGGTTGGCCAAATCTTCACGGGGATAAAATTTCAATTCGCCGATGCGACGTTTGGCTGCCTGAACGGCTTTGGGGGACAAACCTTTCACGTGGTTGGTCAGCACAGTGCGAAACTTCTTGCCCTTTGGTGCGTACGCTTCCACTTCCAACACTCCGCTCATGTCATACGTGAAGCGGATGTAAAAGGGATTGCCTGCGGGTCCGGGCGGCAAGGGACTGACCTCCAATTCACCCAACAAGACGTTGTCTGCCACTTTGCGTGCATCGCCTTGGTAGACCTTGATCGTGACCGAAGTCTGGTTAGCGGAAACGGTGCTGTAGAGTTCTTCTTTGGAAATTGGGATCGTACTGTTGCGATGAAGCACCGGCGAAAAATAGCCTTCACGCATTTGTCCGCCCAATTCTCGCACGACTTCGACGCCCATCGTAAAGGGACAAACGTCCGTCATGATCATGTCATCGACGGCCGCGTCTTGATCGATCAAAGCCGCTTGAATCGACGCGCCCAAGGCCACCACTTCGTCGGGGCTATGCCGCATCACAGCCGGCTTGCCAAAGTAGTCTTCTACGAAACGACGCAACACATCCATTCGCGTTGCGCCACCGACCAAGATGATCTCGTCGATCTCGCGTGGCTGGATTTCCGCGTCACGCAGCGCCCTGGCTATCGGTGCGGCGATCCGCTGCATCAGTGGATTGCACAAACGAGCAAACACTTTTCGATCAATACGAAACTTCTTAGGTGAATCGCCAAAGCGTCCGTCACTTTCGGGCACCCGGATCGACGCAGACTCTTCGGTCGCTAACGCTCGCTTGGCCGTTTCACATTCGCTGCGAAGACGCGCGACACGCAGCGGATCGTTCAGTTCGGCCAATTCCAGTCTAGAGTTTTCGTTAGAGAGCACTTCCGAAACGATCCGGTCCGTGAAATCTTCGCCACCCAATAAGCTCTCGCCTGCGCTGGCGCGAATTTCCAGCGTGCCTTCAAAAACCTCCATCACGGTCACGTCAAACGTGCCGCCACCAAGATCGATCACGACGATGTTCTTTTCGTCATCACGATCGTTGAAACCGTACATCAAAGCTGCAGCGGTCGGTTCGTTGATCATCCGGCGCACATTCAGCCCCGCCATTTCGCCGGCCAAACGAGTGGCCTGTCGTGCGTGATCGTTGAAATACGCAGGAACCGTGATCACGGCATCGGTGACTTCGCGCCCCAACGCTTCGGTGGCATCGTTTTTCAGCGAACGCAGGACCAGGCTGCTAAGCTCGTGAGGCGTGAACTCTTTGTTGCCCAATTGAAAGCGACGATCCTGGCCCATGTAGCGTTTGAAACACCAACTGCATTGATCAGGATCGGTCACGCGAAGTTCTTTGGCTGTTTGTCCAACCACCACTTCGCCGTTTTTCAACACACCCACGACCGAAGGTGTCATCACACTGCCATGCCGATTGGGAATCAGCGTTGGTTGCCCGTCGCGAAAGACGCTAACCAACGAGTGCGTTGTGCCAAGATCGATGCCGATACAGATGTCGGCGTCGTCTGGGATAGGTTTATCAGAAGCTGCCATCGAAACCGATCGTTACCCGCGACGAGTTTTTTAGATATTGAAGCTGGGTATTCTACCAGCGCCCGGCTGCCAATTCGATCGTCAACCATGCCGTTGTGGGCAACTTGGTTGCATGGTGATCCGCCGGCCCTAACAATGGTCGGTTCTTATCGACGATTTTGTTCTGTGGGCACCTCAATGATTGTGACCGGCAAGGCGCTTGGAAGCCGACGACCTTTGTTCGCGGATTGGTCCATCCCGATTCCACCGTCCGATGGCGGCGATGGTGATGGCGGACCAACGCTGCGCGATCTGATCGAGCGGATTGTGATCGAGCAGGTCAAACTGTTTCGGATTCGCCAGCATGATCGACAATTCATCCGCGCCTTGTCGGCTGATCAAATCGACGAGGCCGCCTCGCTGGGCAAAATCGACATGGGCGGTCGCGAGCAAGACGTCCAAGAAGTCGACGAAGGGCAAGCCGTGTACAACGCGCTGCAAGCGTTCGAGGATGGCATCTACTTGGTCGTCATTGATGAAGCAGAACAAAAGGACTTGGATAAACAAGTTTTTCTGAGTGAGGACAGCCGAATCACTTTCATTCGTCTGACAATGTTGTCGGGCGGTTAGTTCCATTGACGAGGACGAGATGTCAAAGACCGCTGCGATTGAAAAACAACTGAATGCGTTTCGAATCGAATCGGACGAGCCCGGCGATTATCCGTATGTTGCGAAGATCAAGCGTCTGCCAAAAGAACTGCGCGGGCCCGCGTTCGCAATTTTGGATCTGGACGAGATGGGACGCGATCTGCCGACTAGTTGGAACGATCACGCGAAATGGTTAACGGCCCACAAGAAGGTCGTTGTTCAACAAGCCAAATTTGAAAAACTCTCGGCCGCCAAGCGGCGAAAGATCTTCGCTTGCTTTGCACCCAAGATCGACAAGGCGATGGAAGATGCGTGGCAGCATCTCAAGACGACGCCTTACCAAGTGGGATACGTCCACCGTCCGTTTCGATCGCCCAAAGATCCCAGCGCGACGTTGTCGTCGCGAATCCATTGGCTTGCGTCGTTTGTTCACTGTATTTCTGACTTCGATCCGCAAGTGATCACGCTGCCTTGGTTGGCGACATGGACGCCCTACGCGTTCTCGTACTCGGGGGACTGTGTGGTACCGATTTTGATTTCGGCGCTCGATCAACGCGGCGCCGTCGGTGACGAAGTCTACGAAATTCTGCGTCAATCGGTCACTCGCGAGCACTCCGTCGGCATCATGGGTGACCATGTGATCGGATCACTGCTGGGGTCCAATCGCACCGAGGGCTGGGAATTGATCGAGAAAACGTTGTTGGCAGCCCAGCGCCAAGAAGGGCTTCGCCAATCGATCGTACAAATGTCGCACCTTGCCCATCCGAACGCGTTTGAGCGAATGCTGAAGTTGATTTTGGACAAGAATCTGATTCGCTTCAGCAGTGTCGGCCGATCGGTCAACCTGTGGTTCGGGTTGCTCTGGGATTCTGTCAGCACCAAGATCATGACGGAGTACGTCGAGGAGATTTTGAGGTTCATTGGATCCGCTGACGAGCGTAAGAAGGCGATTACCAGCAGCGATGCCGAGACGGTCTATCGCGGGTTGTGGTCGATGGCTTTCCATGACGTGCCCTCGACCGTGCCGCAAGCGGCAAAGTTGCTCAAGCATCCGTCCGATGAAGTTCGCTATGTGGCCGCCTGGATGCTTTCGTTGATTGGGACAAAGGATGCCGTCCAAGCGATGAAGATTGCGATCGACGATGACAATTTGCAGATCGCGTTATTGGCGGCTTCCGGCGCCGACAACCTTGATGTCGACGACGACGATTCGGTCGACGAAAAATCGTCCCGCAAGACCGACAAGCTGAACTTTGCCAGGCTTGAACGACTGTACGCGCGGATGCCCGAGAAACCCAAGAAGCTGGCGCCGATCGTTTGGCCTTGGACCGAGCGGAAGTCTGATCGCAACGTTGTCGCCGAGTGCTTGCTTGGTGAACTGGGCGACCGTCCACCCACGGTCCTGCTGCCCTACTTAAAGGGATTCAATAGTTGGCAGCACCGCAGCGTGATCGAGCACTTGAGTTCCCAGAAGAAATGGGATCCGCTGACTCGTTCGACGTTATTCGAGTTGGCCGGCCATGCGTCTGCGGATGTTCGCGAGGCCGCGCTCGAAGCCTTGAAGGACAAACTGCCGACCGACGATGAACGCGAGGTCTTGGAACGCTACCTCAGTCGTACGTCGGCGGATTTGCGATTGGCCGTTGTCAGCTTTCTGTTGAAAGGTCCGATCGATGCGGTGCTGGCCAGTGCCGATCGATTGCTCGGTGATGGCACACGCAACCGCCGGCTGGCCGGACTGGAAATGCTGCGTCAGTTGTCCGAGCGGGCGAACCAAGAAGCGAGCGAACCGGCACCGGACCAGCCGAAGCCTCGTCGCGGGACGAAAGGAAAGACAACCGCGAAATCCAAGGCCGTTTCACGCGGTAAGCGATCCGCATTGAGTGGCGTCGAGCTGCGCACGGCTTGCCAAGAACGGGCGGCCGAGTACCAAGCCAATCGCAAGCAGATTACGGCCGACGAAAAGGTTCAGCTTGACGCGATCGCGACCTCGGACCGCCAGGCATACAGCCTCGACAATGCTTTCGGTCTGATGGACCCCAAGAAACGCAGTCCAATCGTTGCACCCGAGAAAAAGAAGGTTCTTGCGATTTCCAAAGCGGCGGTCGCTTGTCTGAAAGACTTGGACGACTTGGTTCATGTTCATCGCAAAGAGATTGTCGAAATCAAGTCCTGGCGAGACACACAAGAGATGCCGCTGGGCGAAGTCGAGAGTTATTTCCTTCCCAACCTTGATCTGAAGAAACCGTTTGGTCCACAGCGAAAGAAATTTCCGCTGCTGGAAGTCTGGGAAGCATGGAAGTCGAAACGATCCGCCAAGCTGAAGGACTCCGATGGATTGGAATTGCTTCGCGCGATGATGGCAGCGGAAGTTTTCGGCGAGTACCGTTACGACGACCTTCGTGACTGGATAAAAAAGCCGGATCGAAAGAAGCTTGCCCTGGGTGTGTTGGGCGAGTTGAACCCGCCAAAGCTTCGCAACGAGTCGCTGGTCGCCGAAATCGTCGAATGGCTCTTCTATCTTGAAATCCCCAAGGGCTGTGTCGACTATCTGCTCGATTGCACCGAGAACGCATTTGCGAATGTTCCGCCCGCGATGAACCAAGCCCTGGTTGAATTGGCCAAAGATGACGAGGACGACTACAGCGACGAAGAAAAAGACTGGCGCAATCTAGACGTGTTTAACTCTTGGGAGCAGTGTCTGGATCGCTTCGTCAAACGAACCGACATCAAGCTGACCAAGAAGCAGCGGCAACGCATCTGGCAATTGAACCGATTTCATGACGAACCGATTCCGGGGGCGACGCGCAATCGAATGGAATTGGATTACGTCGCCGATTCGTTCCGATCCGGATTCGCGACGTTCGATGATATTGCCGACGTGATGTTGGGCCCGGGACGCGGTCGATGGTCGGGATACAACGACCTGTCCAACTTGACGCGTGTCCCGCTCGCAAAAGCATCGCGTGAAACGCTGTCGAGTACCGACGGGTTGGAAGAATGGATCGAGCGCGCCCGCGAGCGAATTTTGGAGATCGAGCTGGCGCGTGGCGAAGCCGAAACGGTTGCGTCGGCGGCTGCGATGGAATTGTCCGGATTGGTCGGCACCGAGACTCTGATGCGGATCATGGCGACTTTGGGCCGCGACAAGTTCAAGGTCGTCCGAGGATGGAATGCGTCACCGACAAAGAGTCGCGCGGCGACATTGACTCAATTGGTGTCCGTCACGCACCCTGGCCCGAATGACACGCCACAGCAGTTTTCGAAACTGATCCGGCAAGCGATCGCCGATGGGTATTGCGACGAAACTCGGTTACTGGAACTAGCATTCTTGGCGCCGCAGTGGACCAAGTTCATCGAAGCCCATTTGAAGTGGGACGGTTTCGCCGAAGGTCTGTATTGGTTCCTCGCCCACATGAGCAACTGGGACGATTCGGCGAAAACGGCGGCCGCCGGGGCCGAGGGCTTGGAAGATGACGTCGACGATAACGACGACGAATTTGACGACTACGACGATGAAGATGATGCAGAGAGTCAATCGATCAAGAAGCCGCCAAAGATGTCGGCGTGGGAACGATTGGTTCTCGAACGAACGCCCCTGACTGGGCAGGACCGACGCGAGGGAGCTGTCGATGTCGAGTGGTTCCATCGTACGTGGGAACAACTCGGATCGAAGCGATGGCAAGGGTTGTCCGAGGCCGCCAAGTTTTCGGCCAATGCGTCGCAGGCCCGCAAAGCTCAATTCTTGGCCGACGTGTTGCTCGGAAAAGCAAAGAAGAAGGACCTCGTCGATGGCATCAAGAAGCGAAACCTGAAGGACAACGTTCGTCTGTTGGGACTGTTGCCGCTGGAAAAGGGTGCCAAACGAGACAAGGATTTGATGGATCGATACGAGGTGCTGCAGGCGTACAAGAAGTACGCGCGGGGATTGTCCAGCCTGACCAAACCCGAGGCGTTTCGAGCGCTGGACATCGGGTTTTCGAACCTGGCTCGATTGGCCGGATACCGTGACCCGCTGCGGCTGGAATGGTCGCTCGAAGCCGAATCGGTAAAAGACTTGGCACAGGGGCCTGTCTCGGTGACCAAGGACGGAGTCACGGTGACGCTTTCGTTGGATGAATCGGCCAAGCCGCAAATCAGTATCCGGCGAGGCGAAAAACCACTCAAGTCGATCCCCGCGCCGATCAAGAAGAAACACGCTGCGATCCGTGATCTTGCCGAGCGAGGGAAAGAACTGCGGACCAAGTCGACTCGCATGAAACAGTCGTTGGAATCCGCGATGTGTCGTGGCGACGAGATCTCGTCTAGCGAGCTGATCCAGTTGATGCAGCACGCCATCCTTGCACCACAGTTGAGCCGACTGATCCTGGTTGGCGAGGGCATCATGGGCTATCCCGACAAAGGCGGAAAAGTCTTGCGCGACCATGCCGGAAAGCTGGAACCAATCAAGAAGAGCGAATCACTGCGAATCGCTCACCCTTCGGATCTGTTGAAGTCCAAAAAGTGGGATCGATGGCAACGCGAGTGTTTCCAGTCCGAGCGGGTTCAACCGTTCAAGCAAATCTTCCGCGAGCTATACGTCGTCACGCCGCAAGAGAAAAAGGACGTGACTGCATCATCGCGTTTCGCTGGCCAACAGATCGGTCCGCGGCAAGCGATGGCACTTTGGAATAGTCGGGGATGGAACACGCAAGACGAGGTATTCAAGACGTTTCACGAATTGTCGTTGGTCGCCGAAGTTTGTTTCCAGTGGGACTTTGGAACGGCAGCGGAGATCGAGGGATTGACGTTGGAAACCGTGCAATTTCGTGCGCGTGATGACTACCGGCCGATGAAGTTGGCGAAGGTACCCGCCAACGTATTCAGCGAAGTGATGCGGGACATTGATTTGGTCGTCAGCGTCGCCCATCGAGGAGAAGTCGACCCCGAAGCCAGCGCGTCGACCGTCGAAATGCGAGCGATGTTGATCACCGAAACGTGCAAGCTATTGAAACTTGGAAACGTCCAGATCAAAAAATCGCACGCGTTCATCAAGGGTCACTACGGCGAGTATTCGCTGCATCTGGGAAGTGGCAATGTCCAGCGGATGCCTGGCGGCGCACTGGCCATCCTGCCGGTTCATGCACAGCATCGCGGTCGCCTGTTCCTGCCGTTCGCCGACGATGATCCTCGGACGGCCGAAGTCGTTGCGAAGGTCTTGCTGCTTGCCCGCGATGAAGAAATCCAGGATCCGATGATCTTGGACCAATTGGCGGTGCCTCAAAAGTCTCGCAAGCCGATCGTAAGCGACGATCCCGAACCGACGACGAAGAAAGGCAAACGGCGAACTGCAAAGTCGACGAAGCAAGCCGCAACCGCCAAGGCCGCAAGTAAACGCCGCTATGAATTGAGTAGCGGCAAGTCGAGCAAATTTTGGGAGATCACGCTGTCGGGAAGTTCGGTCACAACGACCTGGGGCCGCATCGGATCCAAAGGCCAATCGAAAACGAAAGACTTCGACGACCAAGCCGCTGCCGAATCAGAATACGAACGGCTCGTCACTGAAAAAACAGGCAAAGGCTACAAAGAGACAACCTGACCTGCGGTCACGGGGCGAGGGCCTTAACAGTAACGCCATCGATCTGTGGACCGACGACTTCGATTTTGACTACCTGGGCCGGCAAACCCAGCGGACGCGAACGGTCAGCGATCTTGCCCCCGGAAACGTTGATTCGATCTGGAACGATGTTGGCAAACCGGACGACAAGCGAGTTAGCTACGGCTACAATGCCGATGGTTCACGAAACCAGATCGAAAGGTTCGACGTTGCGGCAAATTCCAGTGCGATCGCGACCACCAGCATTGACTACACACCGGGTGGCCGGATACAGCAGATTCAACATCACAACGATGCCGGTGGTATGTTCTTGGCGCAGCACGGTTATGGCTACGACATTGTGGGCCGGTTGGCTGAACAGTCAGGCCGCTTCACCGACGGTGTGAATGACTTGCATCTCCATTCGCGTGAGTTCGCGTACGACGAGGCTGGACAGTTGACCCAGGCTATCGAAACGATCGATGTCAGCACGTTTGTCCGCGACTACACCGACGGCCGCAGCAGCACCAGCACTGACTGGACGATCAGTGTCGACAATCGCTTGGCCCAAGACGATCGCTACGATTACCAGTACGACATGGAAGGGCGACTGACTCGGCGGACCCCTCGGGTGACTTCATCGGCGCTCACGCAAGATCACTTCACTTGGGATCCAGTCGGTCGTCTGATCCGTGTTGTCGAGAAAGACACCAGCGGACTTGAAATCCAAACGATCCACTATGGTTACGATGCCAATGGGCTGATGATCGGCCGCCGAGTCGAGGCACCCAATGACACCGTGCTCTCCCATACCGGCTACCTACACGAGGGATTGCAGCGGGTTGCCGAACTCGACCTGTCCGGAATCGATCCTACGATCACTAGCTTGTTCTTTCACGGAACCGAGCCGAACGAGATCGTAGTGACGGATGTCTTCGATGACGGTGCGTACA
>JBAUHR010000093.1:0-25768 GCA_049680385.1 Rubripirellula sp. | reverse complement strand
ACAAAGCACTGTCATGGCCGAGCTTTGAAACAGAACCTTTTTTTGAAAAGGTTTGTTTGGGCTAGGTTTTCAACCTGAGTCATTTGCGGCGTTTGACTTTCGAAACGTACACCACCGGCAAGTCTGGCAGCGATTGCACGAAGGTCCGGCCATACGGTTTGGTTTTGATGCGTGGGTCCAGCACCACCACGATTCCCGAATCGGTTCGCGTGCGGATCAGGCGTCCAAAACCTTGGCGGAATTTGATCACGGCTTCGGGTAATTGGTAGTCGCCAAACGGATTGCCACCGCCGGCTTTGATCGATTCCAAACGCGCTTGCAGCAACGGATGGTCTGGCACCGCGAACGGCAGTTTTGTGATCACTACGTTGGTCAGTGCATCGCCGGGAACGTCGACACCCTGCCAAAAACTGTCCGTGCCGAACAAGACGCCGCGCTGCGACCGGCGGAACGCATCCAGCAATTGAGTTCGGCTCTGTTCGCCGCCCTGCGTGTAAAGCTGCATGTCTCGCTCGGCCAACCATCCCGTCAACGATTGGGCGCATCGTTTTAGCAAACCGTAGCTGGTGAACAGTACAAACGCGTGGCCGTCCGTGTGGCCGACGAAGCGTTTGATTTGCATCGGCAACGACTGTTCGAATGCTTCTCGTTCGCGTGATGGATCGGGCAAGTCGGTGACGACGACTAGCTTGGCTTGTTTTTCGTAATCAAAGGGGCTGCCGACTTGGATCGACAGCCCACCGGTCAGCCCGATTCGCGAACGAAAAAACTTAAAGTCATCACTGGCGGTGGCCAGTGTCGCGCTGGTCATCACGACACTGCGGATCATCTTGTTTTGAAAGAGTTCCTTGCGCAGCGTTTCGCCGACATTGATCGGCGATGCGGCAAGCGTGACGCGGTCCATTCCTCGTCGCGATCCGGTGCGTTCGACCCAGTAAACTGAGTCCGTGATTTCTTGACGCAGCCATTGCCGAAGTCCGCCCGATAACGACAGCATTCGATCGTACGCCGATTCGAAATCCTTGCGGTCGGTTTCTAGTTTTTGCGCCGCTGCTTGCTTTTGCAACTGACCCGCCAGCACCTCCATCGCGTCGCTCAGCGGGTTGTCAACGATGTCGGGATGGTGGACTCGGCCGTTCTTGGTTTTGGTCGAATCGTACCAATCCAAAACGTCAGCGAACAAGTTCGTCGCCGCGAAACGGCAGCGGTCGACCAATTGCTGCATCGCAGTCAGGTCTTTGTCGACAAGCAAGCCCTTTTGAGTTCGGTCGTTGTAAAGTCGATCGAATAAGTAATCGAATTGGCCGCTGGAAATGCGCAGCCCCAGGTGATCGCCGGCGACGGCTTCGATCGTGTGGCATTCGTCCAAAATGACCGCGTCATAGTCCGGCAGAATAGCAACACCTTGACGGCGCAGTGCCATGTCCGAAAACAGCATCGCGTGATTGACGATCATGATCTGAGCGTTCATTGACCGCCGACGGGCACGAAAATAGAAACACTCTTTGTGGTGTTTGCAGTTTCGGCCCAAACAATTGCTGGTGTCGGAAACCACTTCGTCCCAAACCGCTGGGTCGGGTCGAACGGGAAGCGTCGATTTTGATCCGTCGCTGGTGTCTTTGGACCAGGCCTTGATGGCACGTAGCTGCGAATGTTGGGCGTCGGTGGCAAGCAATGTTGTTGCTTTGGCGATGGCACGTTCCATTCGCCGGATCGACAAATAGTTCGAGCGACCTTTGACAAGCACCGCCGAGAACTCGCGAGGAATGACGGCGTTTAGCAGCGGAACGTCTTTGGCGATCAGTTGTTCTTGCAGGCTGATCGTGTGAGTCGAGATAACGATCCGGCGGCTGCGTTTCTTTTCTTCGCCGTCTTCCTTCGTCTCGATCTCGTTCTGGCTTTCGGTCGCGTACAGGATCGCGGGAACCAGATACGCAAAGCTCTTGCCCGTGCCCGTACCGGCTTCGGCGATCAGGTGCTTTTCCGATCGCAGAGCCTCGGCAACCTTCCGCGACATTTGCAGTTGTTGTTCGCGAGCCTCGTATCCGTCGAGCCGCCGCGCGATCGATCCGTCGGCGCCGAGGATCGAATCGACGGTCAGGGCGACGACGGGTTCGTCGCCAGATTCGTCGGGCCGCTGGTCGCTCACAGGCTGCGTGCTTTCGGGTAGAGAGTGTGGCAAAAAACGGTTGCGCGAAAGAACTCAATCGTCACGATAACAGTATCTGGGCAGCCTGGCATCGGCAGCAGGCGTTGGGATCGTGTAAAACATCGTCCGCTGATGCGAGTTCTTGATGCGAGTTTTCCGTTTCCGAGTTTCAGAGTCCACTGCCATGCTTCGTCAAACCTGCCCTTCCTGCAACCGGCTGCTCGAACTACCAGAATCGGCGGCCGGAAAAATGGCCAAGTGCCCCGCGTGTCAGGATCAGTTCAGGGTGCCGGATTCGTCATCGCCGGAACCGGGGACGGAACTTGGAGGGGCAGGATTTGGAGGGGCAGAATTTGGAGGGGCAGGGGCATCGTCGTCGACCAGTGAAACACCGGATCCGCTGGCGACCGGCGAAAGCCCGTTTAGCCGGCCCATTGGCGGCTCGATCGACAAGGAATCGTATCGTCCGGTCGCGACCAATCCGTACCAACCGTCGGCGGCGACGCCAATGAACGCGAGCGTCGGCAACCTTGACATCGGCAAACGCAGTGTGGAAGAAATTTTCGGCGTCACGTGGTCCATTTTCAAAGAACGTTGGGGCATTTTGGTCGGCGGCTATGTGATTGTCTTTGCGATCAGTTTGGTTGCGGCGTTTGCCCCCAACCTGGTCTCGTTGGGTGTCGGGGCAGCCGCTGGGCAGGACGTGGCTGCGGCTGCGGCTGGATTGCTGAGTATTTTCTGCAATCTGCTTAGCACCTACTTCACGCTTGGGTTTTGCGGCGTCGCGTTGGCGGTTGCCAGAGACGAAAGTTCGCCGCTTTCAAAACTAACGCCGTCCATTTTGGTGTTCGGCCGATTCTTGCTTGGGGTCATCGTCATCATGTTGGCCGCTGGCCTCGTCTTTGCCGTCTTCGGCGTGATCGCGGCTCTGGCGTTTGCAGCCGGGATCGGCGAAGGCGCCGCGGTCGGCTTGGTCGTTCTTGCCGTCGTGGTGTTGTTGCCGTTGATGTTGGTGATGTACTGGTTGTTGTGGTCGTGGGCCTACATCGTCGTCGACGAACGAGCCGATTGGTTGGGTTCGTTGAAGGCTTCGTTTGCGATCACGATGCAGAACAAATTGACGTCCGTTTTGTTGATGGTCATTACGACGATGCTGTCGTTTGCCGGTTTGCTGGCGTGCTATTTCGGTTTGCTGGTGACGACGCCATTGTGGATGTTGATGTTGGGCGTTGGGTATTTGATGATCACCGGCCAGCCGCTTTCCGATCCACGTGCACGAATGGCCAACGACTTCTCACCGCGGCCCGATTCGCCGCAGTTTTAGGTTCAATCCGTTCAACTTGGACCGACGTCAGACAGCGCCATAGGCCAGCATTGCTTCGGCGATTTTGACGAAGCCGGCTAGGTTGGCGCCGTCGATGTAGTCCACTTGGTCGCCATCGGTGCCGTATTTGACGCACTTTTCATGAATGTCTTTCATGATCGTCTGCAGTTTCGTGTCCACTTCTTCGCGGCTCCAGGACAATCGCAGCGCGTTTTGGCTTTGTTCCAGACCCGACACCGCAACGCCGCCCGCGTTGGCCGCTTTGGCAGGGCCGAACAGGATCCCTGCATCGCGAAACGCGTAGGCCGCATCAAGCTCGGTCGGCATGTTGGCTCCCTCGGCGACGGCCAGCACGCCGTTCTTCAAAAGCGTTTGCGCTTCCGACAAGTTCAGTTCGTTTTGTGTTGCGCACGGCAGTGCGACTTCGCCGGCGACGCCCCAAGGCCGAGTGTCGGCATGGAACGAGGCGCTGGCGTATTTGTCCGAGTACTCTGAAATTCGCCCGCGGCGGACTTCTTTCAAGTCCTTAACGAACGCTAACTTCTCAGCATCGATTCCGTCGGGGTCGTGAATGAAGCCGCCGGAGTCCGACAAAGTGACGACTTTTCCGCCCAGTTCGGTTGCTTTTTCGGCAGCATAAATCGCCACGTTGCCGCTGCCCGAAACGACGACCGTCTTGCCTTTGACAGAGTCACCGATTCGGTTGAACATGTTTTCGCAAAAATAAACGCAGCCGTATCCAGTCGCTTCGGTGCGGACAAGCGAACCGCCAAAGGCCAGACCTTTGCCTGTCAGCGTGCCAACAAACTTGTTCGCCAATCGTTTGTATTGACCGAACAGGAAACTGATTTCGCGGCCGCCCACGCCGATGTCACCCGCCGGGATGTCAGTGTCTTCGCCGATGTGTCGATGCAGTTCGATCATCAGCGACTGGCAAAAACGCATCACTTCGCGGTCGCTCTTGCCTTTGGGGTTAAAGTTCGATCCGCCCTTCGCGCCGCCCATCGGCAAGCCGGTCAAGCTGTTCTTGAAGATCTGTTCAAACCCCAGGAACTTCAGCACGCTTTGGGTCACCGATGGGTGGAAACGCATTCCGCCTTTGTAGGGTCCGATCGAGTTATTGAATTGGACTCGCCAAGCGCGGTTGGCACGGATGTTTCCGGCGTCGTCTTCCCAGGTGACGCGGAAGATGATGATTCGGTCGGGTTCGGTCAGTCGTTCTAGGATCTGCGCGTCTTTGTACTTGGGGTTTTCCAAGATGAACGGCATCAGCGACTCGGTGACTTCGCGGACGGCTTGGTGAAATTCGACTTCACCAGGATTCCGTTTCTCGAGGCCCTGCATGAAACAATCGAGTTCGGCGGTAACTGCGGCCGACGGTTTGCGAGAAGACGACATAGGGCGATCCTTCGAGAGAGCGAGAGAGGGGGGAATGCAAGTGAGCGATAGCACGTCCGGTCAGAGAGCCATTGGGGTGTATTAGACAGGGTTTCGTCGCTGCGTTGGTTCTGCGGGGCACCGCCGAATTCTGATTTCTGCGGGTGGGCTTGGCGGCGAGTTGAGCCGGCTGTTTTCCGTTTGGCCGATTCCTCCGGCGGTGCTGCCAAGTTGTCACGAGGGGGCCGGTGGACTGCCTGGCTGGCCGGCGTTAAGTGCTTTGTTGCAAACATGTTGCGGCGCAATCCGAGTGTTCCGGCACACGGGTTGCTTACAAGAGGCCGTCGGTCCCGTTTACTGCCACCGTTGCAGCCACGCTGCCTTTGTCGCAGACAAGCCGCCTATGTCGCAGACAAGCGGGGCCCCATCGATCGATCCACCGATCACTTAACAGAACAACCAACAAATCACTTACCGACGAACCACAGGAGACTAACGTCGTGGCAAAGCAAATCGTTTTCGACGACGACGCACGTGGCCCACTTTTGGCCGGCGTCAGCAAATTGGCGCGAGCCGTCCGCAGCACTCTCGGCCCACGCGGCCGTAACGCAGTGCTGGACAAGGGCTGGGGCTCGCCCAAGGTGACCAAGGACGGCGTAACTGTCGCCGAAGATATTGAACTAGACGATCCGCTCGAAAACTTGGGCGCTCAACTGGTCAAGGAAGCCGCCAGCAAGACGAACGACGTCGCTGGCGACGGAACCACGACTGCGACCGTTTTGGCCGAAGCGATCTTCCGCGAAGGCATCAAGATGATCGCAACCGGCGCCGACCCAATGGCGCTAACACGTGGTATGGCAAAGGCTGTTGACGTTGCTTGTGCACAAGTTGCCAAGTTGTCGACACCAATCAACGAAAAGAGCAAGAGCGACATCAAGCAAGTTGCGACCATCGCTGGTAACAACGACCCTGAAATCGGTGAAGTGCTTGCCAACGCGTTCACCAAAGTCGGTAAGAACGGCGTCATCACGGTCGAAGAAGGCCGCTCGAACGAAACCTACGTCGACTTTGTCGAAGGCATGCAGTTCGATCGTGGTTTCTTGTCGCCGCACTTCGTCACCAACCAAGACGACGTCAGCGTCGAACTTGATGATTGTCACATCTTGTTGTTCGAAGAAAAGATCAGCAGCAACAAGAAGATGATTCCGTTGTTGGAAGCGATCAGCAAGGCCAAGAAGCCACTGCTGATTATCGCTGAAGACGTCGAAAGCGAAGCTCTGGCGACTTTGGTTGTCAACAAGATGCGTGGCATCTTGTCGGTTTGCGCTGTGAAGGCACCCGGTTACGGCGATCGCCGCAAAGCCATCATGGGCGACATCGCCGTGTTGACTGGCGGCAAGGCAATCTTCAAAGACTTGGGGATCGATCTTGAAAGCGTCAAGATCTCGGACCTCGGTCGTGCCAAGCAAGTTCGCATCACCAGCGAAGGTACCACCATCGTTAGCGGTGCGGGTAAGAAGGCTGACATTGATGGGCGTGTCGAACAGATCCGCCGCGAAATCGAAAACACGGACAGCGATTACGACAAGGAAAAGTTGCAAGAACGTTTGGCCAAGTTGGCTGGCGGTGTAGCACAAATCAATGTCGGTGCCGCGACCGAAACCGAAATGAAGGAACGCAAGGCGTTGATCGACGACGCTCGTGCGGCGACTCAAGCGGCTTTGGAAGAGGGGATCGTCCCCGGTGGCGGAACCGCATTGCTGCGTTGCCGTGCTGCGATCGAAAAGCTCGAAAAAGCATCCGAAGGCGACCAAAAGTTGGGCGTCCGCGTGATCCGCAATGTGTTGGATCAACCTTTGCGAGCGATCGCCAATAACGCTGGTTTGGACGGTGCTGTTGTTGTGAACCGCGTGTTGCAAATGAAGGGCAAGACCGACGGTTATGACGCCAACGCCGAAGTCTACTGTGACTTGGTCGCAGCCGGCATCGTCGATCCAGCCAAGGTCGTTCGTACCTCGCTAACCAATGCCAACAGCGTTGCATCGTTGTTGCTGACCACCAACGCGCTCGTCGTCGACATTCCTGTCGAAGAAGAAGCCGGCGGCGACCACCACGATCACGACCATGGAATGGGCGGCGGTATGGGTGGAATGGGCGGCATGGACATGGGTGGCATGGGCGGAATGGGTGGCATGGGCGGCATGATGTAGTGAAATAGGTAACAGCGAACAGGTGATAGGTCACAGTAAAAAGCCTGTCATCTGTTGCCTGTAACCTGTCGCCTACGCCCTCCAGCACCAATCAATTCAAAACAACAAACACATAACAATAAGAAGAGAACAATCATGGCCAAACTTAATCTTCGTCCCTTGGATGACCGCGTCGTTGTTAAGCCAGAAGACGCTGAATCGACCACCGCTGGTGGTATCGTTCTGCCCGACTCGGCTCAGGAAAAGCCACAGCGCGGCAAGATCGTTGCCGTTGGCCCGGGCAAGTTGATGGACAGCGGTGTCCGTGGCGAGTTGACCGTTGCGGTGGGTGACACGGTCATCTTCGGCAAGTACGGCGGCAGCAGCATCGAAGTCGATGGCGTCGAAATGAAGATCCTTCGCGAAAGCGACATCTTGGCAAAAGTGCTTTAGGAAGAGGTCTTAGCGATTAGGTTTTAGGTTTTCGTAAAAACCCATTTTCCTAATTCCTGATCTCAAAGATCCGAAACCGATTTCACAAAAAACCATTCAATAGAGAATTCATAATCATGGCAAAACAACTGCTATTCGAAGACCACGCTCGCGCCCGGATGTTGGCCGGTGTCGATAAGTTGGCCAACGCTGTCGCGGTGACGATGGGCCCAACCGGTCGCAACGTCATCATCGATAAATCGTTCGGCGGACCCACCGTGACCAAAGACGGTGTGACCGTCGCTAAAGAGATTGAACTGGAAGATCGCTTTGAAAACATGGGCGCAAAGCTCGTGATCGAAGTCGCCCAGAAGACGTCGGACTTGGCCGGTGACGGAACCACGACCGCAACGGTTTTGGCACGTGCGATTTTCAAAGAAGGCCTTCGCAACATCGTTGCGGGCAGCAACCCGAACGCGGTTCGTCGCGGCATCGAAAAGGCTGTCCAAGCGGCGACCGCAAAGCTTGTCGAAATGGGACGCCCGGTCAACAGCAAGACCGAAGTGGCTCAGGTCGGTGCGATCTCGGCGAACAACGACAACAAGATCGGCGAAATGCTTGCGGACGCGCTCGAACGCGTTGGCAAAGACGGTGTTATCACTGTCGAAGAAGGCAAGAGCCGCGAAATGGAAGTCACCTACGTCGACGGCATGCAGTTCGACAAGGGTTACATCTCGCCGTATTTCATAACCGATCCCGGCACGATGGAAGCGAACCTGGAAAATGCACTAGTTCTTCTTTACGAAAAGAAGATCAGCAACATTCGCGACTTGGTGCCGTTGTTGGAAAAGACAGCCGGAACGGGTCAGCCTTTGTTGATCATCGCCGAAGACATCGACGCCGAAGCGTTGACTTTGTTGGTCGTCAACAAGTTGCGTGGCACGCTGAATGTCTGTGCGGTCAAGGCGCCTGGTTTCGGTGATCGTCGCAAAGCAATGCTTGGTGACATCGCGACGCTAACCGGCGGCACGTTGATCAGCGACGACTTGGGTATCCAGCTTGAAAACGTCACGTTGGAACAACTCGGTCGCGCCAAGAAGGTCACTGTCGACAAGGGCAACACGACCATCGTCGAAGGTGCTGCCAAGCGTGCGGACGTCGACAAGCGAGTCGCCCAAATCCGTGCTCAAATCGAGCAAACGGACAGCGACTATGACAAGGAAAAGTTCCAAGAACGTTTGGCCAAGTTGGCCGGCGGTGTTGCCGTCGTCAGCGTCGGTGCCGAAACCGAAGCCGAGATGAAGCAAACCAAGGCTCGCTTGGAAGACGCGTTGCACGCGACTCGCGCGGCTGTCGAAGAAGGCATTCTTCCAGGCGGTGGCGTGGCGCTGGTTCGTTGCTACGAAGCTGTCGAAGAAGCGATGAAGAAAGCGAAGGGCGACGAAAAGGTCGGCGTTCGAATCGTCTTGCATGCTTTGGACGCACCGATGCGTCAGATTGCCGATAACGGCGGCATCGACGGCAGCGTTGTGGTCGACGAAGTGCGTCAAAAGGGATTGGCCATCGGTTACAACGCCCACACCGGCGAGTACACCGACATGATCAAGGCTGGCGTCATCGACCCGGTCAAGGTTGTGCGAACGGCATTGTCAAACGCAGCCAGCATCGCTGGTTTGTTGTTGACGACCGAAGCGTTGGTTACGAACCTTGAAAAGGAAGACAAAGAACGACGCGCTCCTGAAGGCGTCGTGCTGTAAGTCTTGCTGGTCTAGCTTTGCACGCAGCGGCGCCCAGTCGCTGCGAAATTTAATCACCGGGAGCACCTGCTCTTGGTACGCGGTCGACGCGAACCGTTCAAAGCCTCAGTGGTGCGACATAACAAGCCGCGTTTATGTCGCCCCGCTGGGGCTTTGATCCGTTTGCGATTTGAACCCGGCGCCCTTCGCAGGCGTTTGGACGCGCCCGCGTCTCTGGCAATCTATTTCGTCCCGCTGGGACTAACCTAGAACGATTCATGGCCGAAAAGACCTGCTACTACGAAATTCTTCGCGTCGAGCGGACCGCGCAAAAGACGGAAATCGATCGCGCGTATCGCAAGCTGGCGATCAAGTATCACCCCGATCAAAACCGTGACGACGAATCAGCGGTTGCCAAGTTCAAAGAAGCGACCGAAGCCTACGAAGTCCTTTCGGACGCTGAAAAACGCAGTCGCTATGACCAGCACGGTCACTCGGGTGTCGACAGCGTTCACCAGTACGGTGACGTCGAAGACATCTTCGAAGCCTTCGGCGACATGTTTGGCGGCGGCATGTTTGGTGACTTGTTTGGCAACCGTGGTCGTGGTGGCGGTGGACGCAGGCGGGTTCGCAAGGGCGCTGACATTCGTTGCAACGTGACGTTGACCTTGGAAGAAGCCGCTCGCGGAGTCGACAAGGACATCTCGTTCCGGCGCCGCGTTAAGTGCGAGACCTGTGCCGGCGTTGGCGCCGAACCGGGCAGCAAGCCAACGCAGTGCGGCACCTGTGGCGGTCACGGGCAAGTGATTCAGTCGGCCGGGATTCTGCGGGTTCAAACGGCGTGTCCGGATTGTCATGGCAGTGGTCAAAAGGTCGGTTCGCCGTGTGGCGATTGCCGCGGCACGGGATTGGAAAACAAAAAGGCCGAATTGACGGTCACGATTCCCGCCGGTGTCGACGACGGGATGCGAGTCCGTGTGACGGGCGAAGGCGAAGCCAGTCCCGACGGCGGCCCCGTCGGCGATTGTTACGTGTTCGTAACGGTCAAGCCGCACGAGTTGTTCAAACGCGAAGGCAGCGACCTGATTCTGCAGTTGCCGATTTCGTACACGCAGGCCGCATTGGGTGCGGAAATAGAAGTCCCGACGTTGGTTGGCCCCGAGCAGTTGCGGGTCGAGCGGGGGACTCAAAACGGTGACGTGTTTACTCTTCGCGGCAAGGGTGTCGTTGATCCTCGCGGTGGTCGCACAGGCGATCTGTTGGTGCAGGTTTTCATCGAAGTACCCAAGAAGCTTAACGCCGAACAAGAACGATTGCTGCGCGAACTGGCGGATCTAGACCACCAGTCTGTGTTGCCCCACCGGACCAGTTTCCTGGACAAATTGAAGACCTTTTTCGATACCGAATCAAAACCTCAATCATAAATAGTGACGTTGAATCCGATGACAAACGAAAACAAAGACGACGAATTCGAATCGACTGACGCAGCCTTTGAAGACACCGCAGGCGACGACCAAGAACCGGCGTCGGTTCAGTTCACCGAGACTCGCGACGACGAGATGGAACGTCTGCGTCAAACGGCTGAATCGGCCGACAAACGCGTGTTGATGGCGCAAGCCGAAGCCGAGAACTTTCGCAAACGCATGCGACGCGACTTCGAAGACCAGTTGAAGTTCGCCGCCGCGCCATTGGTCAACGACATTTTGCAAGTTCGCGATAACCTGTACCGAGCGATGGAATCGGCGGGCGATGATCCAGCGGTTGCTGGCCTAAAAGATGGTGTCGCGATCGTGGCCAAGCAATTGGACGACACGATGGCCAAGTACTCGATTCGCGAGATCCCGGCGCTCGGTGAACTGTTCGATCCGAACTTTCACGAAGCGATCTCGCAGATGCCATCACCGGATCACGCCGAAGGCATGATCGCGCACGTCGCGGCGACCGGGTTCCAAATGCACGACCGTGTCATCCGCCCTAGCCAAGTGATCGTCAGCACGGGACCGGCTAGTTAGTCATAACGAGCGAATTCGTAGCACAGGCTGCCAGCCTGTTTCAGCAGGCGAGCAGCCAACACGACGGCGTTTGACCTACGCCGCCAAACGGCGGGCTACTCGTTCGGGCGGCTTTCGCCATCTCCGGTGCAACCACCAGTACTGTTCGATGGATTCGTTCACGGCGGATTCTAGGTGAGCGTTGTACCAGTTGGTCAGCGATGTGACCGACTCGCACGTATCGCGATCGATCAAGGGATCGGCGATTGCGTGCGAGCTGATTTCGAATTGCATCGGCTGGCCGCCGATCCGCCGAGTCGCTCCGACAATCATCGGCGCGTTGCTGCTTAGCGAAAACAGCGACAGGGCTTTGTGGCATGATGCAGGGGCGCCCATGAAATGGACCCAGCATCCTTTCGGGCCGGCGTGTTGGTCGGCCAATAGCGACAAGATGCCGCCGTTGTTGAGGTGGCGGTCGACTTCGGTGGCACAGCCTTCCTTGTCGACCATTACTTGGCCCTTAGCGCTGCGGAATCGATCGACCCAGGCGTGAATGAATCGGTTGTCCAGTTGACGTGCGATGGTCAGGGTTTGGATGCCCATCAAACCGGTCATGTAGCCACCGACTTCGAAGTTTCCAAAGTGGCCGGTCACAATCACGGTGGGACGCTTCGACAGCATGTGGCCGAGCATTTCGCGGTTGTTGCGAAATCGAACGTGTTTGGTCCAGTTCGCCAGATGCAGTCGCCGCTGGGCCCAGGCGATCTCGCATACCATCAGCAACAGGTGGTGCCACATCGCAAATCGCAGATTGCGTCGCTGTTGGTCATCAGCGTCGGGGAAGATCAACGCCAGATTCTCGTCCGTTTCGCGGCGGCGGATTCGTAGCTTTTCGCCCACCATCCAGGCCAGGAACCGGCACATCGCATCGCCCATATCAAGGGGCAACGTCTGGATCACGGCGACGATCAGTCGAACGAGGGCGTAGGCGGCGAAGTCGATGGCGGTTTTCATGACGCCGTAATCTTCGCTAAATAGGTCGCCGCTAGTCCAGATCGATTGCCAGATTGATTGGCCCGGCTTGTTTGTTTTGCCTCCACCGTTCACCATCTTAGGCGACGATCTCGATTCGCTGAATTTTTACCCACCCAATTATCCGGAAACGAGCCGAATGAACGACTCCTGTGCCGTGGTGCTTGCCGCTGGAAAGGGCACCCGAATGAATAGCGATCTGCCCAAGGTGCTATGCCCGGTGGTCGATCGCCCGATGATCCATTTTGTGCTCGACGCACTGGAAAAAGCCGGGATTCACCGAAAAATCGTTGTCGTGGGATACCAAGCTGACTTGGTCCGCCAAGCCTTGGCCGACCGGACCGATGACATCGAGTTCGTCACCCAGGCCGAGCAGTTGGGCACGGGCCACGCAGTGCAAATGTGCCGGCCGGCTCTCGAAAAACAATCTGGACCGACAATCGTGGTGGCCGGCGATTCGCCGTTGATTCAGGCGACCAGCCTGAAAAAATTGCTGACGCATTTCGATGAAACTTCGCCCGCCTTGCTGCTGGGCACGTTGGAAAAAGAAGACCCGACGGGGCTGGGCCGAATTGATCGCGATACCAGCGGAAACTTCATGGGCATTGTCGAGCATAAGGACGCATCCGAGGCTCAGTTGAAGATCAAGGAAGTCAACATGAGCACTTACTTGTTCCAAACGCTCGACTTGTTGGAATCGCTTGACCGGCTTAGCTGTGACAACGCTCAAGCGGAATATTACCTTACTGATTGTGCCCGCTTGCTTCGCGAGTCGGGACGGCCTGTCGAAGCGATCGCGGTGCTGGAGCAGTGCGAGTCGTTGTCGATCAACAACCCAGACGAACTTCGGTTGGTCGACGAAAAAATGCGGACGATGGGTTATGCGTGAACTGAAAATATTCAGTGGTCGAGCGAACGTTGAGTTAGCGACAAAGATTTGTCGTCACTTACACTTGGAGCCTTCGGCGATCACGCTGGGGAAGTTTCCCGACGGCGAAAACTATTGCAAGCTGGACGAAGACGTTCGTGGCCGCGATGTGTTTTTGGTCCAGCCGACGTCGCCATCGGTCAACGACAACTTGTTCGAGTTGTTGATCATGATCGATTGCTGCAAACGAGCCAGCGCGGAACGCATCACTGCGGTTGTGCCGTACTTTGGGTACGCACGACAGGATCGCAAAGACGAAGGCCGCGTGCCGATCACGGCCAAGCTTGCGGCCAACATCATCACGCGTGCGGGCGCCGATCGGGTCCTGACGATGGATTTGCACGCGGCACAGATTCAAGGCTTCTTTGACGTTCCGGTTGATCACTTGTACGCCGCGCCGGTGTTGAACGAGTATTTCAGTGAACGCGGATTTGTTGACGACAAAATTGTTGTTGTCAGCCCCGATGAAGGCAGCATCAAGCGCGCACTCGGTCACAACAAGCGACTTGGCGGATCATTGGCGATTGTCGACAAGCAACGTTCCAACGCTTTAGAAACGAAACAGAACACGATCATCGGTGGTCCGATCGAAGGCAAGATTGCGTTGCTGTTTGATGACATGATCAGCACCGCTGGTTCGATCTGTGGCGCGGCTCGTTTGGTTCATGCCGCTGGTGCCAAAGAAATCCACATTGCGGCGACGCATGGTGTGTTGTGCGGCCCAGCGATCGAGAAACTGCGTGAAGCGCCGGTCGATTCGATCATTGTCACGGACACGATTCCCATTGCGGCCGAAAAGCGGTTGCCCAACTTGGTGCAACTCAGTGTCGCGCCGCTGTTGGCCGAAGCGATCAAGCGTATTCACCATGATCAGTCGATCAGCGAATTGTTCCGCGAACGGTAGTGATCGATCGCGGACACGATCAGGCCGCGCGAGCGGGGATGGTGCCCGTGATTTGGTAGGCCGTTTCGCGTTTGAGATTGACGATAGCGGGCTTTCGATCCGGAAAGTCCTTGTCCCACATCTCAATCGTGGGTAACAGAAAATCGGCGCCGCCACTGCGGATAACACGGCCGATCTTGTGGCCCGTCAATGTCACTCGGCTGCCGATCGGGTAAAGCGATGTGACTTTCAACATTGCTCGCAGTACCGCCGCATCAAACTTGCCCGCCTTCATCTCGTCCAGCAAGTTCACGACTGCGTGATAGCCTTGGATCGCCAGCCGATGCTTTCGGTTGGTCAGCATCCCGATGAACGCATCGGCAACGGCCGCGATCTTAGCCAGTGGATGAATTGCCTCGGCGGTGAGTCCGCGGGGATAGCCGCTGCCATCGCCCCGTTCGTGAATTTGGTAGATCACGAAACGAGCTTGCGCTGAGATCTCTTCGCCATAGCCACCAGCGATCTCGATTGCGCGAACCGGATGATCGGCAAGTCGGTTCAGTTGGCCGGGAACGAGCGGTTGGTTGGTGTCGAACATATTCAGCCCAACCGCTTGCATTCCCGAGTCGTGCATCAAGCAGCCGATGCCAAGTTCCATCAAATCGGTTCGCCCCAGCCCCATCTCTGTTCCGATCGCCAGCGCTAGCGCGGCGAAGTGCAAGCCGTGCCGTGACGGGTAGTCGGATTCGTACGGCGCACATGCCCAGCAAACCAGGGCGTCCTGGTCTTCCATGATCATGTCCAACAAGTCAAAGCAGGTCACACGCAGCGCGCCGATGTCGGTCGAGTTGTCGGTGGTGGTGTCGGCCAGAAACGTGTTGACGTTGTCGATCCGCGCGTCGGATTCGTTGGCCCACTGAATCGTTAAGCCATCGGCGTAACCACAGTCGGCCGGCTTGGTGAACTCGCTGGAAAGCGATCGGTCTTCGGTCGTTAGTTCTAACGACCCGGATTCGAGCACATGCTGGTCCATGACGTCGCTGTAGTCATTCGCTGATCGCGACGTGACGTATCGAGGCGGCGGTGGCACTTTGGTGCGACGTCCCTGGGGCGTGAAAGCCGACAGGATCGCGATGTCGCGAACGCTAAGCACGACCGCGTGAATGCGGCGAGACTCAAGCCGTTGCAGGAACTCGCTGGTGATCTTGGTTCCCTGGGCCAGCAATTTGACCCGCGAATCGACTGGATCAATGACGGGGGCACTCAAAATGGCGCCAGCTCTAAGCGTCGAAAGAGGAACCTTTTTGCACTTCATCGATTTCGGGTCACGCCAGCGAAGGAAACTTGCACATGCCGGTTGTTTCGTCGTCGTGGCGTTTTGAGCTCAGTTCCGTTAGATTCTGCGGCACAACCGGCATCACCCGAACGGAAATTTTTGGTTCTGGGCCGTGCAGCCGTTACGTTCGTCAGAACCCGACCCTGATGGCTCGACAGCCATAGCGGATCGACATAGAAGTAACGCCCATTCAAACTAGCCTTTACCACTCGCCTGCGGATCCATTTGTGAGCACATTCTTTCGCGCTGCCGTTCTTTCCGTTTCTGCCCTGTCGTCACCTTTGATGGCGCAGGCACATCCCGGTCACGGCGAGCCTGGGCCGACACACTACGTCACTGAACCGAGCCACATCTTGCCCGTCGTGATGGTCGCGAGCCTGGTTCTTTGTGTCGCTGCGGCACTACGAGCAAGCCGGCAACGCGCAGCCAAGTGAACCGCGCAGCCAAGTGAACCGAGCAACCAGGTGAACCGAGCAGCAAACAGACAACAAGTGTCGGACTAGAAAAAGTGGTATAGGCTTTCAGCCTGTGATTGCGCAACCACAGGCATAGAAGCCGATGCCACTTCTTTCCCGCATGCCCTTAGACTACGTTTGCGGCCAGCATATTTTTCATGCTGGTTTCGACCAACATTGCGGCGCCTGGTGAGTAGTCGAACACCTCAACGCTGACCCACCCGTCGTACTTGACGTCACGCAGTGCATCGAAGATTGGGCCAAACGCAACTTCGCCCATCCCCGGACCAAGCAAATTCGGGTCGTTGGCATGGAAGTGAATCATGGCGTCGGAATTGTCGCGAATGATCTGAGGCGTCGGCGTCGATTCGTCGCTCATCGCTTTGACGTCAAGATGCAATTGAACGTTGGGGCTGTCGACCATCGCCATCAAGCGACGACCATCCGCGGCCGTGTTCAAGAAGTTGCCCTCGCCTCGTCCGAGTGGTTCAATCGCAATCTTGATGCCCGTTTTCTCTAGCTCCGGTGCAACCGATTGCAGCACCTCGGCCGCGTTCTGCATGGCTGACTGCATCGACTGTTCAGCCGGAAAGTTGCGTTGTTGGGGCGAGCCAAGCACCATCAGGTCGCCGCCAAGGTCGCCGCACAACTGGGCCAAATGGATCAAGTGTTTGGCGGTGCGCCTGCGAGTTTCCTCGTCGGGAGTGGTCAGGTGAAAGCCGGTCGTTTTGGCAAGCAGCCAGTGCAGACCGATGATCTGCATGTCTGCCGATTCAACTTGCTTGCGATACGCTTGGCGGTCCGTCGCCGAGAACGTGTTGATGTCATCGGTCAACATGAACGGCGCGACTTCCCAACCCGTGTACCCGTTTTTACGAGACAATTCGAGGGCGCGGTCGAGCGACCAGTCACCAAACGTTTCGTTGCAAATCGCGTATTTCATTCGCTTGTCGATCAAGTCGCTGTTGGTTGTTGAAATATCACCCTCGGGTGCGAGAGGGTGATATTGAGCCTGTCAATGTCGGAGTCGTCTCCGAACAAGTGCCTAGCCTAGCAGCGTTTTCAGCATTGGGAACTTCGCCAAGACTTGGTCCATGACTTCGCTGCCCGCTTTTTCTTTCAAGAATGCGATGACGGTCGTCATGAAGCCGCCCATCTTGTCGCTTTCGATTCCAGCACTCGAAAGAGCCGCGCCCAATTCCAGGCCACCGCCAGCCGATCCGCCCAGTGCGCCTGATGCCATGCCGGCCAGCTTGCCTAGCATGCCGCCGCCACCACCACCGGCGGGCTCGTTCGCAACGGCACCGGATTCTGCGGCTTCACTCGCACCCGGGATCGCCGAAGCGATCTTGCCGAACAGATCGTCGCCAGCGTGTTGCTTGACCATCGCCAAGGCTTTTCCGGTGGCTGCGTTGGCAACCGATTCGTCGATTCCGAGTTTTCCGGTCAGTTGTGCAATCAATTCGTCCATGTTTTTTTCTCTCAACAGGGCTTTAAACGGGGGGGACTACGAGTGGAAGGCTTCAGAACAGCGGATGCCCGAAGCAGTGTCCAAACGTATCTTGGTGGCAACGTTTCGACGCGGCAACCGGGTGTCAGCAAGCCGCGGTGGCCGGTATTGTACCTATCTCTCCCAGCTTCGCATCGCTGGCGGGTGGTAAGTGATATTTTCGGAAAACCGAACCCTTTTTCGATCGCTTCTTTTGCATTGCTATCAAATTTCACTAAGTCTTAATACATCAATGAGTTAGGTCGATGCTGGCGTCTTTGGATTTGATGATGGAGCTGCGAATCCGGGTCACCTAAACCGATAGCCTTGAAGGACTTAAAGGTAACCTGAAAAACAAGTTTGACATGTGGTTGGCAATCGGTACGATCACGCCCCTGACGTCCACATGTAGTGGCTTCCTGGTCCGGAAGTCACTACAGGTAGTGCCTTCATTAACGATTAGGGAAACCTTACCTCTTCGGCTCGTTCGCAGTCTTTCGGCTGCGGAATCCTCCGAATAGGTGGTCCAGGCACGTGGCCTCGATGGGCGACAACTGTACACATTCAGCTTCTGCAAATTAACATTGTTGGTGGATGCCGCTTCGCAAGGAAAACTAGCGAATCTTGGCGGCGATCACCAAACCACGGATGACCCTCAAGGAGTCTCAAAGTTATGGCTACGGTCTTGTCTGCACGCGATCAGTCTCAGAACGCTAACGGAAATCTTTCGGGTGATCCGGCAATCGAAAAAGTCAACTCAGAACACGGTGTCGAGTACGCGCAAGCCCGTTTCGGAACCTTGCAGCGAACTGGCCAAAATGGATTGAAGATCGACACGGTCTTCTGTCCCGACAGTGGCCAATCGCCATTCGAATCAACTCAGTGGGAACTACGCAGCGCGGCGATCAAGGACGAGAGCGGGAAAGCTCTGTTCGAGCAAACCGATTGCGAGATCCCTGCGGCGTGGAGCCAATTGGCCACCAACGTGGTCGTTTCGAAGTACTTCTACGGCGACCCCAGCAACGATGGCGAACGCGAAAAGAGTGTTCGTCAATTGATCCACCGCGTGACCCGAACGATCACGGACTGGGGATTGGCCGACGGTTACTTTGATACGCCCGAAGACGGCGACCGTTTCTATCGCGAACTGACTTGGTTGTGCTTGCACCAACACGGTGCGTTCAACAGCCCAGTGTGGTTCAACGTCGGCCTGCACGCTCAGTACGGCGTTACCGGTTCGAAGTGCAACTGGCGCTGGAACGCGGCCCAGGGATGCGTTGATCAACCGGAAAACTCGTACGAGTATCCGCAGGGTTCGGCGTGCTTTATCCAAAGCGTCGATGACAACATGGAAGACATCATGCGGCTGGCTTTCAGCGAAGCGATGTTGTTCAAGTTCGGCAGCGGCACCGGCACGGACTTGTCGACCATTCGGTCCCAACGCGAACGCATGTCGGGCGGCGGAACACCGTCGGGCCCGCTGTCGTTCATGAAGGTTTATGACTCGATCGCCGGCGTCGTTAAAAGCGGTGGCAAGACTCGCCGCGCCGCCAAAATGCAATCGTTGAAGGTCTGGCACCCGGACGTTCTGGAGTTCATCGAGTGCAAGTGGAATGAAGAACAAAAGGCTCATGCACTGATCCGTGAAGGTTACGAATCGAACTTCAACGGCGAAGCGTACAGCAGCGTTTGTTTCCAAAACGCGAACTTGTCAGTGCGTTTGACCGACGATTACATGGACGCCGTCCGTGCGGGCCAGTCGTTCCAAACCCGTTGGATTTCCGACAAGGCCAAGGGAACGCCGCCGTCGTACGACGCCAAAGAATTGTTGAACAAGATGGCCGAGTGTGCCTGGAACTGTGGCGACCCGGGGGTTCAGTACGACACGACGATCAACAAGTGGCACACTTGCCCAAACAGCGGTGCGATCAACGCGTCGAACCCGTGCAGCGAGTACATGTTCTTGGACGACACGGCGTGCAACTTGTCCAGCATCAACTTGATGAAGTTCATGTCGGCCGATGGTTCGTTCCAAACCGAACGTTTCCGTGCGGCCAGCCGCTTGTTCTTCATCGCCCAAGAAATTCTGGTCGATCACGCCAGCTATCCGACCGAGCCGATTGCACGAAACAGCCATCGCTATCGTCCGCTTGGCTTGGGTTATTCGAACCTTGGCAGCGTCGTGATGACCAGCGGGCTGGCTTACGATTCCGATGCGGCTCGTGGCGTTTGCGGTTCGCTAACATCGCTGTTGCACGGCGAAGCAAACCGCACCAGTGCCGAACTGGCGTCCGTGGTCGGTCCGTTCGAAGGTTACTACGACAACCAAGAACCGATGAACAACGTGATGCGGATGCACCGCGAAGCGTGTGACCAAATCAACGACGACGGTCCTGCAGAACTGAAGGAAGCGGCCCAAAAACTTTGGGACGACGTTCTGGAAATCGGCCAAAAGTTCGGTTTCCGCAACGCTCAAGCAACCGTTCTGGCACCGACCGGAACGATCAGCTTCATGATGGACTGCGACACGACCGGTATCGAGCCCGACATCGCGTTGGTCAAGTACAAGCAGCTTGCCGGTGGCGGGATGCTAAAGATCGTCAACCGAACCGTTCGCTTGGCACTCGAAAATCTCGGCTACACGGCTGACCAAGTCGAAGTCATCTTGGCTTTCATTGACACCAACGACACGATCGAAGGTGCACCAGAGCTTGCACCGGAGCATTTGTCGGTGTTCGATTGTGCGTTCCAGCCGGCCAATGGTATCCGCAGCATTCGTTGGCAGGCGCACATCACGATGATGGCGGCGGCTCAGCCGTTCTTGTCGGGTGCGATCAGCAAGACCGTCAACATGCCAAACGACGTGACGCCGGAAGACATCGCCAACGCGTACTTCTGGGGTTGGGAATTGGGATTGAAGGCGATCGCGATCTACCGCGACGGCAGCAAGCAATCGCAACCTCTGAACACGCAAAGCGAAGAGGGCAAGGCCGCCGGCGAAGCCGCTAAGGTCGTCACCGAAACCGTCGAGAAGATCGTCTACAAGCCGCGCCGCGAACGGTTGCCTGACACCCGCCAAAGCGTGACTCACAAGTTCACGATCGCTGGTCACGAAGGTTACCTGTGCGTCGGTCTGTACCCGGACGGTCGTCCGGGCGAGATCTTCATCACGATGGCCAAAGAAGGATCAACGATCGGCGGCATCATGGACAGCTTCGGCACCGCACTTTCGATCGCGTTGCAGTACGGCGTGCCGCTGGAAGTGTTGGTCAACAAGTTCAGTCACACTCGATTCGAACCGATGGGCCACACGTCGAACAAGGACATTCGCATCGCCAAGAGCGTGGTCGATTACATCGCTCGCTGGTTGGGACTGACTTTCATGAGCGGCTATGACAACATGCCGGCTCGCGAAGGCACCAACGGCGGCAATGACGCAGTCGCCAGCGCGGCGGTCAACAACAGCTCGGTGATGGAAGGGCTTCGCGAAGACGCCGGTGCGGCTGTTGCTCTTGCTGAACGGGCGACCTTGATGGCCGCGATGGGCGAATCGGCCCCAGGCGGATCTGCACTGTCAAACGGAAATGGACATGCATCGAGCCCAACCAACGGTCATGCCGATAGCCACGCGAAAACCGACGCGGACGGTGGCAACCAAGGCGACCAGTTCGCACGTTTCCAGATCGACGCGCCAAGCTGTGACAATTGCGGCAGCATCACTGTGCGGAACGGCAACTGCTATCTGTGCCACAATTGTGGCAACAGCATGGGTTGCAGCTAGCCGGACTGGCAACGGGCGCCCTGCGGGGCGTTCTTCGCCAAGTCTGCATCAGTAACGCGCATCACGCAAAAACAGCCCCGCCAAACGTTGGCGGGGTTATTTTTTGGGCCTGACCTGGATGCCTGTTCGGGCAAAATGCCAGATAAGGCGACAAGGCAGCTTGAATAGGTCCGGATCGGGCCTACTACAGAATGCCGCCGTGCGTACGAATTGGCGTCAAGTGACTCGGTGCGTCCAGGAACCAGAATCGTTCCCATTCTTCGACGATCGAACGCATGTCTTCCGACGTGTACAGCAATTGCTGGATTCGGCGTTCTGGGCGAGCCGAGTAAATCGGCACGAAGCATCCGACCGTGGTCGTCAAGCAAGCGGCAAGCAGCGTCAATTGGATCAGGCGTCGCATCGATCGTTCCTCCGTGAACGGTTCGCTTCTCAGTCGTTGTCCCACCGACCGCTCGGGGCAGCGTTTCCGCCGGGCAGAGTTGGGTCGTTGGGAGTGTTTTTCGTTGGTGTTGAAGCAGGGTCGGATTGAGTGTCTGTGATCCGGCGAATCTCCGCCTCGTCCAACTCTCGCACCTTTGCTTCCATGTGCTTGCCCGGTTTGAAGGTGACGACGTGCTTTCGCGGCACATCGACCTGTTCCCCGGTCCGCGGGTTGCGAGCCTTTCGAGCGGCCCGAGGTTTAACCTCGAAAACGCCGAAATTCCGCAGCTCGATCCGTTGTTCTCGTACCAAGGACTCGATAATCGCGTCAAAGGTCTTTTGAACAATCTCTTTTGTCTGTTGCTGAGTCAGCCCAACCTCTTCCGAGATCGTTCGCACGATGTCTTTCTTGGTCACTCTGACTCCCAGAACTGCCGCCGGCTAAACTGCGGCGATCGTTGTAAACCCTTTGATACTTTCAACTTAACACTCGCTAGAGTCTAAGTCGCCGTTTCAGGGGCGTCAAGATCGCAGTTGCAATTCAAACCAACAAGCAGCCGATACGTCACTGCCGGCCCGTCAGGCTGGAAGATCTGCGTCACACCGTCTGTATCGTCCGGCATAATCGTCAACCTTAAATCAATCGGGCAAATTGGTGGTAGCTTTTAACGATTAAGCATAAAAACCCGATTTTAGCGGGCTTAAATTCGATCCGCTTTTTATCGCTGCCGCCCGCGAAACGGCCTTTTACGTCGGCGTGTCGACTTCGTCCCAAGCCGCGCCGCTGAACTGGCTTAGCCAGTTCAGGGCATGCTGCCGCTCGCTAAGCACGCCGCCGTCCAGGTTCGCTTGGTCTTTTCCGGTCCCCATGGCCGCCGCCCGGGCCGCCCATAGCAGACGCGTGTTGTTGTCGAGGGCGTCCAGGATTTGGTTGGTCGGGCGCAGTCGTGCAGTGGTCACAATTTCGCGGTCAGGCCTCGAAACCATCGTTTCGGCCACATTGGGAACATCGCAAATCTCATTGGCAAACGACAGCTCGCTGTGCAGTCCCAACGCCCACTGCAACAAATACAACGCTTCGTACCGCCAGGCAAAGTTGACGACCAATTGCGGATCCGGCGACTCGGTTTCAATGAATTCGCGTTCGGCAGGCGAAAGCGCCTCGAAAGCCATGGGTGACTTGGTTTTCAGTTGCGCCGCAGTGATCGGTTTGCCCGCCGCCAGCGATTCGGCACGAACCGCGACGATGAACAACGCCAGCGTGCGCCAGCCGACCGTTTCGTCGTCACGCATCGTGACTTCGCCCGCCCCAACGACCGGCGGCAGATCATTAGATGTGGGAATGTGCATGGCTGCCAATGCTTGACGTGTGTCTGCCATTCGCTCGATCGCATCGATTGGGTAGGGAATCGTCGCGTTGCCTTCGGTTTCGCCAGTTTCGTCATGAACCAGAATTCGCCCCGCTGGATCGCGGAACGAGCGGTCAGAAAAAGTGAAAATAGAATTCGATTTCCAGCCCCAAACCGCCAAATCGTCCATGTCGTTGTGATTGACTTCGAACCGTAAATGGTGCCGAGTTCGTTCCAGATGCCGCATCACTGCGTACAACGTCGACGACATTTCGCGTTCGCCTTGGTTGCAGGCCACGCCCATCATTTCGCCCAAATGCGGGACTAGGCCCGGATCGGTGCGGTCGCGATGCTGGGAATCCTGGTGAGCGAAATCGATTTCGGTCAATTCGTATAGCGTGCTGTAGGCGTTAACGATCATGTGGCTTCATTGGGGACGACGCGCTCGAAACGTTTCTGTCCAGTTTGTATAAAAGAATCTTGCGACAGTGTCGCGTGGGGGCGATCCGGATAAAATGGTCCTCGATGCTCTTTGCAGTTCGCCAGGATGATTCTTGGTGCGTGTTCTCGTCATTTTCTCAAAACCCTGTTCGTCTCGCCATGCCGCTTGCCCTTCAATGTCCCCGATGCCACGGATCGGTTTCAGTTGCCGACGACGCAGCCGGGAAGCGAGTGACATGTCCCCACTGCGAGAAACCGTTCTTGGCACCCGGATTGGCGGCGGCGGAAAATGACGACGACGATTGGCTGAAACTAGACGACGATCCAGTTCCGGAAAAGCCAGCCGCGGCGAAACCGGTCTCGGCAAAACCTGCGGTCGTGAAACCAGAAACCGCAACGACAAATACGTCTGGGAATTCAGTGAAGCCAGCGTCAAAATCGAACAATGGCGGATCATTGCCGTTTGATGACGTCGACTTTGATGCCGTTGATCTGGGTGACTTGAAGTTGCCCGACCAGTTCAAAACGCCCGCCAAGCCGGCTGGGGTGAATTCAAAATTCAGTCCCGATGATGATGCGTTGTTGGCAGAATTTACGAGCGAGCTGGATGAGTTTACCGCCGAAGTTGAATCGGTGCCCCAGCCAATCGCAACACCACAAGCAAAGACGCCCGCAAAAGCGACCGGTCCGAAACCAGCCGAGTTAGCGGCGCCGACTCACCAAAACGAATACCGCGTCCACTGCAACATCTGCAGCTCGGTCACGCATGCCAAAGCCAGCCAGGCCGGCAAAACCATCAAGTGCCCCGATTGCCACTCTGGGATCGTCGTTCCGCCTCCGCCCAGGATCCAAAAGAAGGTGGAAATCAACATGGACGAGGCGGCGTCGTTCCAGTTCGAAGAAAGCCAAATTGCCGATCGTCGTCCTGATCCGTACATGAAATCAGCAACGGCGCTGTTGGACGAAGCGTCTCGCGAAGAAACCGTTAGCGGCCCCCACAAGTACGATGACCAGCCGGACATGGTGCAGTGGCTGAAAGACGTGTTTGGTGTCTTTACCGACTCGGGTGTCGTGATGCACTGGATTGTCCTGTCAGTGTTGGCTTCGGTCCCTGCGTTCTTCATCTTGTCGACCGACGTCTCGATCTTGCGACTCGTTTTGATCGGCGGCGGTTTCATCATGGGCGGGATGGTGGTCGGTTGCGGATTCGCGATCATGCAATCGGTCGCCAATCAAGAAGACCATGTTGCCGAATGGCCGACCTTTGATCCGTTCGGATGGTTGGGCACCTTATTCGTCGCGTTCGCAGCAGCCGGCGTCGCTTTCATTCCAGTTTGGATGGCGTGTTCGTTTGTGTTTGGCCAAAACTTGATCAGCGTCGCGATCACGATGTTCTCGGTCTACACGCTGTTCCCGTTTGTGTTGCTGTCGATGCTGGACATGGGCAGCCCCTTCGTTCCGTTTTCGGCCGAGGTCGCGCGCAGCGTCACCAAGTGCCAAGAATCCTGGGGCGGTTTCTACTTCAGCAGCGGCTTGCTGTTCGTTTGTCTGTTCCTGTTGTTGGCCGCACTCAGCACTATGTCGCCACCCGTCAGTGCCGTGATCGCGATCGTCGCCGTGATCGGAATCGCATTCACGTACTTCGCCATGATCGGACGCTTGGCCTATTCGATCGGCCAAGCCGTCAACGATCCGCCAATGAAAAATGACATCGATCGAAGCCGGAAAACAGACGCGATCTGAATTGATCTGACCAGCTTCCTTCCTAAGCGTTAAGAAATTCCCCGCCTGGGTTTGAAGCGCGTAGGGGCAGAGGAGCGAAGAATCGCGGAGGCATTCGGGACACTGATAGTCTCCCTAGCTGCGTAGCTGCGTACCAAGGATTCGCTCAGCCAATTCAAATCTGATCAGCTTTCTTCTTCCTTCCTCCGCATTAAAAACTCCCCGTCTCTTGTCCCAGCTTCAACTTCAACTCGGTCATTTTGGGAACCATTCAATGACACTTCACTCAATAATCGGCGTTGCCAGCTTGATGCTGCTGACTGCAGCGGCGGATCATGTGCAGGCAGCCTATGTAGTCACTGACCTGGGGACACTCGGCGGCACTTCTAGCTACGGCTATGGAATCAACAACTCGGGACAGGTCACGGGGGCCGCGAATACGACAGGCGATGCTGCTCAGCATGCCAGTCTGTACAACGGCACATCGATGCAGGACCTGGGGGCACTCGGCGGCACTTCTAGCTACGGCTACGGAATCAACAACTCGGGACAGGTCACGGGCGCGTATACGACAGGTAATCTTGTGTATCACGCCTTTCTGTACGATGGCACAACGATGCAGGACCTGGGGACGCTCGGCGGAACGAATAGTCTTGGCAATGGAATTAACAATTCGGGGCACGTCACGGGGGTCGCGGATACGACAGGCAATGCTGCGTCTCGCGCCTTTC
>JBAUHR010000092.1:0-4363 GCA_049680385.1 Rubripirellula sp. | reverse complement strand
GCAGACGGCGGATAACCATCGGATGCACCGGAGCGGCGGTGGTTGGCGTTTTCGCAATGGCTAAGTCTTTCGCCGCCGCCCGGTGATCGGTACCGTTATCCGACTAGGCGCTTGGTGCATTTCCCCAACCGTCCGTTGACGCTAAACTGATGCGATGGACACTGTTTACATCGAAACGTCAATCGTTAGCTATGCTTCGGCTTGGCCGAGTCGCGACATCCAAACGGCTGCTTTGCAGCAGCAAGCCCGTGATTGGTGGGCGATCGAACGCCCAAAATTCGATCTGGTGACCTCGCAGGTCACGCTGAACGAGGCCGCTGCTGGCGACCCAAGTGCCGCCGCGGACCGTCTCAAGATGCTCGATGGCCTTCCCCTTGTCGACGCCGGGATTGCCGCCCAAGAGCTCGCCGGTCGATTAATTGCTGCCCACACAATGCCGCAAAAGGCCGCTGCCGACGCTTTGCACGTTGCCGCCGCGGCCTTGGCCGATGTAAAATACTTTCTGACGCTGAATTGCAAGCACATTGCAAATGCCCACAAACTGCCGCGCATCTACCAGATACTGCGAGAGCAAGGGCACGGCCAACTACTGATCTGTACCCCCTCCGAATTTCTTGGCGGCGATGACGATGACAACGGACCCAATCCTTGACGAACTTCACGCTGTGCGTGAACGAATGCTCGCTGATGCTGGCGGCACACTCGCTGGCCTGGCCGCAAAGATCGAGGCAGACCAAGCCAAGTCTGGCCGCGTGATCCTGAAGAATGCGGATAACCATCGCATGCACCGGAGCGGGGCTTGCACGACTTCACAAGTGGAGAATCAGACGTCCCCGCCCGGTGATGCGTAACGTTATCCGACTGAAGAATCATGACGCTATCTCGCTCAACTGTCGTTGGAACGCTCGCTGGCTGTGCAGTCGGAGACGCGATCGGAGCGCCATTTGAGGGGCTTTGGTCCGACGACATCCCAACCTCGGAATCTCTTGTTTCGTCGTTCCACGAATATCACGGATACCCCTCGGGTCAATTCACCGACGACACGCAGCTCACTATTGCCACGATCCAATCCATAGTTCAGAACGGTGACATTGTCATTCACGACATCGCCCGCTCGATTTCCGAATTGTGGCGAAATCATGCCGTGATTGGTCCCGGCGGAGCTTGCACGCAAGCCGCCGAACGATATCTCGCAACTGGCGACCATCAAGGCATGGGCGCACCAATTGGCCAAGCCGGTAACGGTACCGCAATGCGAACCGCGGCAATCGGCCTTTGGTTTGGGGATGACCATCCATCATTGGTTTCAACCGTTGCTGATATATCTCGACTCACGCATCAAGACCCGCGTAGCATCGCTGGTGGCGTTGCCATTGCACTTGCGGCAAACATACTCGCATCCGATCACTCGATTGGTGCGGCAGATTTGTGCAATGCGCTTGCGAATTCCATCGCCCCAATCGACACTGAATTGGCTGACCTCATTCGGACGTTGCCAGATCGGTCTCATTCACCTGACTGCAAGCAATTCATCGCTTCCGCTGGCCAACCTTCCGCCGAATTCGTAACACCAATCATTTCGCCATTTGTAATTCCAACGGTCCTGGCTTCTATTTACTGCATAACTCAACACCCGAACTCTTGGGTTGGTGCCGTTACATCGGCTATTCAGTTCGGTGGTGATGTCGATACACTGGGTGCTATCGTTGGCGCGTTGGCTGGTGCCATCCATGGCGTTGACGGGATACCTCCCAATTTGCTTGCCGACCTACAGGACGCGGAATCAATTCAGATATTGGCGTCCAGATACCATTCCCTAATTGAGAACCAGTTGGCGGGTGCAAGTTTCGACGGATAACCAAGACATGCACCGGAGTGGCGGTGGTTGCCGTTTTTGTCTGCTTGCAAGCGTTTCGCCGCCACCCGGTGATGTCAACCGTTATCCGATTCAATCACTACCGTTTCAACAACCAAAAGGATTGGCCATGCTTGTTCGCTTAGCATACTTTGCGATCGTAGTTTCCACAGTTTTTCTTGCTGTTCCGCCTACCGTTTCAGGGCAAGATACGTTGTCGGTTGGCGATCATGTCGTACTAGATCTCGTGGACAAAGCTGCGATTAAATGGTTCGATTTTGTTTCCTATCGGTACCCGAAAGCTCCAGCAAGCGTTCCTGGTGGGATCGGCATGCCGCTTGAGGCAACAATCGTCGCGATCGACGACAACGATGTAACCGTTGAACACTGCGCAATGTCTGGACGCAATAGCGATTCGCCATTCATCATTACCATCACAGCGTCAACCACTATCGACAAGCTTCGTAATCCGAGTCTGGCCAGTTCTCCGGCCAGTTCGATTCGGGTTGTTCCCGATGCCGTCAAGCGTGCTACCAGTCGGCACGCTGCTTTACGTTCCTTCCGAGTAGATTCCCCCAGCAAAATCAAGATTCGCAAGTGGACGCCACTGCAGACGGCTGAGGATAGCGAATAGCAATACCATGAACCGGAGTCGCGTGTCACGTGCACCAGCGGCTCTTTCTCCTGTCCACAATTTCGGATAACCAATCCGATGCACCGAAGGACCGGGCGTCGCGTTTCTACAATGGAAACCACAATGCCGGTCCTCGGTGATCGGTGACGTTCGTCGAACCTGAATGTTTTTCAATGCCGCCAAATGACGATACAAAGCTGACGTCTTTCCTTGAGTCGATTGATTCGGACTCAGGTACGACCCGAACGCGTTCATCACGTCAAAAACAAAAGGAGACGGAATCGCGTCTTAGGCGATTTGTAAGATCTAACTGGATGTCCGTCCTGCTCCTGTGCCAAGCATTGCTGATCATTGCCCTCATCGGATCCTTGATCGCGTACCCTACTCGGCTTGCCGCGATTTCTTACTTTATTCTCCTGCTTGTGCGTTGGTTAAATTACCCACTTGTAGTCTCTGCCCTCTTTAACGACGACAAAAAGTGGTTGGCTGTAATTGCAGGGGTTCTCTATACTTTGTGCTCGCTTACCGGACGACTATGGACCATCGCGCACTAGTCCAAGCGAGGCGACGAACCATGAGATTCACCGAAGCACGGCATCGGGTTTTTACAAATGGAGATCACAATGGCCGTGCTCGGTGATCTCGGACGTTCTGGCATTGAATCAACATGCGTTTTGGGCTGATCGATTTGTTGTTCGCGATTGCATGCACATCAATCGGATCGATCACCGCACAATCATTCGCATCAGGGCTTTTTGACGCACATAAGGCGTTAATTGCAATCCTGGGTGGCGTCGGTTTGTATGCAGTCTTGATCTACCCATTCTACAGGGCTCTTCGACTATTCCCGATGGTCTTGCCACGGTGTCCTTGCTGCCGTAGTTTGCAACCAGCGTTTCAAATTGATGACGGTCGGTATCCGCGGATCGTCTTTCGCTGCCCCAGGTGCAATGGACAATTTGCCATTTGGCATAATGGTACGGTGGGCGATGATGAGACGTGGGAAACGCCCGTTTTGGCGCTAAAATGGCCATACGCATTTGGCGTTTACCGACAACAAAAAAAGCCAGAACAATGACATGCACCGAAGGACGCGAGCCAAGCGGTTTGGCAATGGTTGAGTCTTTCGCGCGTCCTCGGTGATGTCCGCCGTTCGTCGGCAGATCAGTGACCGCAGATTCGGGGCACATTTTATGAATCGCCGAAGATTGAAGCTCGTCGCGATCGCGTTCGCCCTATGGGTCCTCGCCGGTTTAGCTTCCTTCGCCACTGGAGTCACCTTTCCGGCCCTCTTCAACCGTGTTCACGAGATTGAATACGGATGCTCCGATCCAACGATCGTTGACGGCATTTGGATACGCCCGTGCGTAAACAGCAAATCTCGCGGCTTCACCATGCCGCTGCTTTTCAGTTCATACTCAACGGGTGCACCATTCTCGGTTGGCGTTACCGTTCTCGACTATGCAGACAATGCGATCGACTGTCGCAAGGTAATTGTTAACGAAATCGTGGTGACTATCGACGGAAAACCGACCCGAATGCTTAACAATGGGGAATCAATCACCGCGCCATTCCAAGCCTATTTTTCGGGGACAACGAATACAAAGGCGGATGCCTACATCGACTTGGGTGACTTGGTCGGTGCGGACAACGATTCAGTGATACATGTCGATGCCACGGTCCGAATCTATACGAGCGATGACGAAGTCATCAAACAATCTGTTTCGGGTGCATTTGAACGTGGAGGTTGGCAGGGGACTTGGTTCATACTGGAAGCGTTGGCTCCGCATGCGTGACTTCGTTACACTATTGGGTACGTCCGAAACCAAAACATGCGACGAACCATGGGTTGCAACGGAGGCCGCGAGTTGACG
>JBAUHR010000091.1:0-2553 GCA_049680385.1 Rubripirellula sp. | reverse complement strand
AGGTATCCGAGAAAAAGAAGAAGAAAATCAAACCACCCGAAGTCCGCGCCATCGAGGAAGAGGAACGCGAAAAGCTACAGCAAATGGCAACAAACATCGCTGCATAAAACTCTTCACGGCGTTGGGCGAGATCCCTGTGGCCCGCGTTTGGCAACCGAGAAGCAAGTCAATGCCATCCGAGCGATGGCAAAACGGCAAAGCATCGAGCTGAGCCGAATCCTACATGACCGGTACGGTGCGTCGACCTTGAACACACTGACGATTAGAGAAGCGTCGCATTTGATCGATGAACTCAAACAAGAGCCAGCGGTCAGCTAACCGTATCGGTCCAACTTCATCTCAAGCCCTAAGTTGGACTATGAACTATTCGAGCCGGCATAAGCTCAACGCACATCACCTCATTGGCAGCATCGGCATCGCCGCAGTGTTCGCCGTAATGACCAACAGTCTTTTACTGTTCATCATTATCGCAGGAACGCTGATCGCAACCGCCATCAGCAGTGGCGATATCCGCATCAATAATTCAGGCAAACGCTAAGCAAAGAAACTGCCATGCACCACGCCCGCTTTCGTCGCGATCCACTCGCGGACGAAAGCGGGTGACGGTGATCAACGCAAGCGTTTCGGCCTGCATTGTTTTTAGCCATCAGCAGCCCTCTCGCATCACCAACCAATCAGTGTCCTCGTTCGAAGCATCAGCGGCAACGCGATTCAATCGTCTGCTTTACTGCTTGTTGGCGTTCTTCCGCTAGTACTGATTTCGATCTTGCTTTGGCCGCGAAAACCTGAGCCGGCAGACAGAGTCCTTTGTGAGCTCTTGGTCGCGGATGCTGGATCTGATCGGCCCAAACACATCGGTCACCAAGTCATGCTGCCAAGACGTCACCGAAGCTCGATTGAGCGTGGATGACTGCCAATTTGTAACGCCCAGCGAGCATCGTGCTTGCTGGGCGTTCAACCTCTTTAATGCAGAGGATTAAACAAGTGGGCGCGAAGCTTCTGATCGACGCCCCATTAGCGCATGAAAGACGCCGCAATCGGGGCGGATCGCGGCGTCAAAGTCGTCACCGTGAAAAGGGGCAGATTTTCGCGATGACGAGTGACGGGAATGGCGTTCTCGTCAGAATGAAGTGTATCAGGTTTCGTGACGGTCGACCATCAATGCACGCAGATTCAATACGCGGTTTTGGTTTGCTCGTTTAGCCCGACAGAATCTTCCAAACGCCGACCGCGAGTGCTGTGATTCGCAGGGTAACACCCGTGGTGATGCACGCGATGAGCTGGACGAAAACTTGCAAAACGAGGCAGGCTTTCACTTGAAGCCGCTCAAAGGGCGTCGTTGCATCTTCCAAGCCTTCCAGGTAGTCGAGCTTCAAGTCCTCGATAACCGGCGTGAGGATCTCATCGCGTTGCTTTCTTGGAACGGAAAAGCGGGCGAGGCGGATTAAGTTGGTGAGCTTGAAACTAATTAGCGGTCGTGCATCCCTATTGTTGCCGCAAACCAAGTGATTTTGCGATCGTAAAGTTTCGTCTGCTGGATGTGGCCATGGAACCCTGTAAGCCGTTGGAGGCTGACTAGTCGCATTCTCAAAATCGTATTGAACGAGAACTTGCAAATAGTCAGCTACCTCCCTGCAATCGACGATCGCATCCCGATCGGTAAACTCGCACCCATTTCTTTTTGAACGCCAGCGTAGGTACACATCGACCTGCATGGCTTCAGATGGTGTTAGCTTATCTAGGAACGTCTTAGAGTAGAGCATCACACCACCCCCAGATTTGCGTAGAACAAGCAACAGTCCTGAAGTGCCCGGACGCCAGCAGCTCGGATTTCATAGTGCCGTTCGCGAACGATTTGTCCTGAGATTTCACGGTTCTCGTACCAACCTTTAATGAGACTCATTTCTTCCATCCTGTTCATCAAGCTGTAGAACGCCGGACTGCTACGCTTGACTCCTTTCTTCGCGAGAAGCTTTCTAAGCTCTCGACCAGAAACGGGACTGCTAAGCGCATCCAGCACCACGGCCTGTAGGTGTGTGATATTCGGTGTCGTCATGCTCGTCTCCGTTGGTCGGTCAACTGACCCTTTTATATGCCATTGAACAAAGGGGGTCAAGGGCTGTAGGATGCGGTTTTAATCACGCAAGTATTCAACGCCCCAGGTTCAAAAGATGGCCAGCCGACAATGTCCGTTCCTAGATGCGCAGGGCAACCGTTGTGTAAACGCAGCGAAGACTGGCAGGGACGCTGATTCTGTCGAGTGCGAACGGTGCGAATTCTGCTTGATCAATACCAGGCTAGCGAGAGCACCTGAACGGTTAACGAATTGGGTGGAGCCGCTTGCTGGTGTTAGAGAACTTCACTCAAGAGGTTGCGATGTTGTTCAGCTAGGATTCGATGCCCGTACAGGGCAAGCGACACTGAAGGGAGATTGCAACGGCGACGATCTTGAGATTTCATCGTTCCCCAAGACCATCGACCAGAAAGCGGCCCACCTGCTTGAAATGCTAGTGTTGAAAACCGGGCACTTTGGGGACCGTTTGCGTCTCAACG
>JBAUHR010000090.1:0-2737 GCA_049680385.1 Rubripirellula sp. | reverse complement strand
TGATTCGCTCGGCCGTCCAGCCTGACCTCGGCAGCATCCTTCACTCTCGCCACCAGTACCATTGGCACACCGGTTACGTTCCGCCGCAAACCGTGGCCTGTCCCCATCTGGGCGCTTGGATGGCGCGTGTGTTGGGCCCCCGCAATGAAGTCATGCCTGCCTTCATCAACATCGGCCAGCGTCTGGAGGGTGTCGGTGAAAAAGAAGAACTCAAAGCCTTCACCACCGCAGGCTTTTTCGGAAGCGAGTTCGGCCCGATGAACCTTCCCTTTCCCGAAGAGGCCGCCCGGTCCGTCCGCCCTCCCGAAGGAATGACGGGCGCACGCTTCGCCAGTCGTGATAAGCTCTTCCGTCAACTTGTCGACCGAAGCCCCCATCGCGAATACGCAAGTGACTTCCAGCGGGAATCGTTGCTGCGTTCGATGGACAACGCTTACCGTCTGCTCAGCTCGAAAGAACGCGAAGCATTCGACATTGAAAAAGAACCCAAAGAGGTCCGCGACCTATACGACACTGGACGCTTTGGCCGCGGTTGCCTGCTTGCCCGTCGCCTTGTCGAAAACGGTGCCCGCTTTGTCGAAGTCACCACCGAATACGTTCCCTTCTATCACTGGGATACTCACGCCGATGGCCACAGTACGGCCGACCGCATGCATAAGGAAATTGATCGTCCCATCGCCCAGCTTGTCTTGGACCTCGAAGAACGTGGTCTGCTTGATCGCACACTCGTCATCGTCGCTTCTGAATTCAGCCGCGACGCGATCATGGAAGGCAAGCCCGGCTCCGACGCCAGAGATCAGGCCACCGTCAAGGTCGACACCATCACCGAACAAAAACACTACGGCCTCCACCGTCACTTCACGGGCGGTTCGAGCGTCATGGTTTTCGGCGGCGGCGTCAAGAAAGGGCACGTTTACGGCACGACCGCTCCCGAACGCCCGCTGGTTGCGGTCGAAAATCCGATTACCGTGACTGACCTGCACGCGACCATGATGACGGCGATGGGAGTGAGCCCCAAAACTGAGTTCACCATCGAAGGCCGACCTTTCTACGTCACCGAAGATGGCAGCGGTCGAGCTGTGGAAGATATATTTGCGTGACGCGGGTCGCGAATCGTCTTTCGTTCGCCCCAGCAAAACTCAAAAGCCAAAGCGGCTTGGCTGCAAATTTGAACAGGTTAAACAACCGAATGAAATCTCTGATATCCAACCACGTTCTCACTTTGTTCCTTGGCATCCTCGTCTGTCAGTCATCGTGGACGCAGGCGGCGGAGCCGATGGAGCTGAACGACGGTGACCGCGTTGTCTTGCTGGGCGACGCGTTGATCGAGCAAGAACAGTATGCCGGCTGGATCGAAGTCATGATGACGACCGCCCACCCGAACCGAAACGTGACGTTTCGAAATCTGGGTTGGAACGGCGACACGCCCGCGGGTGACTCGCGATTCGGTTTGAGTTTGCTGCAAGCCGGGAATGAACCCGACGATGAAGGTTGGCGGCAGCTCGTCAAACAACTTGAACTCACTAAGCCGACGGTCCTGGTCGTGGGATACGGGATGGCAAACGCAATTGAAGACGGTTTACGCGGGATTGAACGGTTCTCGCAGAACTATCAACGGCTCATCGAAGCCTCGCGAAAGATCAGTCCCAGTGTTCGCTTTGTTTTATTGTCACCGATTTCACGCCGTGATGATGCTCCGCCCGCAAGTGATCGCAACACACTGACCGGCTATCGCGACGCAATCGAAAGTCTTGCCAAGTCAAACGACAGCACCTTCATCGACCTTACCGACGTTGCTACTGATCCGAGCCATCGCAAGAATGCCATTCACCTGAACGATGCCGGCTATCGCGAGGTCGCCAAGGCAATCGGCGAGCAACTCGGATGGAAACAGTCGTGGTCCGACAATGACCAAACCGAGACCTTGCGGCAAGTCATTCTGCGCAAGAACGTTTGGTGGTTTCACCGCTCGCGTCCAGCCAACATGGCTTACGTGTTTGGTTTCCGAAAACGAGAACAGGGACAGAACGCGATCGAGATTCCGAAGTATGACGAATTGATCGGCGACGAAGAACGAATGATCTCGTTGTTGCGAAGTCTGCAACAGGTCGATGAGGAACCCAAGCCGGCGAGGACCCAATCGCAATATGCAAAGTTTGCCGAACAACCGACGCCTGAATTCACCGTGGGTGAGGATCTTGAGATCACGCTTTGGGCGGAAAACCCTCAACTGAATAAACCGATTCAAATGAACTTTGACCCACAAGGGCGTTTGTGGGTCGCTAGCAGCGAGGCGTACCCGATGATCGAAGTCGGCCAAGCGGCACCCGACAAGATCTTGGTACTCGAAGACACCACCGGTGATGGCAAGGCCGACAAGTCAACCGTGTTTGCTGATGGCTTGTTGATTCCGACGGGCGTCCAGCCAGGCAACGGCGGGTGCTATGTCGCCCAAAGTACGGACTTGCTGTTTCTTAAAGACACCGATGGCGATGGCAAGGCGGATGTGAAAGAACGAGTGCTCAGTGGGTTCGGCACCGAAGACACGCATCACAACTTGCACACGCTCAACTGGGGCCCCGACGGTCGTCTGTACATGAACCAATCGGTGTATACACGGTCCGATGTCGAGACGCCGCACGATGTCGTTCGCTTGAAAGCCGGCGGCGGGTTTCGATTCAACCCGGCAACGATGCGAATGCAGGTTTTCTTTCGCGGTCTGTGGAACGCGTGGGGC
>JBAUHR010000089.1:0-2335 GCA_049680385.1 Rubripirellula sp. | reverse complement strand
GAAGTAGCATGGACGGCCACTTCCAAGCCGAGCATTCGTTCTCGAGCTCGAGCATTTGTTGGTAGCAGGTTTCGAGCGTGCTGCCATCGAGTTTGGCACCGCCCTTGGTACCAACGATTCCGTATTGCGGTCCGAAACCGCCGTTGCCGATCTGCAAATACAGGGTGCGAACGGCTTCCGGCAATGCAAAGCCGAGCGACTCCTCCGTGGCGAGCAAATCTCGTTTGTTAACACACGGAACGGGCTTGCGAGGGTGTATGCCACCATCGGTCGCATTCGCCCTGTCGGCATTGCGCTGTTGCAGGCGTTCGATGAGTTTTGTGTCGGATGCTGCCATGGAAGGTTGGGCTTTGTCGCATAACGGTAGTGTTGACCGAGATCGCGCCGTGTGTCTTCCATGTCAATAATCGCCCGATCGCGATCTTCGGTCCAACACATGGTTCGTCGCTTGTTTCGGATGCGACGTCAATCAAGGCGAGGGTGCGGTGGGCGTCTCGATGCCAGTATCGGGATTGGCGTCACGATAAGCAACACGAATCCAAAGAAGACAGTCCCGGCAACATCCGTCGGATCGTACGCAGAGACAGCTGTAAACAGGAAAAAGCAGGCGAGCAAGCAACCCCAGACAATGGTTGCGGACCTGAAAGCGGGCGTGTAGGGGCGTATCGCGAGCCAAATTGTGCCACAACCGAAAACAAGCATAAGGACCGAGCCTGTCACCATATGTAATCCAGCTTGCAATCCGGAGAGGAAAGCCATCGGCGAAAACAAGGCGTACAGCCCGCCGACTAGAAGCAATAGCGGCTTAACTGGATTCGCATGATCGCCATGCGATTGATCCGGCGAAGACGGAGGCGGTGCGTCGTAGGGATTCACGGTTGCATTGTCGACGAACGTCAGACATCACGGGGCACGGAGAGTTGACTATCCATTGCGAAAAACGCCGCAAGCCGTGCTCCCGTGCATGTCATGGTTCCCCGCCATCTCGTACCGGCCGGTTGGTGTCGAGTCCGTGGCGTCGCGACAGTGTACCATGCGGCAGCGATTGATCCAAAGCAGCGATTCCATCATCGGATAGTCCGGTGCCATCCAGCACAATCGTGTCGGTGGTCGTCAGTCGTGACAGTATATCAACGGATTTGTCGGTTATCGCATCCGTTTTGAGAACGAGCGTCAAATCGTATTCCGAAGGCAGTTTGTTCAGCGCGGTCAGTTTGTGGGCCGTTGAATCCGAGAGGCCGGAAGCGTCACCGAATTCGATAACATAAACGCCGAAAGCGTTGTCGAAGACGGCGGGTCGAAGTTCGCGTAGTGGCTCAAAAGCAATCTTGGCGTCCGCGTCGCGTTTCGAGAATGGTGCTAGCACTACAGCCAAGTATGCGTAGCAAGCAACCAAGATTACGCCGAAGATCAGTCCAGCAATGACGAGCTTGCGTTTCAGGGCAATGCCTTCAGTCGGGGAACGACCGCGATCAGCGGGCCGGGAGAGTTGACTTTCCATCTGTGAAACCCTGCAAGCCCGGCTCCGTTGCATCGCATGGTTCGCCGCATCCGTCACGATTCGGGTAACGAGTATACTGAGTTAAGAAGGTAAGTAACGATTGACATTGCCCTCATCGCGTCATTCCGAGATACGAACGCAACGGAATGATTTGCATCGTTGCCGATCGTCCGTATTGCGTCAATCGACGCCTTCGCTTTGGGAAGGGGTAGCACGTTGTCGACGATGTAGTCGACGTATTTGACAAAGGAAAGACCCTCAGCCGCCCCTTCATTGCACGCGCAAACCATCAATATCTTGCGTGCGACCATTGTAGTTGACGTGTAGGCAGATGCGGTAAACGAAAGAGACGCCTCTTGGTAAAGGCGTTCGAGTTCGGCGGGCCAGTTTTCGCCAGCCTGAAACCTCGCGTGTTCAGGAAACTGGCGATCACTACCATCTACCGCGACGATCAGCGTAGGCAATCGCTTGTCGCACGAACAGTGACACCAGAAAACGATCGTTTCGTCGTCGTCGTTCGTTTCGGAGCAAACAACACGCCCGTTCGTTGATCTACCGCAATGTCCGCAATCGAAGTTGCGGTAGAGCGGATTCATGCCGTGCATGACCTCTTGCTGCTCATTAGGTTCAGCAGCGTGAAAATGGATGCCAGCGCGTTTCTTCGGTTGGCCTGCACCCATGCCACCAAATCCACCACCGAAAGACATTGAAGCTCCTTACGTTTTGATTGAGTCGGCGAACGGCAGCCGTCACCGGGTACGGCGAGTTGGTTTTCCATTTGTAAACGCGCGATGCCGTACTCCGGTGCACGGCATGGTTCCCCGCGATCTTGTC
>JBAUHR010000088.1:0-3419 GCA_049680385.1 Rubripirellula sp. | reverse complement strand
AGTACTGTTCGCGTTCGTCCCCGCGGTCGAGCTGTTCGGACCAGTGCTGTTGGCTTGCAGTCCAGGCAAGTTGGTGTCGCAACCATTTCTGCTGCTGGGCTGCCCATTCCTTCTTGTCGGACGCAGTCTGGGTTCGCAAGGACGCTATTTCCGCGGCAAGCTTTGCCGCTTTCGCGTTGTGTTGTGTTTCCTGCGACGTCTTCTCTTGCTGCATGCGTCGCATCTTTTCCGCCCAAGTTGCCGCCGCGATTTCGGCTGCTTCGGTGAGTGCGCGGTTCGCATTGAGTTCGCGTGCGAGCTTGGTTTCGGTCTCTGCGACCTTCTGCTCGCAGTCCACTCTCAATTGCTCAAGCTGGGTCGCAAGTTTCTCTTGTTCGTTTGTGCAATCTGCAAGTTGCTTCTCGTACCCAACGACATAATGCCCCAGTCGCTGGTTGTCGGCCGCACGCAATTCGATCTGATCGAAGACTTGCGAAACGGCATGCTCGCGTTCGCCCGATACTCTGGCGAGTTGAGCGATCAGTCGTTCAATTTGCGTGGTTTTTTCGAGGACCGATTCTTCCAGTCGGGCCAAGTCTGAATCCAGCTTTTGGATTTCGCTATCGTGGTGATCACTTGCCGCTTCAAGCAGCAAACCGTTCACCCGGTGCTCGTCGGCGGTTAGGATGTCGACGAGCTTGGCACGTTTGATAGGGGCCGCAATCGGCCGGCGATCTGGCGCCGTCTTGCGCTCAATCGTATCGTCGCGGTAGTTGTGATCCCGTCGAAACGAGGCCACTGAATCAGCAGCGGTACTCACGCCGCCTGATTGACTTTTTCTAGTGCTGTCGAGCCACCACATCACGCGACCTCGTGTCTCGCATTCGTGCCGATTTGTCGGGATCCATCCAACGTCCGGCACGAGAGTAGCGGATCAGCCAGGATCGACGCAAACCCAAGTTTTTTTCTCAATGCGCGAAACGCCGAATACTCAATCCGTGACGCAAAAGAAACTGAGCTGCGGTCGAACCGCTAGTCGGTTTTGGGGAATCTTCGGAACACGTTGATCGAGATCAGCACCGAAATGGCCGACAAAAGCGCCCCCGCCAGCAGCGGCGCGCCTGGCAACTTGATGGGTGCTTTGTCGCTGATAAAGTAACTGAACAGCAGCGTGTTGAAGAACAGTGGAGCGACGATGTTGGTCAGGCTAGTCAGCGAGGTTAGGGCGCCTTGGATTCGCCCTTGCTCTTTCTCGCTAACCGAACCGGTCACCAGGCTTTGGATCGCTGGGCCAGCCACGCCGCCAAACGCGCCGAATACGATGATGTAAGGGATCATCCAACCTTCGCTAGCCAAGCCGTAGCCAGCGAACGCGATTGCGGAAATGATCGTGCCGAAAATCACGGCACCCCGTTCGCCAAAACGCTTAATCGTCGGCCGCACCATGCCACCTTGGACAACGATCGCCATGATGCCGACCAACCCAAGTGCCATCCCGTTGGTACTGGCGTCCCAATCGAACTTGAAACCGGTGTACAGCACCCAAACGTTTTCGAGTCCACGTTGGGCGAGCGATTTGAAAACGAACACGGCCGCAAGCGCCGCCACAATCGGATAAGCACCCAACCGTTTGATCGACCCCAGCGGGTTTGCACCACGCAGAGTGAACGCAGTCCGTTTGTCTTCGGCTAACGATTCAGGGACGACAAAATAGCCGTACAACCAATTCACCAGTGCCAGTCCGGCAGCCACAAAGAACGGCAGTCGCAAGCTATAGCCGCCTAGCAATCCGCCGAGTGCTGGACCGATCGTGAACCCTAGTCCAAACATGACACCAACCAAGCCAAAATTCCGGGCTCGGTTCGCGTCTGTCGAAACGTCTGCAATGTAAGCATTGCCGGTTGTCATGCTGGCACCCATGATGCCCGCCAAAACTCGGCCGACGAACAGCCAAACAATATTGGGCGCAAAGCCTTGGATCAGGAAATCGATGCCTAACCCAAACATCGAAACCAATAGCACCGGTCGTCGACCAAATCGATCCGATAGCGCACCGACGATCGGCGCAAACAGAAACTGCATCAACGCATACGTCGCGCCGATGACGCCGACATAGCGACCTGCCTTTGCAAAACTCTTGGTCTTGCTGACCGTTGTCACTTCGCCATTGACAGTGGGTTCGCTAGCCGAGGCAGAGCTGTTGTCTGCGATATCAATGCCAATCCCATCACCGATTTCTATCGATACCGGATCTTCGCCGACCAGTTCGCGCACCAATTCGGGCAGCACCGGAATCACAATCCCGATCCCCAAAATGTCGATGAATAGCGTTAGCAGAATAAACGCGATCGCCGCTCGGCGAGGCTGCTTCGATCCATCACTGGGCGGCGTGTCGTTTGCCGACGTACTTTCCGGCGCCGGTTCGTACGGGTTGTCGTTTGGCGTTTTGCTCATTGACCGAACCATCCCGCAACTTCGCGAAGTCCATTCACTGCGTCGCCGGTCGGCCAGTACTCAAGTCCCACGAAGCCCTCGTACTTGGTGCCAGCGATGGCGTCGAAGATCTGAGGGTAATTTAGTTCACCGATCGTCAGTTCATTGCGGCCTGGATTTCCCGCCGCATGAAAGTGGCCAATCTTGTCGATGTTGTTTCGCAAGTTGGTGATCACTTGGCCTTCGCTGATTTGTTGATGGTAGATGTCAAAGACGACTTTCACGTCGTCGCTTTCGACTTGATCGATCACCTCAAACGCTTCTTCGCTCTTGACCAAAAAATATCCCTCGTGGTCGACCGTCTCGTTGAGCGGTTCGATCACCAGAGTCACGCCGCTATCGGCTAACAGTTTGGCGGCCTGCTTTAACCCGATCACGAGGCAGTCGTGCTGAGCTTTGCGGTTGACGCCGGGGCGAAAGTCGCCGACTTGCGAAATCAGTGTGGGGCACGACAGCCGCCGAGCCGCCTCGATCGATTCGGCTAGTCCGGCCAGGTAGTCTTCACGAGTAGCCGGATCGACCAGCGAAATAAATTTGGTGCAGCAGGCCGATATTTGCATGCCGTGCTCGTCACGAGCGGCTTCGATGGCGTCGAGATCTTTGTTCCACCATCCCCAAAATTCGAACGCATCGATGCCCGCTGCGGCAACTTGTTTGATCGCTGCGGCCGAGTCCAATGTCCCGAAAACTGCGTCAATACAGACAGAAGGGCGGAATTTCGGGGCATTCATCGACATAGTTAGCTGTTTCCGTCGCAGTTGTGACTTGTTGAGCGATGAATAATACTCTTGCTGTACGAATTACTCACCCCGCCTACTTTTGGATGCCAATCCATGAAACAAGCTAAACGCTTTTTCAAGACAACTGCTGCGTCGCTCGCCCTCTTCGCGTCGTCGTGCGTTGTCAATTCTGCTGTCCGCGCTGAATCGCCAATCAATCAACTGACC
>JBAUHR010000087.1:0-10013 GCA_049680385.1 Rubripirellula sp. | reverse complement strand
GTACAAGCCGGTCGGCGCCAAACGACGAGCAATCGCGGCACCTTGGTTAGGCGGGCCCAGCATGACCATCGACCGACAGCGGGGAATCACGCCGGCGGGATCACCGTCGCGTTGCAAGTCGCCCAACAGGTGACGCACGACGATGTTGCCCATGCTGTGTCCGACGAAACTGAACTGAGCATTGGCTGGCATCGCTTCGATCACTTCGCGAAGTGCGGCGGCGTGATCGCTGATCGAACTTCGTGTCGACGCATACGCGAACCGAATCACCTCGTCGACACCAGCTTTGGATAGCGTCGTTTCAAGCGGCTTCATTGAGTGATGAGTTCTCATCAATCCGTGCAACAGAACGACAACGTGACGCGACTCGGTCGGCACACCGGCGACCAACGGTTTCAGATGGTCCAGTTCTGATTGGCATGCTTCACGACTGCCCCAGGCGCGTCGCACATCCTGGTCGTCGATCAATCGCCAGTGACCCGTCAACGAATTTTGTTGGATTCGACAACCGTTTCGATACGCATAGTCGGTCCACAACTGAGTGCCGCCACCGGTCTTGATGGGCAAATTGAATCGCTGAGACACGGTGGGCTCGGTTTGATCAGAATCTTGCACTTGGCCTTCTTGTTCATCTTGGTTTTGGTCATCGGCAACCGCCGATCGGATGTTGATTCCGCCGATCAGCGCCGATCCGACCGTCAATATCGTAAGCGCAAGAGTCGTTCGCAATTTCATTGATCGAGCCAAGTTATGAGTGTTGAGCGATTTTGTTAGCGTGCCAGTTCAATCGACGTGGCACAGTTTGTTGCAATGTCCCGCGGCCAAGCGAATTCCCTGGCCCAAGACACCAGAGCGCTGCCGGGCCAGCAGCGCTGCGCAGAGAATATGATAAACGGATGCCTTTTCACGAGACAAAACGGCTTAGCGGCGTTGACCGATTTTCTCCGAAAACTAGCTCGCCTGCGACTGCTAGATTTCGCTGAAGCAGAGAGCAAAAGGACATTTGAAACCGACAATTTAGATTTCGGTTTAGCGGTATTGGGGTATCGCCCAAACGGCTCAAACTTGCGCGAGCCAAGTGGACTAAAAGGTGGACTAAAAGGTGGACTAACAAGCGGACTCAATCGACGAACCGTCTAGACGTTGCCCGGCGTCGGCGCGATCACTAGACCCAAGAACTCTGTCTCGTCCACGATCCGAATCGACTGCCCCAAATCGACTCGCGAGCGAACAGCAGCTTCTTTTTCGCTGATTTTGGCGACCGAATCCGGTTGACCTCGAACCAACAGACACGTCGAGTCATCCACGTTCGGCTGGCAAACGGCTCCCAACCGGGTCGCCAAACGCTCGGCTTCGGGGCGACTGAGATTGCCTAGCCGACCGGTAAAAACGACGGACTGCCCAGCGAGCGGCCGGATAAACTCGGCTCGGATCATCAGTCGTTGCACATCAATCGCCCGGACGTCAATCGACGCAGACACCGCCGAAGGTTCAGATACTCCTTTGACGTTCGTCGAATTCGTCGATCGCGAGAAACCGGCTTTCGTCTCACCGACGCTGCCACTGGTTTGACCGGGATAACTGGTTTGGCCGGGATAGAGGAACGGTGATCCGGCTGTTTTCGCAGGCGCGATCGGCGCCGCCGTCCGAGTAATCGACGCCTGATTGGATTGCCGACGCGATGAACTCCGCCGAGCCGCCCCCGACCGCGGTCCTCGGTATCCCCACTGGCCCGCTTGGCCGCGTTTGATCGCCAACGTTTTCTCCAGATCTGGCAACGAATCCGCCTCGCGATCGATTCCCGCCGCCAACATGATCTTGGCACAAGCGATCGAGTCCTCCAGGGCATCATGGTGCCGGAATCGGATTCCCAACCACTCGGCAAGCGGTTTGAGCCCGAATCGGGGACGATGCGGCCACGTTCGCCGGGCCACGGCACGAGTGCAGGTGAACGACAACTCGGGGATGGGAATCTCAGCCTGGCGCAAACACGCGATCAGCACTCCGATATCAAAGCTAGCGTTATGCGCAACGATGCAGTCATCACCGATCTTTGCGGATATCTCGGGCCAGAGACCGCCGAAAAGCTGTTCTTGACGCACTTTTGCGGGCGTAATCCCGTGAATTCCGATGTTTCCGGGGGCAAAATACAGCGGTTCGGGGCGAATCATCCACATCGCCGAATCCACGATTCGGCCACCTCGCACGACCACAGCCGCCAATTGGCAAGCACTATCGCGGCGGCGATTGGCCGTTTCGAAGTCGATCGCTGTGAAGTCAGCAGAGAATTCCATCGCTCGTGATTCGCTGGGGATGAACCGTCGGAGTTTGCTAATGCATCAGTACGGGTAACCGATCCAGCGCTTTCCCCGTTCTCGCCAGCCGACAAACCGACTAGCAGACGGCTTGTTAAACCAAATGACGACGTGCCAAGGGCGGAAAACGATTGGGAAAACCGACCGCAAACGTCGTTCTTTTGAGTTGTTCTGGGTCGTCAAGAGACTTATCCTAGGGCGTTACGAAAGTTTAGGCAAATTCCGCTTGTGACAATTATTCGGGGTCACTGGCGGGGATGTCTGACCCACCGATGCGTCTGTATTTCGAGACGTCTACCTCCAGAGTCCGAAACGACAACGTTGCCGAGTATCGATTTTTTGTGGCAACACACGATTGTGTGGGCCAGCTCATTTCCACTCGTGCTGACTTGTGTCGTTTCATCGTTGCGTTTGCACCTTCCTCATCAAACTACCTTACGAGTTCTCGCCATGTCCAAGTCGTCTTGTTCGAAGCAATCTAATCGACGCACCGCAGCCAACCGAACTCGCGACCGTCGGCGCCGAATGCTCGAGTCTCTTGAACCGCGTTGCTTGCTCGCTTCACTTGGCGGCGAAGTTTTCATCGACACCAACGGCGATGGCATTCGCAACGAAGCCGAAGTCGGTGCGGCCGACGTGCGCGTGTATGTCGACGCCAACAACGACGGCAAATTTGCAGTTGGCGAACTGTTCACGACCACCGACGAACAAGGCCAGTACCAATTCGAAAGTCTTGGTGCCGGCGACTACAACATTCGCGTGCTCGCCGATGCAGCCGATCAAACCAGCCCTCGAACTTACTTCGGTACCGGATACACCAGTATTGGTGACGGCACCGGCACCAACCCAACTCAGTTATTCGAGATGACCGAGTCTGGCGAAATCTTGCCAATCGGTGAACCGACATCCGAGCGTATCCACGGTTTGGTCCGAACCAACTCTGGCAAATTCATTGGCGTCAATCACTTCACCGATTCCATCTACTCGGTCGACCCGCAAACCGGTCTCGAGACTCTGATCGCTCAGTCGTCCAGCGACATCGTCGCGGGTCTCGCCTATGACCCGGCAAGCGACACGATCTATACGTTGGTGCGAAAAGAAGACGGCTTGCGACTGCAGTCGATTGACTCGGTCACCGGAGCAGTCACAACTCCCGAAGCAGCGGTCGGACGACTGCGTGTATCAAACTATGGCAGCCGGTTGTATGACATCGACCTTGCCTCACAAGTTAGCATCGATATTCCTCGCGGACCTGGAACGCCATTTTCCAGCACGCTTGATGTCCGCAACAGTGACGGTGTCCTTTTTGGCCTGCAGGGCAGGGAACTGAAACAATACGACATCACGTCTGGTGGTTCTTCCGCGATCACGCGTGCGACTCTGTCCCAGTCGATCGAATCGATCAGTTTTGATGCCAACGATACTTTGTTCGGCGTCAGCACATTGCCGTCGCAATTGCACACCATCGATCTAGATACGGGTGCAGTCAGTGCTGGGATCCCGATCACTTTCGAAGGAGCGTCAATTTCGGGGGTCGCCGGTTTTGACATCGGCCCTGACGGAACTCATTATCTGGTTGACTCGACTCACCTGTACACGTTCGATCCGGTCACAGGGGTGGCCACCCAAGCGCCCAACCGCGGGCTTCCATCAGTACCGATTTTCACATCACTTACCGCCAGCCAGGACGGGTCTCTGTTTGCGACCTTGTTCAGCTCGACCACACCGATTGCCCAAATCGATCCGGTGACTGGTTTGGCGACTGCCCTGACGGCCGGTTCTAACAACTCGCCCTATTCGGCAATTGTTGCATCGGGCTCGTTTGATGACGGCGCTCGCGCATTGGATCTTGCCAACGTCAGCGATCTCGCCTTTGATCCCTCGTCAGGTCGCATCGTCGGCTTTGACAACAACAGTGACCAGTTCTTTCAATTCACCACCGATGGCGTCGGCACGATGCTAGGCACCGCCACTCGCCCGCTTGATAGTTGGTCGCTGGCGTTCAACGGCACCGACTTTGTGATGTTCGATCAAGGCGACAACGCCAAGACATCCGTCATTAAAGTCGACCCGACAACCGGCGCGATCAGCGAGGGTTTCCAGGCTTCGTCACGCATCCCAGCGGAATCGTTGTTCTATACCACTCGTGGCAACAATCCTCACCGAGTGACAGTCAGTGACACTGACCTGGCATCGGTTGACTTTGGTGTCACCCGAGTCAAACCGACCCGCGATGTCGAGACGGACTACCCAACCGTGATCAGCGAACTGGTGCTTGATCCCTTGTTCGCCAGCAGTAACACCCATCAATTGGTCGAACTGCGTGGCCTGCCCGGCGGACAACTCCCGTCGAACACTTACTTGGTCGTCGTCAGCGAAGACGACAACACCATGGGGCAAATCCAAGAGATCTTTGATCTCAGCAACCAATCGCTCGGTGCGAACGGATACTTGGTGCTAACGCAATTCGACAGCCCCCATGCGATCGCCGCCGATAGCGCTGTCCTGACAAGCACCGGTAATGGGTTTGCCGAATTACCCGATGGCATTTACTCGGACATCGAAACAGACGATGGCCGGATCGGTGGCGTAGGGATCGGTCAGAACGGCTTCTTTCTGATTCGTACCGACGTCACACCGGGCATTGGTGACGACATTGACTTGGACGACAACGGTTTGGCCGATCCTGATGGTGTGAAATCAAACTGGGCCGTCTTGGATTCAGTTTCAGCACACACCTTTGTTGGCACGGGCGAACAAGCGTATGGCCAAATCCTGTTAGCGGAACAAGAATTGTCCGAAGACCCGACACTGCGTACCGTCGAACCGGGGACACCGATCGTCGTTTCCAACGGCAGCGGTTACATCGCGCGTGTCGGCGAATCCGTCGGCAGCAGTCCGGATGACTGGATCATCGGAACCGCCGTGGAATCATCAGGCGACAGCAGCGGCGACTTGCTTGAACTTTACGGTTTTGGACCGCACCTGCCAGAATCGATGTTCTTCCTGGAACGAACACTCGATCACTTCGGCGAAGCCAACTTTGTCGGTGGCGTCCGCGGTACGATTTTACAGACATCACCGCTGGATCCGGAAAACCCGGACGCAACCGTGCTGCCGCCGTCACCTGCGGTGGGCTACACGATCTTGGCCGATGAAAACGGCAATGGGATTCAGGACACGTTCACGCTCAGTGCCGATCCCAACGTCATCGTCAACCGAATTTTGGCCGATGTCGGGTTCAACCCCAACTTTGTGCTGCCAACGATTCCACTGACCCACGCGTTCCCCGGCGTGACGATTTCAACGGCGGGTGACGACAACGAACCCATCAATTTCGAAGTTCAAGCCGTCCGCGAACGCAACTCGTTCATTTCCAGCAGCAACTTTGTTTACTCGCACGTTGGCGTTGGATTCTTTAACGAAGGTCGGAAGCTGCGTTTTGAATTCGACCGCCCAGCTAGCGAAGTTTCCATCGTCGCAATTGGCGCCCAGACCTCCAGCGATCCGGTCTATGGAAAACTTGAAGCTTATAATTCCAATGACGAACTGATCGGCGAAATCACAAGCCGCCCGATGATCGGCGCCAACCGGCAAACGATCACCGTTGCGGTGGACGACATCGCTTACGCGATTGCCTACGGCAGTACAGAGATCGCAGGTTCCAGCCCGTTCGGACGACTGGACGGATTCGCGTACAAGCAATCCGAAGCCACGGCCGTCACCGACGAGAACGGCAAGTACGAAATCAAACGACTGTTCCCTGGCGAATACGACGTCGTCGTTCAGTCCGATCCTGATAACCCACTGTTAGGTCTTTCCAGCACGCCGATCGTGATCGACAAATACGAGAACTTTGTCGTCGGATCCAACATTCGGCCTAACTCGATCCCAGTGGTCGAAGCCGAATACGCAATCACAATCGACGAAAATCCAGCGGTTGGAAGCACGCTCGGAACCGTCGCCGCAACCGAACTGGATGGCCAAACACTGACGTTCGCGATCCTTGGTAATAACCCCGGCGGTGTGCTGATCGATTCGACGACCGGTGAACTGACCGTCGGTCCCGACACCGTACTGGACTTCGAAGCATCACCCGAAGTCACTTTCGACGTCGCCATCACCGACCCGTTCATCACGGTCCTGACTCGCGTCACCCTCACGCTAAACAACGTCAACGAAGCACCGGTGGTCGACCAAGCCATGTTCTTGGTCACCGAAGGCACACTTGCCGGCACAAGCCTGGGGCAAGTCACCGCGACTGATCCCGAGGGACTGCTGGGACAATCGATCAGTTTTGCCATCGTCGGTGGACCTAACCAAGACGCATTCGCGATCGACCCCGCGTCAGGGTTGGTGACACTTGTCGATGCAGATGCCGTCGATTTCGAAGTCTCTCAACAGCTTCGCTTTACCGTCCGTGTCAGCGACGATGCGGATCCGGCTGCATCGACCGAATACGAACAGGTCATCCAAGTCGCGGATCAAAACGATCCGCCGACCATTGCCACGACTGAAATCGTCACTGACGAAAACCCTGCATCGCGTCTGATCGGACGTCTCGTCGCAAGTGACCCTGATGCTGACCAAACGCACACCTTCCAATTGCTCGGTGGCACCGGCGCGGACCTGTTCCGTGTCTCGCAAAACGGTCAAGTCATCGTTCGCGAAGGCGTTAGCATCGACTTCGAACAAGGCAACTCGTACACCCTGCGGGTTCGCACGATCGACAGTGGCGCACCGCCGCTGGCGGCTGAATCAACGGTCACCATTACGGTCAACAACGTCGACGAATCACCTGTCCTAACGACATCGTCGGCGACCATTGCTGAAGACGCGGTTGCCGGCGATGTCGTCGCAACACTGGTTTCGTCCGATCCTGATGGCGACGACATTGCAACCGAAATTGCGTTGCTCGAAGGATCCGATGCCGCAAACTTTGCGTTCGATCCCGCGACCGGAATCTTGACCGTTGCCGAAGGTGCCAACTTGGACTTCGAAACCAAGCCAACCCAAACGGTGAACTTCCGCGTCACGACCACCGGATCTGAAACGTCCAATATCGTCGCGTTCCGAATCAACCTGACCGACGCGAACGATCGTCCGATCATCACGACCGAACAAATTGTCGTGTCCGAGGCAGCCGTCCCGGGAACCGTGATTGGCCGTTACCGAATCCAAGTATCCGACCCTGATCCGAACGACCGTGCGACTCTCGCGCTGGTCGGTGGAAACGCGGCAGATCGGTTCATATTGAACCCCGTCAGCGGATTTTTGCATGTCGCCGAAGGTGCAACGTTTGACGCCGACACTGAATCCGATCCATTGACGATCGAAGTTCAAGTCACCGACGTAGGCGGACTCTCTAGCACGCGTGTCATCAACGTCGTCGTCAACGGTGTCAATGAGGCGCCAAGGTTCACCAGTGATCCGCCAACATCAACAACCCTCGAAAGCGGTGCGTTCTACGAATTTGTGATCCCCGACGGTGCAATCTCGGATCCCGAAGGACGCGAGTTCTTTGTTTCGGTGTTTGACCAAACCGGTCAACTTCCGAGCTGGTTGAACTTCAACGCGGCGACACGAACTTTGTCAGGCTTCGCAACTCCGGAATCAGTGGGAACGCACAACCTGACACTTCGCGCATTCGAGCCAGGACCGCTCGAATTGAAGACGGACCAGACCTTCTCGTTGACGGTCGATGCCGGAACCGAAGCGTTGACGAACAAACGTGATCGGTTGGACGTTGATGCCAACAACTCGGTATCGCCGATCGACGCGCTGCGAATCATTAACTTCCTCAGCCGTTACGGTACCAATGCATCGGTGTCGGTCCCGCGTCAGTTCAGCGGATTTGTCGATACGTCGGGTGATGGATTCGTCACTGCCTTTGACGCCCTGTTGGTCGTCAACGGACTGAAACAAATCCCAACCAGCGCCGCGTCCGGTGAACAGTTCGGACTGCCGACGGACGATAGCGATGACACCAACGACACAGCCTTGGCTGAGTACTTGACCGAATCATCGCTGTTCTAAGCCGTCACCGATTCCAGTCGTCACCTTTTGGGTTGTCATAAACTTGGCCGGCCGTGGAAATCCACGGTCGGCTTTTTTTCTGAAAGCGCAACTCTGTTCCGCTCAAGCGAGATCCCATGATGAAACGTCCGAGATCGTCCCGTTGGTTTTGCGTCGCGATGTTGGGCGTTTGTCTTTCCGTCTGCCATTCGGCTTTCGCCGAACCGTTGTCGTTGCACCCGACGAACTCCCGGTATTTCTTGTTTCGTGGTCAACCGACCGTTTTGGTGACGTCGGGTGAACACTATGGCCTGCTATGCAACGCAGCGTTCGACATCGATGCGTACTTAGACGAGCTAGCCTCCGATGGACTCAACCACACCCGTATCTTTGCAGGCGCTTATCGCGAAGTCCCAGGTTCGTTCGGGATCACCAACAACACGCTTGCACCGACCGACGCGGATTTCATGTGTCCGTGGCAGCGTACGGACAAGACACATCGTGATGGATCGCCCATTTTTGATTTGACCAAGTGGGACGATGCCTACTTTGAACGGCTGAATAAGATTCTTGAAGGTGCGTCAAAGCGAGGCATCGTCGTCGAACTTTGCTTGTTCAGTCCGATGTACAAGCCGAACATCTGGGATGTCAATCCAATGAACGTCCGAAACAATGTGAACGAAATCGGCGACGTCGGTTCCCTACAGGTCTTCACAACCGATCGCGACGATCTACTTGCGGTCCAGAAAAGGCTTGCCGAAAAGTTGGCCGAGTCGGTTGCCGCGTATGACAACGTCTACATCGAAATTTGCAACGAACCGTACTTCGGCGGCGTCACCAAAGCATGGCAAAACGGAATCATTGATGCGATCGTCGCGAAGCAGAAAGCGATCGGCACCACCCATCTGATCTCGGTAAATGTTGCCAACAAAACCGAGAAGATCGAGTCGCCTCATCCGGCGGTCTCCATTTTCAACTTTCACTACTGCCATCCACCGATCGTCGTTGCCGAGAATGCGGACGTGCGTGGTGTGATCGGCGAGAACGAAACCGGGTTTCGCGGAAGTGCTGATTTTCTGTATCGAACCGAAGCTTGGGATTTCTTGGTGGCCGGCGGAGCAACGTACAACAACCTGGACTACTCGTTCAGCGTCGACCATCCTGGCGGCACCCAGTCGGGTTACACGTCGCCCGGTGGCGGCAGCAAAAAGCTTCGGCAACAACTCGGTATCCTCAAACGAGTATTTGACCGGTTGCCGTTGCCCGAACTTCGACCGCTGCCCAAAACTTTTGCGACGGCGTCGCATGATTTGGTCGTGTCGGCGATCGGTAACGCTCCGAAACAGTGGCTCGTTTACGCCCACGTCGAGTTACCGGGTCGTTTGAAAGATCAGTCACCTGATGCATTCACGCAAACGATCCAGGGTGCTTTGATCAAAGTGCAACTTCCGCCGGGAAGTTACCAAGTGACCACGATCGACACGAAGACGGGCAAGGAAGCGGTAACTCGCGTCAGCGCCAAGAAAGATGAACCGCTATCGATCAAACTGACGCCTTTCCAGACCGAAGTTGCCGTGCGGTTGCAACGACAAGCGGACTGATACAGGCGACAGCGCAAAATAAAAGCCGGCCGTGGAATCCACGACCGGCTTTGTTTTTAATTTTCTCGATTCATCGCAAGCG
>JBAUHR010000086.1:0-3710 GCA_049680385.1 Rubripirellula sp. | reverse complement strand
GGGTTGCCCAGCGACGCCGACGAAACCCAACACGAGACGTTTGTCCGTGGCTTGAATGATTTCGAGCGTGCGGAGTTTGAACGGATCAGCGATCCAGTCGTTGATGATCCGGCGCCCGCCGCAGATTCGATCGAGCGTGACGAATCCGACGACGACCCGGCTCCCAATCCACAGGACATTCAGCGAGACCCGCTACCTGGTCCCGACGACGACCAACCGATCACCCGCGCCGAACTCGCTCGCATCGAACAACGACGCGCCGCCGATCGTCAAGCACGTCACGACGCGATCACCCGCATGCAGGGCGACGACGTCGCCCGCGATGTGATCGAACGCGCGTATCGCGAAGAGTGGCCCGTTGATCGGATCGCCCGCGAATTCTTGGAATCCAGCCGAGCCCAACGCCCGGCAGCCGTTGACCGTGCACCCGCCGGACACATTCGATCCGCTGATACTGGCCGAACCCTGCAAGCTTTGCAGGGTGGCATGTTGCTTCGTCAAGGCATCGAATTGGACGACGCGATTTTGCGGCACTCCGGTGCCGCCGCCATGCTTCGCCGCGAACGTGTCGGTGCGACTTGGTTGACCCGATTGAATGCCGCCAGCCCGAACATCCGCCGCGCCGAAGGCAGCGAACTGGACAACTTCGAACGGGCCCGCGACGAATCGCACAAGTACGCGAACTACTCGATGTTTGACTTCTGCCGCGAAGCTCTGACGCTGGCCGGCCGTCGTTTGCCCGAGGATCGTGACGACCTGATTCGATCGGCTCTGTCGACGGCACAGTTGGAAGCCGTGTTCAGCACATCTGTCAACATGCTGATTCTGCAGGCCTACATGGGCATCGAAGACACGACCCGTGGTTGGTGTTTCGAAACAGACGTCGCGAACTTCAAGAAGAACGAACGCGGTCGATTGACCAAGGGCAGCGGGGTCAAGAAATTGGCCCGCGGTGCGACGCCGACTGACATCTCGTTTAGCGACGAGACGGAAGAATACGCAATCGCCCGCTACGCCGGTAAGTTCATCATCGACGAGCAAGACATCATCGATGACACGTTCGGTGCGACCAGCGATCACACGACTCGCGAACTTGGCGAACTGCTCGCCGAGATCCGACCGAACCTGATCTACGCTTTGCTGCTGAAAAACCCAACGATGCGAGACGGTGTGGCTTTGTTCCACGCCGATCACGGAAACCTGATCGCCAGTTCGGCTTTCGGTGTCGACACGTTCCGCGCTGCCAAGGCCAAAATGGTCAAGCAAACCGAGAACGGACGCAACATCCGAAACGGTCTGCGACACGTCATTGCACCGGAAGAGTTGAACTTCACCGTCAACCAGTTGCTGGCATCGGTCGAGCTTCGCGTTTCTGGTGGCGACGGCGAATCACTGGGCACCGCCAACCCACACCGCGGCACGGCGACGCCTCACTTCGACCCTCGCCTGGACACCGGTGTCACCGATCCGGACACGGACACGGCTTACGCTGGCAGCGTTTCGACGTGGTACGGAGCGGCCGAGAACGGACGTAACGGCATCGAAGTCGGTTACCGCCGCGGCACTGGCCGGGCACCTCGCATGGAGTCGTTCCGTCTGCAAGGCGACGACGCCTACGGCATGGGCTGGAAGGGCAACCTGGACATCGGCGTCAAGGCGATCGATTGGCGCGGGCTGATCAAGCTGACCGCCTAAGCCGAGAAACCAACGCACACTTTTTTGTAGCAACGGAAAAGCGACCGGTGGCCAACTTGGTCGCCGGTCGCTTTTTGTTTTTCAACGTCCGCCCAACCCTGCCAAAGGTTACCAAACCATGCAATCCACGACGCACTCGATCAAGGCTGCCCGTTCGTTCAATGTCGAAGGCACCGAATTCAAGACGGGCGATGAAATCGCCGCTGTTCACCTTTTTGGTGGTGTCCAAATGGGGACGCTGCAGAGCCTGATGAATCGCAACGATCTGCTGAAGATGATCCCCGTCGATGGTGATGGCGAAGTCGATGAAGACGGCTATGACGACGATACCGAAGTCGAAGCCACCGCCGAATCTGAAACCGCCGAATCTGAAACCGCCGAATCTGAAACCACCGAAGCCGAGACCACCGAAGCCGAGACAGCCAGCGACGACGAGGCAACCGCCGAAGTCGAAGCGTCGGCGGAAGCTACCGCCGTTGCGATGTCCGACGACACGTTGTTGGCGGACGTGTTGGACGCCGACGTCGCCGAACTGTACGCGTCCGAAAACGTCGAAACGCGAGGCGAGTTGGTCGAGTACTTGGCCAACGGCAACAAGCTGACCACGCCCACCGGCATCGGTCCCAAGACGGCGGTCAAAGTCGCCGCGACACTTGGGCTGTAGCCGCTAGTGCGATTGATCCCGGCCCGTCTGCGATTCGCATGACAGGCTTGTCCCCCAATCCATGACATCGCCGCGGGCCGGGTGCTTTTGCACACTCGGTCGTCGGCAGCCAGTCGCGTCGGAAGACAAAGCATCAAACCGGGACACGACCACCGTTTCCGCGATTGTTGACGGTCCCTTGGTTTCCCTGCCACCGAATTCTGACGCGACTGGTTCCCGATGACCGAAAATCTCTACGCTGCAAACGAAGCCCAAATCCCGGCTCCGTCCGCCACTCTGAAAAGTGGTGATGTGATCGTCCATGCCACACTCGGTTCGTGCATTGTGTCCGGACTTCGCACGCCCGAAGCCGTCGGCATGCCGCTGCACGTCCGCCATAGCAAAGGACCAACCGTCCGCATCGCGTCGGCGAGCGCTACCACGTTTGCCGCCAATGCAGCAGTCAACTACGACGCCGGCTTGGCTGTGACATCCGGTGGCGTTGTTGCCGGTAAGGCGTTGGCCGCGAAAACCTCCGGCATGCTTTACGTCGATGTGGTCATCGGGGCTTAGATCGTCTGGGCTTAGGCCCGACGAACCCGATTCGCGAGCCGTCTGTCACGGTTCGCTGCGTTTCCTCGTTGCCATCTTGCGAGCCGACATGACCGCGACCACTCTACTGACGCCTGTTCAACTGCACGCGATCGCCCAAGTCGCCAAAGGTGCAAAGCCGGTGCGTGACGAGCTAAAGGTTGGCAACCATCGGCCCGAGTTCACGGCGATGTTTCGCGGTGAATTGACGGTTGGCGACGATCAGCCGGCTGCGTCAACCAGTGCATTCAAACCCGAATTGCTATTGGCGTGGTTGCTGGAACAGCTTGGGCCGCGAAAGCGTGTCCAAGTCGTCAACGCCTTGGTCGCTGCGACCAAGGAAGTGACCGAAAAGAAGCCTTTGCCGGTCGACGAGAAGACGCTGCAGTTGACTTCGCGATTGATTCGCGAGACGTCGACAACGACCAAGGGCACCAAACGCGGCAACGTGTCCGGCAACATCGTCTGCGAGCTGCTCTGATCATGCGATTGCGTTCCGCGTTCCGATCGGTCGCCCGCGCGAGCCAGCGATTCTTTGGCGACGCGGCTGCGATCACACTGACCCGCACTGGTGCGACGCCAGTACCGACCGAAGCGGTTGTGTACAGCGAGCAAGTCGAGTGGCGGCGTGGCAACCGCAACGAACGCACCGAAGTCCGCACCCGTGAGGTCCATTTGGCACCCGGTACCGATCCGGTCGGCATCGGCAGCACATTCACGGTCGGCGCCTACAACTACACCGTCGTCCGCGTCGACGACGCCAAGGCCTCCACGGCTCTCG
>JBAUHR010000085.1:0-4168 GCA_049680385.1 Rubripirellula sp. | reverse complement strand
CCTGCCGCACGATCACCGATTGCTCGTTGCCACGGGCGCGGGAGAAAATGCCAGGCGGGTTGCTTCACACTTCGCGTGATCGCTTCGGGCGGTTTTCCAAGCTCAGGCACCCTTGCAACGCAGCCACTTCCGCCACGCGTGAGCGCTGAATCCAGTTCCGGCAATACGACCGCATCAAACTCTAGGCCCTTGGCTTGGTGAACGGTCATCACGCGCACCGGGGCGCGTTGAGGACGCTCGACACGTTTTTCGCGCACCAAGCGAACGAAATCTCGCAAACGGGGAGCCGCGTTTTGTTGATAACCCATCGCGAGCTGTGTCAACTGTCGCAATCGCAACGTGTCACGACGATCGCACACTGGGGCAAGCTCGCCAGCAAGTGCCTCGATCGTTTCGGACAAGCCACGTTCTTCCACCATTTCACGAAGTGTGTCGCCAGGTTTTTCGCCTAGAAAACGTCCTAGTGGTGTTTGAGCGATATGGAACGCCCAACGCAGGTCACCAGGATGTTCGGCGCACATCATCGCGGACAGAACCAATTCGACGGCCACCGAATCGGTTAGCGGATTTCCGCCCTCTTGGCTGCAGTTAACGTCTAACTGTTGCAGCAAAAAGATCATCCGCGCAACCACGTCATTCGAACGCGTCAGCACGCCAATGGATTTGCCGGGAGCGGTGCGATTGATCTCGGCGATCAGTTTCGCAGCGTCTTCGTAACAAGCAAGTTTCTTTGCTGCAGCGTCGCCGTCAATTTTGCGTGCCGTTTGTAGCGAAACATAACCGCATAGTTCTGGTTTTGCGGAACTGTGAATTGGGAAGTGTTTTGCGAAACGCACGATCGCGTTGGCTTGGTGCATGTCCTTGTCCGTGATGTCACCCGAGCCCGCTTTCGCGGCCAAAGGATGCCGGCCAAGGCTTTTAAATGCGTCGGTCACAGCGTCCAAAACAACCGGGCTGCTGCGGAAACTCTTGTTCTGTTCGGCCTCGGTTACGCCCTCGATTTGATCGCCCACTGCATCGAAGATCTCGGCAACACCACCGCGCCAACCGTAAATAGCCTGTTTGGTATCACCCACGCAGAAAAACGACCGGTCGACGCGCCATTCTTGTCGACCGTCGGACTGCGAATCTTGTGAAGCCGCTCGCATGGCCAGCGGCCGAAGAACTTGCCACTGAATCGGCGACGTGTCTTGAAATTCGTCCAACAGCAAATGGTCGATTGCCCCGTCCATGCGATTGGTCAGTGATTGTGCGTCAACCTTGGCAAACTGATTCGCCAAGCGAACCGAGACATCGTCAAAACCAAGTGCCCGTGTGTTTTGTTTCAGTTGGCTGATATGGTAATCGTAAGTTCCCAGCACACTGCCGGTCGCTTCGTTTTGAGCACATAGCAGTCGCAGCATTTCGCTGCTCGCGACGGCGTACAGGACATCGAATTGCTCGTCCAACGATTCATCAAACTTAGACTTTCCAAATTTCACTGGTTCCTTGCTACTTCGAGCCTTGAAGATATTCGCGACCAGCGTTTCTTCTGTCAGCGGTGCAAATTGCCGCGATTCCAACAGATCCGCCATCGCTTGCAGTTTCTTGACCAGCGATTTTTGCGGCGGTGTAGCTTGCCGGAAAACCCCCGCAGTCCGCGTGATGTCTGCGTTCTCAGGCATTTTGGATGCCTTTAGTTTGTTCCAAACTTTCGCATCGCTTTGGCGCTGGAGCGAATAGGCGTTGGTAACGACTTGCTGAAGCTCAAACGCGATGGATCGTTTCACTTCGCCTTTGCCCAACATCGCCAACAACGTCATCATCTCGGCGGGTTCCAGCGACGAAATCACCGACTCGATCGCGCGTTCACGCAACCAGACCTCTTCGATTTCATCGGTTAACCTCCACGCTGGCGGCAGCCCAAGCTCGAAGGGAAACGAACGGGCCAGTTGTGCAAACAGACTGTCCAGCGTGCAGATTCGCAGGCGATGTATGTTGCGAAGTAACTTCTCCAGCAAGTTCAAGCAGACACTACGTGGCAACGTCGGGATACCGACTTGCTGACGAAGGTCCTCGAGTGCCTGATCGTTGTTCTCGTCAGCCGCATTGGCCAGCGCGAGTAGCAAGCGGTTCAGGATCTCGCCAGCGGCTTTCCGCGTGAAGGTTGTCGCGAGAATGGTTTCCGGTGCAGCACCTTGCAGCAAAATCTTGAGTAGCCGTGCTGTCAGTTGATACGTTTTGCCCGTGCCAGCGGATGCACGCACGAGTGTCGGCGCGAGCGGCGGAAAATCGCCCAGCGGATTTTGAGGGTCGCTGACGTGATCGTTGGGTCCGATCATTTCGGATTCATCAAAGAGCGTTGGCTGTGATTCAGGCATAGTTGCCTCCTAAGCCGCTCTCGCTAGTAACGGGCCGATTGCGGTTCAGGCAATTTGGTACGCGATGGGCATTGTTTTTGGGAACGACCGAATCAAATTTCAAGCAACTCGTATTGGGATGCTTGACAAGGCCCGTGGCTAGCGCCAGCGGCTCACCTGATTTGCATTTCATCAGCCCACCTCCACTTCATTAGCGACTTCGGTCTCTGCCGACGTCAACTCTCGCTGAGTAATACTGGTTTGCAGGATCATGTCGTAGTCGTCGTATTGCACGCGGTCTTTGGTGGGATCGAATTTGCCGGCGTGGATGTCGCGGATGATTTGGTGAATGACTTCGTCGGCAGCATCCATTTGTGAATCAGAAAAATCCACGATGTTGATTTTCGTTTCTTCTTCCTTTTCGCTGATGTTGAAATAACCCAATTCAACGTCCGACGAATCTGCATCGATGCCCAGGAATGGAATCATCATGCGGTAGAGCGGCAATTGAAGGTCGATCCATTGCTCGCCGTCGTCGGTCTTCTTGAGGTGCTTTTTTTCCGGTTTATGACCGTGAGTTTTGTAATCCAAAATCGCCCAGCGTCCAGAGTCGGGGTGGTAGTCGATGCGATCAAAGCGACCGCGAATGCCCATTGGTTTTCCGTCCACCATCAAGATGGCTCCTGGCAAGACTCTGCCATCGTCAGTCGTTGTGGGCGTTTCGTTCACGCTGGCTTCGGCTGCGTGGATTTGCCAACCCGCCGCGATTCGTTCGGCTTGGGCGCGAGCGACCACTTGAAGTCGCTTTTCAGCTTGTTTGACTTGCAACTTGACGGCCATCGCCACGTTGTCACCGTAAATGTCGGCAGCGTAGCTGTGCAAGTGTTCGATCAAGGCCGCTTCGATTTTGGTTGCGTCCGTGAGAGTCTTTTGCTTTGACAATCCGAATCGTTCTAACGCTCCATGGACCAAATCACCAAATTGGTTGGCGGCCAATTCCCCAGTCAAATCGTCTATCGGACGCATTCGCATAACGTGCCGCAAGTAGAACCGATACGGACAAACCATGTAATCACGAAACGCCGTGACGCTCATCGTTTTCACTAGCGACGCATCGGCTTGCAAATTGGGAATCGGCAAATTGGTCGCAACGATCTCGTTGTCCCACTGGTGATGGACGATTGTTTTGGGACGTTGTCCACCTAACAGCGAACGAATACGACGCGCGGAATCGGCGGGTGGCGCGGCTGCGATCAGGCGACTGGGCGGCGTAGGCGATCCGTCGGCCGCGTTTTGCCCAACGATGAAGCGAATGCTGCTGCGAGTCGACAGCATCAAGTGCATCGCATAAGCGTCACGCGCGTAACGACGTTCGTTGTCCGCCATCCGCAAACGCGTTCGCAACATGCCAGGCAAAAACGGATCGCTCGTGACCGCGCCGGGCACAAACGGATGGTTCAGCCCCATCACGACCATGGCTGGAGCGTCGTCCAATGCCAAGTCTAGCCAACCCAGGATCTCGACGTCATCCGGGTGCGCGGAATCTAGGATGCGTGTTTCACTTAATCGCTGCGTCAGCATTTCAAACGCGACAGAACCCGAAACACTCACGTCAAGGTGATCGTTGAGTGTCGTGAACCGCTCGAGCAGTCGATGTGTTGCAGCGATCGCGCGATCGGTGCGCGACGATTCATACTCTTCGTCATTGGCAGCGCCAGCGTAAATCAGAATCAACCAATGTTGGACTTGACCACTCCAGTGTGACAATGGATGCAACAACGGCTGCTTGGCGTCGACTAAGAACGAGGCCAACGTATCGTCGATGATCT
>JBAUHR010000084.1:0-3557 GCA_049680385.1 Rubripirellula sp. | reverse complement strand
GAATAGCGTGCATCGGCGTTCCGTTCGCCAAGCAACGGTTCGGTGCTTGGCTGCACCACCGCTTCAAACTGTCTAACCGGACCTGGCGAATCCGCGTCGCACCGCATCGTTTTGACAGATTGCTTGGAACACAATCATGACAAGCCGCGCATTCGTCGCAGTTTGTTGATTTTTGCCGCGAAAACCGATAGGCTCGACCGCTCATTGGCCGTGGCAGGGACTAACTTGGGAGGAAACTTTCGACGGCCATTCCCATCCGTCTACCACATCCCCGCCGACGTTGACGCTGCCTTGAGCACATCATCTGAGACCACCGAAACGTCGAAGCCTACCCACGACCAACCGGCAACTGGATCCAGCGTGATCCATGACCGGGTCGCGGCAATGGCAAACGCGTCCGCCGATCGCACGGATTTCTACAAGCGGCTTGCCGCAGAAATTGTACAGAACTTGCAATGTGGACTCGTTGCAATCGAAGCTGCCCATTGGGCGGCGCCGATGATGTTGGTCAATGACGAATCACTATCCACACGAATCGCTCGATCCGACTTGAAGGGACTCTTGTCGACCGCCACCGTCGCTCCCGTCGCCTGCAACCTTTCACTCGATTCGGATTCCGATTCTGGGTCCGATTCGGATTCCGCCAATGACAACGACGTAGCGAGAGGACTAAGGATCGAGATCGTTCCGTCGCCCGACCGGGCGGCGCTGATTTTGTTGTATCCGACCGAAAGCCGTCCGTCGGCGATGACCCAAATTGGTGATCTCCGACTGCTGCAATCGTACGGCGAAGCAACTCGATCCGTTGTGCGAACGTTTCCGCAATTGATCACCGATCCATCCGTCGACGAAGTATCGCAATCCGAACAAACGCTTGCACCGGCGCCGCATCCGGGGCTGGCAGGACATCGATCGTTGCAATGGCTGCACCGTGATCTGGATCTGGATGCAACTTGCTATCGAATTGCCAACGAGTCACGACGATTGCTCGACTGTGACCGATCCATCGTGTTGGTGTCGCGTGGCAGTCGGTTCAAAGTCGCCGCCGTCAGTGGCGTTGCGGTGGTCGACAAACGAGGCAACGCCATTCGATCGGCCGAGCGAATGGTTCAAGCGGCTGTCGTGATGTCGCGTCCGCTTGTATTGCCAGGGGACGATCCCTTGCCACCTCAAATCCAGGCCCCACTCGATGCGTACCTGGACGAAACCGGAGTCAACTCGGCCATCGTCTTGCCGCTTCATTGGTCCGGCCAAGGAAGTGAGGACGACGACACGGAATCAACTTCGTTCGATCCGCTCAGTGGCGACGGTGACTGTATCGGCGTGATCGTGCTGGAGTATTTTTCGGGCGAAGTCCCTGCGTCGGTCAATTTGCCGATGACGGTGGTGGCCGCCGAAGCAACCCTGGCGCTGCGAAATTCGCGAGAACACAGCCGTGTGTTTGGCCTTTCGTTGTGGAAGTCTGTTGGCGGACTGGTCGGCGATGGTCGCTGGCCGTGGGTCGTCGCCGGGTTGACCGCAGTCATCGCGTTGCTCGTCGCATCGTTAGTAATTCAGATCGACCATCAAGTGATCGCAAAAGGCACCGCTGAACCGTCGCTGCGTCGAGACGTTTTCGCCACGATCGATGGCACCGTGAAAACACTGCATGTGACGGACGGCCAAACCGTCAAAGCGGGTGACGTCTTGTTCGAACTCGAAAACGCCGAACTGGAAAGCCGCGCCGAAGCACTCACCGGCGAGATCCAAACAGCCACGTCGCGACTCGCGTCGATCCAATCCGTGCGCTTAAGCAGCGATGCAGATCCGGCACAATCAAGCCGCATGGCGATTGAATTGCGCCAGGTTGAAAGCGAACTTGCAAATCTTCGCGGACAATTGACCATCTTGGAAACGCAGCAGAAAGAACTCGTCATCACTAGCCCCATCGATGGCAATGTCGTCGGTTGGCAATTGAAACGCCGACTGTCCGATCGCCCGATCACGCGAGGCAATCTGCTGGTTTCGGTAGTCAACCCGACCGGCCCGTGGTCACTGAAAATGCAGATTCCGGATCGGGATGCCGGCGCCGTCATCGATGCCCGCAAAACCAATCCAAACCTACCGATCGAGTTTGCGGTCGCGACTCTTCCCGAGTCCTCGTTCGCTGCTGAACTCGAAGAAATGTCGACAGCGTCACGGCTGGACGAGAGCGGCCAATACGTCATCGATGCCGGCGGAACGATCGAACTGAACCCCAACGACACGGATCGTTTCGAGCCATTCAACATCGAAACGATGCGCAGCGGAGCCGACATCACCGCTAAAGTCACATGCGGAAAACGATCGATCCTCAGAAGCTGGTTTGGCGACGTATTCGACTTCGTACACCGAAACATCCTGTTCTACTTCTAGGTTGATTTCGTTCCGTGAACAAACTTCGTCCGATCCCGCCATCTGCACCGCCGACTGCCAACAGCAGCCGTGCGTTGCTTGTGCGCAAGCGATTGGACTTGAAGGTTGTCGAAACGCGGCACAAGCATGATTCCGCGATCGTGGTGAAAGATCCAATCGCGATGAAATACCACCGCCTGCGTCCGGACGAGTACTTTGTGCTTGAACGTTTGGACGGCAACACGACGCTGGAACAAATTCGCAGTGCCTACGAAACAACCTACGCGCCACAAAAGGTAACGACGGGTGAATTGAACCAGTTGGTGTTCCGACTGCATCAATCGGGTCTGACCATTTCGGACGTTGCCTTGCAGGGCGATCGACTTCGCGAACGCAATCAGAAAGAGAAGACGCAGAAGCGAATCGGGCACCTGACAAGTTTGCTGTTCATTCGTTTTCCAGGTGTCGACCCGGCACCTTTGCTGGACCGTTTGTATCCGCTGATGCGGCCTCTGATGAACAAGGTCGGCGCTACGGCGGCAGTCGCAATCATGGTGTTTGCAGCGATCGTCTTTGGACTGCACTTTGACGAGTTCATGAGCCAGTTTCCGGAAATGGGAAAGTGGATTCGTATCGAAGCGGTTCTGATCTTGGCGGCCGTGATTGGCAGCACCAAAGTGCTGCACGAATTGGGTCACGCGATCATGTGCAAGCACTTTGGCGGCGAGTGTCACCAGATCGGCCCCATGTTGTTGGTGTTCACGCCGGCACTGTACTGCGACACGTCGGATTCGTGGATGTTGCCCAGTCGTTGGCAACGTGCGGCGGTGGGGCTAGCAGGCATCGGTACCGAAGTCATTTTGGCGTCGATCGCTACCATCGTTTGGGCGTCAACCGCACCGGGATTGGTTCACTATGTTGCCATGAACGTGATGCTGGTCTGCAGCGTCAGCACCGTCCTGTTCAACGCCAACCCATTGCTGCGATATGACGGATATTTCGTATTGTCGGATCTCGTCGACGTTCCCAACCTGGGCGAACGATCACGTCGTTTGCTGTCCGGTTACGCGATGAAAGCCACGATGGGCGTCGATGAGTTGCCGGACGCGATGATGTCGAAAACCGAGTCGTTTTGGTTGATGCTGTACGCGGTTCTTGCGTTTGTCTATCGATGGTCCCTCACG
>JBAUHR010000083.1:0-5751 GCA_049680385.1 Rubripirellula sp. | reverse complement strand
GTTTTTGAAATGGCTCGCTTTCGATGATCGCCGCCAACAAGTACGCGAACTTGTAGTCCCGTCGACTGGAGTCGTCCATGATTTTGTCGATCGCACACTTGTCATAATACTCGGTGCCACGCCCGAGTGCGTAAATCAACATTTTTTCAGCGACGCATCGCACAAACTGTTCGCGTCGCTGTGTCGACAGCAGACGCCGTAGATCGCCAACGCCATTGAACTCGGTTCCATCGGGCAACTTACCCGACGCATCGATCTCATCTCGCCCGTCCCGAGTCCGCCACTGGCCAACCGCATCAAAATTCTCCATCGCAAATCCCAGCGGATCCATCATGTTGTGGCACGCCGCGCAGGCTGGATTGCTGCGATGTTGTTCCATCCGCTCGCGGAGCGTCCCAACCAACTGGCTCTTTTCAAGCTCGGGTATGTTCGGCGGCGCGGGCGGTGGCGGCATGTTCAACAGATTGTCCAGAATCCACTTTCCGCGTTTTACTGGACTGGTACGAGTCGGATTGCTGGTCACCGTCAGGATGCTGGCGTGCGTCAGCAATCCGCCTCGTGGTGTTCCCGCCAACGAGACACGACGGAACGCGTCACCTTTGACACCGTGAATGCCATAGAACTTTGCAAGCGGTTCGTTCAAGTAGGTAAAGTCCGCATCCAACAACGTCGGAACCGGCAAGTTTCCTCGCATCACGCCCGCAAAGAACGTTAACGTTTCACGCCGCATCAAATTTCGCACATCATCGTCGAACGTACGAAACAATCGCGTATCCGGATCGACCGTATCCAGATTCCGAAGTTGCAGCCATTGGCCGGCAAAGTTTTCGACAAAACGATTCGCACGGGCGTCCTTCATCATCCGAGCGATTTTGACCATCAATTTTTGCCGATCGCGAATCTGACCACGATGCGCCATCAACAACAACTCGTCATCAGGCATGCTGCTCCACAGAAAATACGAGATCCGTGTTGTCAATTCATAATCGCTGATCGGCGGCATCTTTCCCGACGCATCAGGCTGGCGGTACTTTTCGACTTTGAACAAGAAATGCGGTGACACCAAAATCGCTTGCAAGGCAACTTGCAAACCTTCTTCGTAGCTGCCGCCGTCACTGCGAACTTGTGCTGCCAACTGAACCAAGCGGCTGACTTCGTCCTTCGTCGCTGGCCGACGAAATGCACGACTGGCCACTCGTCCCAGCACAGCAGCCGATGCCTGGTCGGCCGAAATGTTATCGTCCGGTGTCACGTACACGATCCGCTTGTGACTGGCGGGCAGCTTGTCTGGATCAACAAACATTTCACGTCGCTCTTCACCACGCAGACGAACGTGATGAATGTGCAGATTGCGATCCACACCGTCTTTGTAGTAATCGTTGATGAAGCTGATGTCGAACATCCGTTTCCCGCGGCCGACTCGCATCGTCACATCAAAATCTTGCGCATCGCTATTGGGCACCTCGATGATTTTTTCGGTGCGTCCGCACTCGACTTTCATTTTGCACGGTTCCGGTCCGCCTTGATCGCCTGACGCGGTGATCGTCAACGTGTAGTTTCCACCGAACGGCAAATCCGATTGCAGCGAAACGGTTCCGTTGCTGGCGATCACAACCCGGTCGCCACCGCCGCCATGTTTTTCGGCATCGATCAACGCCGATGGCGGCTTTTCGACCTCGTAGATTTCGCCCGGCGGTGACGTGTAGATTGCCTGTCCCGCAATCGACTCGGCCGCGTCGATGTACCGTTCGATCAACACCGGCGGCAAGGACAACACATCACCAATGTTGTCGAATCCGTAACCCACATCATCGCCTGGAAATCCATCGGCAAGCTTGTAATCAACGTCTGTCAAATCGCGAATCGTATTGCGATACTCGGCGCGATTGAGGCGCCGCAGAGCTACTTTGCCTGCGTTGGGATTTTGGACGCAATCGACGGCCGTCGCCAAATCATCGATCAGCGTTTCCATCCGCGACCGAGTCGCGGCGTCCATCGGATCTGCGTCTTCGGGCGGCATGGAACCGAGCCGGACTTGCGAAAGCGCCCGCATCCAAACGCCTCGATTGGCAGCCAAATCGGCGGCCGTTTGATCGTCGGCCAACGACAGCTCGCTGCCTTCGTCATGACAATCGAGGCAATACGTGCGCAGTATCGGCAACAACGAATCACGAAAGGCCGCCTCGTTGGCCGCCGAATCGGCAAGCGCCGTCGATAACGACTGCGACGAGCAAACGTGACCAACCAGAACAGCAAGAACGACAGCCATCCGTACAGCGACAGTGTTTCGACGGGTCGAGTTCAATCCAGAGACCAACAGTTAAAAGGATTCGGTGGGAACCGAGACGACGTCTCAATCGTCCATTGTAGAGTGACTTGCGTTTTCATGCTTTCGAAGCGAGCCGATAGCAGCGTCGTTTGTTGGATATTCGGATTCCAACGATTGATCGGTTCGCCTGGGCGTGCTGGCGTCGCAACATCTAATGCAGATCTTTTCCGCCGCAATCAACGTAAACCACTTGTACAATCAAGACCGTCCCCCCGTGGCGGAGGTCGTGCGGTTTTTAAGTTGTTAGTTTGTATGCGTTTACAGTGCTTTAACCTTTACCTTCCCGCGGGAAGGTCGGTCCCGGTAGCAGGATGCTAGGCTGAGAAACACGACTTTCTGAGCCGCCGGCGCCAGCCGCGGGTACTGGGGTCGTGGCCGTGACGAGGCCGTGACGCACCCAAAACCCGCGGCTAGCGTCGTCGGCGCGGTTAGTAGAATCGGCCATCGGAAGAGTGAAGTAAACGCTTGCAATACTAATGACTAAAAAACCGCACGACCTCGGCGCCTAGGCAGAGCCGTTTCTATGAACCCGATTCTTGACATCAAATGCCCAAAGTGTGCTCTACCGCTGCGTTTACAGCGTCCCAGCGGCCCGTCGGAAGTCACTTGCCCAAAGTGCCAGAATCAAATCGGGCTAACCGCTCAAGGCACGATCACTGCCGCCCGTAAAAAGGACGACTTTGCCAATCTGCCTGCGCCAATCGCAGCGACATCGGTCCCGGCCCGGCCCAAGAATCTGCGTCCGACGCCGCCCCCCCGCCCCAAACCGGTGCCGGCTACGCCGAAGCCGCCGCCAGGAACATTCCAGCCGAACATTCGCCCGGTTGTCCGCAACCCAAACAGCGGCAAATGGGTCAAGCAATTGATCGTGCCCGCCATCTGCGTGCTGATCACTCTGGGCGCGGGCATTGGCGTCTATTCCCTGCGCGACTCGATCCCGATCAACAAAGTCTTGCCAATCAAATCGATTGTCGCATCACTGCCGCTGATGGACTCTCACGAGTCCGTGTTGGCGGACTACGTCGACGTGGGCAAGTCGAGCAAGGACATCTTTATTTCGCTTAAGACATCTGGCGCCTCACTTGATTCCGCGACAATCACCAAAGCCGTTGAAAATCTAAAATCGCAAAACGAACGGTGCGACCAAATTCGGCGCCGTGCGGCTGATCTGCCAACGACCGACAACGATCAATGGGCTTCGCTGATGGAATGGCTAAAATCACAGGCTCCCGACAAAACAGATTCAACCGAAACACCCGAAATCTCAACCGCGAATCTGCAACAGTTGGCTGCGTCGTCCGCGCTTCGCGATGCATCAATGGAACTGATGGTAAAGATGCAAGATGTTCGCTCGACGATCGAATCAGCTTGGCTGCCTACCCCTGAACCGCAAAACCCTTTGCAAACCATCGAGTACGGTGCGATCATGGCCAAGCGGCAGGTTTGGAAGGCCATCATGACAACCGACTCGGCGAGCGACTACCAAGCGATTTCTTCGGCGATGTCAGCCGCCGCCGATGACCTTGCCGAATTGACCGAGCAATTCAAATCACTTGAAAAGCCGGATCGATTGTTCCGCGTTTTCTCGCCCTATTTTAGCCATTCGATGTCGTACGACAAAGACCTTGTCTTTCAACTGGCCGATCTGGCAGAGGAGTATGGGCCACTTGAAGACACCACTGCCCACCAATGTTACGCTGACAACATGCAAAGCTTGGTGGAGATCGGCAAGAATGACGTGTTCGCCGACGTGAACCGCATGACGCCGGAAAACGGCCCGCCGCAGCACCGCTTTGACGGTCCGCCGGGCTTCCCAAGAAACCGCGGAAACGTGGACGACTGGATAGCCCGAACAACACAGAACATCCGCAGACAGCACGCAAAAGACAAAACGGTGTTGCTGCGAATCGACGACCGGGTCGATGGCGCGGCCGGCGATGCTTTGATCGATGGTCTGAAACAACAACTCGAAATTCGTCGTTCGATGGGATTCGGATTTGGCCCAACTTCGTTGATCGTCCTGTTTGATTCTCGATCCCCTGAATCAGTAGCAGCCGCGATCGAGTGGGCCGAAGTCATCAACATCGATTCCAGTGAGCGTCTGGTTCACGTAAAAATGAAACAGTAGCATTGCTGCGCCTGCGTGGGTCGATGAATCGAACCCAGGCCGATGAACCGAACCCAGGATGGACCGTTGGCGTAAAGTGGATTCGACGGTAGCCTTTGGTGACCGAGTCCTTTACCGCCCGCCTTGTCTCCTGCATGCACTTCGAATCCATGACGTTCGAATCTCCCTCCGATCCTACATCCCCCGAGTCCATCAAATCGGGGCATGAAACGCTTGGTGAACTGACAGCCGAAATCCAAATTCACAGTGCACCGTTTCGCCGTTTGGTTGATGAAGTTGGAAAGACAATCGTCGGTCAAGAAGGCCTGATTGGCCGCATGGTGATTGCCCTGCTAACCGGCGGCCATTTGTTGATCGAAGGCGTGCCAGGATTGGCCAAGACGACCGCCGTCGCGTGCTTGTCCAAAGCGATCAGCACGGGCTTCCAGCGACTGCAGTTTACCCCCGACCTGTTGCCAGCCGACTTGATCGGAACACAAGTCTATCGCCCTCAAACCCAAGAATTTGTGGTCCAGAAAGGCCCGATTTTCTCGAACTTGATCCTGGCGGACGAAATCAACCGAGCCCCAGCGAAAGTGCAGAGTGCCCTGTTAGAAGCGATGCAAGAACGACAAGTCACGATTGGTGGCGAAACGTTCTTTCTGGACGAGCCGTTCATGGTGATGGCGACGCAAAATCCCGTCGAACAAGAAGGCACTTACCCGCTGCCCGAAGCACAGATGGACCGTTTTCTGATGAAGGTGGTCGTGAACTATCCCAACCGCGACGAAGAACTGCAAATTTTGCGGCGTTATTCGAAAACGAATTCAGCAATCGAAGTCCAACCTGTCACGACGCCCGCGGAAGTGATGACGGCGCGAATGCTGGTCGACCGCATCCACGTCAGCCAGGCCGTCGAAGAATACATCGTCGATTTAGTCATGGCGACGCGAAATCCAGTCGCGTACGGATTGGAACTCAGCGAATTGATCCAGTACGGTGCTTCGCCCCGCGCCACCATCAACCTGACGTTGGCCGCCAAAGCAAACGCCTTCGTTCAAGGCCGCGCCTACGCAACACCCGAAGACGTCAAAGCGATCGCAATGGACGTCCTGCGCCACCGAGTCATCATCACCTACGAAGCCGAAGCCGAAGAAAAAACGGCCGAAGACATCGTCAGCAAAATCCTAAACACCATCCCCGTCCCTTGAGGAAAGAAGAAAAAGGTTACAGGGAACAGGTGACAGGTCACAGGAAGAAAGAGCCAATCACCTCGTGCCTGTCACCTGTCACCTGTTCCCTGTTCCCTGTTCCC
>JBAUHR010000082.1:0-10669 GCA_049680385.1 Rubripirellula sp. | reverse complement strand
TAAGGCCTCGGTCAAACAGAACCTTGCGGCTATTCGCATGATGTTCGACTATTTCGTCACTGGCGGATTACTGCGGCACAATCCTTCACTATCGGTCAAAGGTCCGAAGCTGACGATCGTCAAAGGTAAGACGCCGGTTCTCCAACCCGCCGATGCACGGCATTTACTTGATTCGATTCAGACCAACACCGTCGGCGGCCTTCGTGACAAGGCACTGATTTCGTTGATGCTTTTCACATTTGCACGAATAGGTGCCGCCGTCGCCATGAACGTCGACGACGTCTACCAAAACGGTCGTCGCTACTGGGTGCGGCTTCAGGAGAAGGGCGGTCGTGAACATGAAATGCCGCTCCAGCACCACGCCGAAGAGGCCATGTTGGCCTATTTGGACGGTGCCAACCTCTGGGGTCAGAACGGCACGCCATTGTTTCGCTCACTTGATCGCAAACGCAACCTCTCCGAAAACCGCATGGCAGCGGAATACTCGCGATGGATGGTTAAACGTCGCTCTCGTAAAGCAGGTCTTGGTGACCTGTTCAACAACCACACCATGCGCGCCTCGGGCATCACCGCCTATATGATGGCCGGCGGTACGCTTGAGAAGGCTCAACAAATGGCCGCTCATGCATCGTCTAAGACGACGAATCTTTACAACCGAACGAGCGATGCGGTGACGCTCGACGAGGTTGAGCGAATTTTGATCTGACTTTCGGTCCGAAGCTTGGCTACTTTTTATCGCCAGATTTTGGCGGTGAAGGACTTGTTGGTCGGGAAACCGCCGAAGTGGTCGTCGGTGCAGACCCGTTTGCGCTATTGTTCGTGGTTCCACCCGGTGAAGTCGACTTTGGGGGCTGTTGTGGTTTCTTACTTCCCATCAGCGTTTTCCTGTGATTTGGGTGGTGAAGGACTTGTCGGCCGCGATACAGCTACGGGACTTTTTGGGGCAGCACCGTTATTTGACAGCTGGTATGTGTCATCCGGCACAATTGGTTGCTCTTTAGCAGGCTTATCACTCATTACTCGGAGCTTCCTTTCTTGGGTGGTGGTGCACTCGTTGGACGCTGTACAGATTGCGGAGACGGTGGTGCCGAACCGTTCTGCGAGCGTTTAATCGAATCATGATACTGGGCATCATTCGTTATTGGGGCGTCCCCATTGTAGCCGCCTTCAATAAGGTCGCGACCACGCAAGGCTTGACGATCTGGCTTTTCTGAATCAGTTCCCATCCGCTGAACTATCCTTTTTAGGGTTTGGCTGTTCCTCGTCCTCGTCGGAGCTGTTGAATTGTACCATTGCTTCGGCAGTCGCCTCAATTTTCTTCGCGTTCTCAAGGATTACATCGAGTTCTTTCTCGAATTCGATTAGCGATATATCCGATGCCTGAATCACCATGCGTTCAATTGCGAGCAGCGGAACACGTGTGTTATCTGGCAAAATCCATTCGGCCTCCGTAACCACGAACTGTCCTTTACCTGGTTCATCTGGCCACTCTTCAGGCCATCCAAAAATTCTTCGGTCATCATGGAAAGTTAGGTACACGTGCCGTTTCGTTCGTGTAAAAGCACTAAACCATTCGGACGGGTACGAAGTTCTTTTCGTGATCCAGTCAGGCAGTATGGAATGAAATCTGTTTGTATTTGCACATGCTGCAAATGCAAATCCCATGAATATGGACGTAATGACCTTCAGGACGAAAGCACTTTCGACGGTCCATTCCCCCAGAATGCCAAGCCATGAGATGTGCCCCATGGCAATCAGGCAGATCCCTATTCCTTGGACGATTGCTTCGACAAATAGAGTGAAAATCAGTGCCTGGATAACGCGCTCGAATGGCGTTGGCCGCGGATGGGCGGTTAATCCATAGAAGATCCAAGCCGTAACAAACCCCGGAAGCAGCTGATAAATAGCGGCCACAATCTCCGAGCTTGGAAGTCCGTTCATCTGTGTCAGTTCTCCTTGTCTCGTTAGGCCGAATGGGCATATCAACCGGGCGCGAATTTTTGAAACTTTTTATGCGGCCGATACGACCGGGAACGAACCAGCTTCGCTTCGTTGCCAGATGTATTGGTAGATCTGCTCGGCGTAGGTTTTTGAGTCGGTTTCGTTGTACGGTGGCATGGGGATGACGTTGAAAATTTGGTCGAGGATTTCGACTTCGATCTCGGCACGGGTTTGCTCTTTTTCCCACCACTCGTGCATGGGGCCGATCAGCGTTTTAAGTGATTCGAGTAGCTGGCGGCTGCCCTGCTTCAATCGTTCTCGATCGGCTTTGGTTAGGTCATCGCGTTGCAGAAGCTGGAACAGGAATTGCTCTTCGTCTTTGAGCCCCTCGGCGACCATGGCTTTTTCGGAATCGTCAAGTTCGGCGTTCAACTCCATTAACCGACGGAAGGTTTCTTCGATCGTTGTTCGGTCCTTCTCGCGGTTGTAGTCAGCGATGATCTCTTGGTACTTCTTGTAGTAATCCATTTGCAGCGGATTAGTTGCCACCATCGCGGCCAGTCGCTGCTCCAGTAGATCAGCGATGTCTTGGACAGTTGATCGTTTACGGGTGCCCTTCTTCTCGAATTCCTCTGCCAGTTTCTCGAAGTCAATTTTACTTAAGTCTAGCTTCAAACCTTCGGCGTGGTCGCTGCCGGGGCCGGCGGTGCCGATTGCTTCGCTGACAATCTTTTGCAGTTCTTTCAAGATGGCAGTGACATCTGCGACCGTTCTTTTTTGCAGCACCTTCTTGTAAATTGCTTCCAGGTTGTCGCGTCGTTCTGCAAACTGGTAAACGCTTGGCTCCATGTTCAAAGCACGGAATCGCTTGATGACTTCCGTCGCTAGAATCTCGAACGTTCGTTTGATTTGCTCAGTTGCCCGCACAGCTTCAGCACCGTCTTTGATTGCCTCGATGCGATCAAAGCCTGATGCTCCAACGAATCGAGTCAGATCGAACCCAGTGCCAGACAAATGACTTTCGGCAGCTTCGATTGCTTCGATCAAGGCGGCGATGCGTACTTCGATTGGCTCAATGGGGTCCCCAATGTCTTGCCCCTCGACGGTGGCTGCATAATCGGCCAGCGCTTTTCGCAGGCTTCCGAGCATTCCGTTGTAATCTACAATCACACCGCAATCCTTGCCTGGCGATACTCGGTTGGCCCGAGCGATCGCCTGCATAAGGGTGTGGGCACGCATTGGTTTGTCGATGTAGAGGGTTGCAAGCGTCTCCACATCAAACCCAGTCAACCACATGGCACAAACGATGGCGACTCGGAACGGATGTTCTTCCTTTTTGAACGCCGTTTCGACGTCGATGCGTTCTTTGTTTCCTGTGGCAAAACCTTCTTTGATGATCGCTCGGTGCGGCTTGATGTCGAAATTCCATTTCTTGAACTCGGCAACTTCGCCCTGTTGTTCTGAAATAATGATTTGAATGAGCGTCTCGTCCATCCAGTTGCCGCGAGCGTGGAGTTTATCGCGTTGTTCTTCCAAAGCCTCTCTAGCGATTGCATCCGCAGTGGCGGCTGCCGCAGTGGCAAAACCGTCCGCATCATCGCGGACTTGCTTAGCTTTCGCCTTCCATCGCGGAATGATCCGCTCGTACATTCGTGCACATGTCACTTTGTCGATGCACACCAGCATCATCTTGCCAGTCTCCCAGCGAGCAGAACAATGCTGTACGAAGTCTTCAGCAATCCGGTCTAGTCGTTCGTCCGCTGTAATGACTTCGTAGGATTTACCCAACAGCTTTTCCAGCTTTGCCATTTCGTCAACATCGAGGTTCGCCTCTTCAACCTTCTCCGCAATGGCATCGTTCAAGTCGATTCGGCGAAGTCCGAGCTTTTCGCCCCGGTTCTCGTAAACCAATTTGACGGTCGATCCATCCTCCTCGGCGCGTTTGAAGTTGTAAGTGGAAACGTACGAACCGAAAATTCTCTGCGTCAAGAAATCGGTGTCATGCAGTAGCGGCGTTCCAGTGAACCCAATGAACGAAGCGTTCGGCAATGCGATCCGCATGTTACGAGCCAACTTGCCGGCTTGTGTGCGGTGCGCCTCGTCCGACATGACGATGATATCGTCACGTTCGCTGTACGGCTTTGTGGGAATCTCATCACGTCGAAACTTGTGAATCATCGTAAACATGAACCGGTGATTCTCGCCCAACAGCTTTTCGAGTGCCTTGGCCGAACTTGCTCGCGGTGTCTTTTCGCTACAGACACCCGAACCAACAAACGTCTTGTAGATCTGATCGTCCAAGTCTTCTCGGTCGGTCATCACTAAAAATGTGAAATTGCCGGGAACAACCCGGCGAACCTTCTCCGCAAAGAAAACCATCGAATACGATTTACCGCTTCCTTGTGTGTGCCAAAATACACCGAGCCGTCCAAGATCGGGATGGGCACGTTCGATCAATGGAAGTTCGCGCGTCGTGCGATACCGTTCCAACTTCTCGGCTACGACATTTTGATCAACTGTTTCTTCTTGTGGTGCATCTTCAAGTAGCGGTGGATCGGCAACGTCAATTGTTCCAACTCGATGAACGAGACGTTGGTCAATTGGAATCTTCTCTTTCAGTGCCTCTTGGCGGATCACTGAATCTACCGCACGGTTGACGCCCAAAACTTGGTGGTTACGAGCGACGACTTTTCGTGTCTGACCTGCCTTACTCCCATCGAATAGGATGAAGTTCTCGACAATGTCCAGTAGTTTGTCTTTGGCAAACATGCCATTGAGCATCGCACGGGCTTCGAGTTTATCTTCGTCTTCGTCGTTGCGTTTCCATTGATAGAAATGATCCCATGGACTGGTCAGCGATCCGTACTTGGCCTCGTCACCATTGCTGACCACTAAGAAAGCATTGTGGTAGAACGCATGTGGTACCGTGTCCTTGTAATCTGCGATGTTCTGGTCAAATCCATTGCGAATGTTTGTCCATACGCTTTTCAATTCAACAAAGACCAACGGCAATCCATTGACGAAGCAAACCAAGTCGGCACGGCGATTGTAATGCGGGCTGCGTAGTCCTTGGATTTTCAGTTCTCGGACGACGAGAAAACGGTTATTCGCAGCGGAACGAAAGTCGATCACCTTCACCTTGCGTTTGACTGTCCGTCGATTCTTGTCCTTGTACACCACCGGAACGCCTTCGCGAATCCATTCGTAGAATTCCGAGTTGTGACGGATCATGGAACGCGAGAAGTCGTATCCCGTCATTTTGCGAACTGCATCCTCGACAGCGCTAGCTGGCAAGTCATCATTTAGCTTATTGATCGCTTCCCGCAGATCGCGGGCCAGCACCACTTCACGCATCGACTCTCGACCCAACAGCGAATCAGCCCCAAAGGACTCCTGATTCCATGCGTACTTGCTGTCCCACCCGAGTTCCTTTTCCAGGAACTCGGCAAACGTCTGCTGCACGGCACGGTCTTCGCTGTTGATGTCGGTAATCATATTTGATGAGGGGGAAAGCTAATTATTTGGCTGCCAAACGTTTTGCAATTGCTGGAAATTCATGCACTCAAAGCCAACATCAGCGTAAAAGAATTCCCGTGACGCCATGACTTTGCTCATGTCTTCGGATTGCAGGAAATTTAGAAGGTCATTCGGCGACTCAAGCGCCAACAGCACCTTCAACGGTGAAAAACCTTTCTCGTCGACCGCTCGCAGAAAAAGCTCAAACTTGCCAGCATCGTTAGCGTAGATCAGTGTTTTTGGAAACCAGCCCCATGCTTTCGAGGCGATGCAGAGCAAAACGTCTGCCTGTGCTAGATCACCAAACCGCAGGTCCTTGCGGTTTGACCGCTCGTGAATCAGATCAGCCATAACGCTTAGGCGGCGTGAATTGCCCGACTCGCCACACATTCCTTCGAGACTATCCGGATAAGACTGGAACTTACGAAAACCGCGAGATTCCAAGTCCGTCCCGCCATAGTGACGAGGACTTACATACGTGTAGTCAATCAATTGACGAGCGGCATCGAACTTCTTTGCGGAAACCAACGTTGTAAACGCGTAGAGAAAGAACTCGTACACCAAGTACTTGAAATTGTCTTCCGAGCACTTGAAAAAACTTCCTCGGGACTTCGTCTCAGGCCGCTCTTGAAGAGCCAGCAGTGATTCAAGTAGTGACAGCAGCATCGGCATGAAAGTTTCTTCCGGCATGTGCCTTGCACCTGTAGAAACGACGTCGACAAATGCGTCGCGATGTGGCAGTGAACCGGCAATATTTGCACGCAAACGTTCACACCAAGTGCTTTCATCTTCACGTGAGTAAGTCATGCGGAGTTCTTCAAGGTTGCTCAGTAGTTCGGAGCAGAAATCCTCAAATGCGGCTGTCGGATTGCCTCTACCATTTAGAACAAAATCTCGAAACCGCTTTGCCTTCAGTACGCAGCTAGTTGTCGCCAGTTCATCGTCAAACAGATGGGCTGGCGGTTTGCCTAACGCAGGCTTCCGCCGCTTAGGACGTTCCAAAATATTGCGGATAAGCTGATCGTAAGCTTCAGCTTCGTCTTCGGAATTCGAGAAGTCTATGTACTTTCGTCCCTTCAGATAAATCGGCAAGCATGCGTGCCCGTCCTTGTTTCGCTCACGTAGCAGCGGTACAAATTTTGTCTGATCAGCTGACTCGTAAACTTCCTGCGAAATGATTTGAGTCTCTGTTCCAACGCCACCGGCACGACCGTCCGCTTTCGCCGCGTACTTTGCATCCGAGATGATTATGACACGTTTCACAGAGGGGTCGGACACCATCTTTTCCATGAACGCATTCACATCGTGTCCATCTTCAAGCGACCATTGATCGAGGATAACCTCGATTCCGTCGTTCATGAGTCGCTCGCCAAGATCAGCGACCCACTCTGTGTGTTCCTCGCTCGTCCAACTGTAGGAGATGAAGACTTTCGGTGGTGTAGTGTTCTTATTCATAAAATATTTTTGCTATACCTCAAGCTCGCCGCTCATAAGGCGAGGAAGCAACATAGTTCGAGCTTGTATCAATTGAAGGTTCTGGCTGTGAAGGTTTTGCACAAGCTGAAGCGAGCGTCCCGCAATATCTTCAAACTTGCTAAGCAGGCTTTTCGGTGGGAGAAGGACTGGGTAATCAGAAAAGACAGCGGGATTTACGCGTTGGCGTCCGTCGGAGCCTTTCATGCTGTTGATTGCCGTTTGCCTCAAGTGCTTACTACGTGCAAAGGAATAGGTCCACGCTGGCCCGACAGTTCTTGGACGAAAGACGATGAACTCTGTCGAACCGATAGCTACTTCGTCATCGTTTAGGCATTGCACCAAAGCCGTTTTACCATTCTCGATACAAGGCGTAATTCGAGCCAATAACGTATCACCGTTCTTGAACTTAGTTCCGCTTGTTCGGGTTCGCACTTCCGTTTCCATAATCAAGGACGTGCTTTCCGTGAGGCTTGCCATTGGAACGTAAGTCTTCTCCACGTCGCGCTCTGCAATAGTCTTGGGGTTGATATCGAACAGTTCAGGAACAACCCTTTTTATCCAATCTTTGGGGATTCGGTCTATGCAACTGGCGTTGTCATAGTCAGGGAAGCGTAGGCGAACAAACCACTCCGTGAATAGCTGTTGAGCAGACTCTTCCAACAAGCCGATCCTCGATCTGTTATTTTCTATTAAGTCATCATACGCTGCCAGAATTGATCCAATCCGCCGCTGCACTTCTCGCGATGGAACGGGTATTAAGAGACGCATGCACTCTCCCACCTGCATGTGCTCTACCGTCGCCCCGAATCCCTTGGATCGAATCCGCCCTTGCATGACGGGAGATTGAAGAACATAGGCGAGAAAATCTGGATCCACCTTATCGTTGTCTGCTCGATAGTGAAAAATCCTTTGCCCCAAAAACACATTCTCATCTGTGGTGATCCTGCCGACACTACCGAGTGGAGCTTCGCGAGTCAGCACAACGTCACCCCTACGAGGCACTGAGCGTCTTGTCCACTTTCGGTACGTTGCTTCGTTCACATATCGAACTTGAGTCAGGTCGACAAAACCGTCCTTTACATTGGACGTTCTTATCATCTTGTATGGAGTCGGGTAGGAAACCGTTGGTGCAGTTCGATTAACGCAATCGATGCATACTTCGCAAACATCCTCAATTGGAATTTCAGGCCATTTCATCTTATCAATGCCTCAATTTCGGACAGAATAGTCTTTGAGAGCGATTTCGACTCCGAAGTCAGTTGGTCAAGCGTTTGCGAGATGCGTTCCATCTCGTCGACGAAAGAGAAATCCTCGTCTTCCTCAATAAGGGCGACACCAACGTATCGACCTGGTGTCAATGAGTAGTCATTTGCTTTTATCAGTTCTTGTGAAACAGACTTGCAAAGCCCGTCTACATCTGTGTATTTGGCTTTCGGGAATTTCGTCTGTAGCCAACCAACATGCCGCAAGAAATGGAGAGGCAATGATATGGCCTCAAACAGCTGTAGCTTGAGATTCCCCTCATCACCTTCTCGTGTTGAACGCAATACTGACTTGTGAAGACGCCTTGTCTCGGAAGTGTCCCAGCGATCATTCTTGTTGGAAGACAAATCCTTTGTGGCAATGTCGTAAACAGATGAAGCGTTTTTCAAGGCTTGCTCGGCAGCCTTGCGAAGCAATCTTAGCTGCATTGCAAGTGTCTCAGATCGTTTGCTGGCAGCTAGTTGCTGCTTGTTTGTTGAAAGTTCTTTCAGCTTGAAGCCACTGATAAGCTTGGTGGCCTTCTTTCGCGTCTCACGGAACGATTCTAAGGAAGTTGCAAACTCGGTCAGCGCAGCCATGTATCTAGAAACCGCATCCGCGTCATTTAGCTCAGTCAGCGCCGTTGCAAAAGAACCAAATTGTTCATCAAAAGCGTTTAGCGACATCTCGAATTCTGTGAGCGGTTCCAGTAATTTGGCGGCTGATTCTGACGCTGTACTCAAGTACCTCCGAACTAAATCGAGATATTGATCTGTCTCGCCGCGATGCAACCAGACAATCGCGGACAAGTCTTGAAGCTGCTCAGGAGAAAAGTCATTTATAACTCGCGTGACTTTGCGGTGAATTGATCGCGCATCGATCATCAACACGCTATCCATTCTGTTTTTCGGCTTTCCTTTGTCAAAAAACCAAAGCATGCATGGCAACGATCGAGTGTAGAAAAAGTTGGTCCCGATTCCAACCATTACATCAACATGGCCAGTCTCAATCAGTTGTTGGCGAATCAGCTTGTCGTCTCCCCCTGCGTCTGACGCGCTCGACGCCATAACGAAACCGCTGCGGCCTTTCTTGCTCAGATAAGAGTAGAAGTACTGAATCCAAAGATAGTTCGCGTTGCTGACCTTCTTCTTCTTGTTCACGCTTGGTAAACCAAACGGCAATCGAACGTCACCCTTGATCTTTTCTGCATCAACCATGTCGACGTTAAATGGCGGATTGGCCATCACGTAATCGGCCTTGCCAAGTAGACCATGCTCGTCGTCGTAAAACGTGTTCGCTTCAACGATGTCACCTTCTAGTCCGTGAACGGCGAGGTTCATCTTGGCCAGCCGAATCGTTGTCGCGGTTTTTTCTTGTCCGTAGAATGTCAAGTTGTGAGCGGCGTCTTGCCCCATCGCCTCGACGAAGTGGCTGGACTGCACAAACATTCCTGCTGATCCAACTGCCGGGTCAAGAACGACGCCTCGTGTCGGTTCAATAATGTTGACAATTGTTTGCACCAGCGACGGTGGCGTGAAGAATTCGCCATTGTCTTGTGCACCTTGCATCGCGAACTTCATCAAGAAGTACTCATAGATGCGACCAAACACGTCTCCGGTGGCCGACTTCATGGCCTCGGAGTCGAAGGCTCGTAACAGGTCTTCAAGTACTTCTCGCTCAAAGATGCCATATTCACGCGGGAGCACGCCCGCAAGCGGCTCGAAGGATTCTTCAATCTTGTCCATCGCCGTGTTGACGGCTTCGCCCAAGTCGGTATCGCTGGGTAGATCGAGCAAGTGCTCGTAGCGAGATTCTTCCGGCAAGAACAATGCGCGCCGTTTAACGTAGTCTGCTTTCACAGGTGACCGCTTCAAACCACTGGCTTTGATTTCTTCCGTTGCGGTGTCAAATCGGTTGGCCGCGTGACGCAAGAAGATAATGCCCAACACGGGCATGCAGTATTCAGTACTCGTCAATTTGGAATTCGCACGCAGGTTATCCGCTGTCTCCCACAGATCCGCCTCTAGCCGTTTGATGTTCGCAAGTTGATTTCCCATAAATTCCATCTGTAAGTAGATTGTAAACCCAATGCTGCAAACAGTTTACATGAACAACTTAATGCTGTCATCCTGTAGCGAGACGAGTTGCACTGGCTAACCTCGTGAGCGTCCACGCTGACGCTGTCGAACCCGAATTCGATTTTGCACCAAGTTGTAGAGCCTTGGCTCGTCGGCTTGCTGCGTCACGGTGACCGCAAAGTCTTGGGATGAAAATGTATCGGGTGCCCAACGTCGGTCACAACGAACAATCAGATAGTAACTGTCACCATACTTTTCATTGGACTTTGTAAACTCCCATGTCGATTTTTGGAGCGTACTTGTTGCCAGAGTATCCGACCCTGGTTGGAGCTTGCATCGTGCGGAACCCTGAAAGGCTCCCTGGGGTTTCTCTCCAGCCTCTTCAAAACCTTTGCGTTCTTCCTTCTCTATTGCAC
>JBAUHR010000081.1:0-9083 GCA_049680385.1 Rubripirellula sp. | reverse complement strand
GTTGTACGACGATCCCAGCGAAGCCAACACGGCGCGGGGCGACTCGGGCGGGCCAGGATTCTTATTCATCGAGGGAGAGTCGTTCATCGCGTCGATCACTTCGGGCGGTTCAGTCTTTGATTCCTCGCTTGGGGACGTCGCGTTCAACACGCGAGTCGACGCGTTCGCGGACTGGATCGACGTCACCTTGTTGGAAACGGTGGCGACCGACCCTAATGAATCCGACCCCAGCGAATCTGACCCCAGCGAATCTGACCCTAGCGATCCTGACACAGATTCACCGACAGATGACGTAACGGATGATGGAGACAACAATTCCGACGGCGACGTGATCACTGCGTGTGAAGACTATCTCTCGAAACCGTTTCCGTTCCTCAGTTTCCTGATCGATTTGCTGACATCGCTTTTGCAATCGCTGTCCGAGGCAACCGAGACGTCAACCGTCACCGAAGTAGCTCAGACGCCGGAAGCCACCGAAACAGCGGTTGACAATTCAGATTCGGTCACCGAAACGGTCGCCGAAACAGCATCCAACTCTGCGACTCAGAAAACCCGTCGTGCGCGACCGCAGCGGAGGGGTCGCAGCGTTGGGCGATAAGCGTTGGGCGATCGTTGCCAAACGCATGGAATCAGCCGAAATCGTGCATTTTTACCGCGTGTTTTCCAGCATTGTCACAAAATCACCCAAAGCGAGCCTCAGGATCGTCAAAACGCTTGCACGCGAGCTCAGAGTCGTTACTCTTTTTGGACTTCTCGTCGCAGAATGCAGGTCTGACGAGGCCGTGTTCTGATGCTACTTTCGCTAGGAAATAACGATGGCTCATTTGCGATTGGCCGCCACTTTGGTGCTCGCACTTTCTGTTTTCAGCACACGTGCTGACGCCGATGTCGTGTTGGATTACACCCATACCACGTTTTTCGACGGTACAACCCCCGTTCGGGTCAAAGCCCAAGCGGCTCTCGAAGCAGCGGTTGCGGATATCAATGCGGTACTGGACCTAAACCTTGGTGCCATCACCAACGACATATCCACGGGAGTAGGCGGCACGACAACCGCGACCATCGATTTCCGATACGGTTACCGAAATCCGACGAACAACGCGACTGTCGAAGTCCCCGACACGACGATGCCCGCGAACGAATTTCGTATCTATGTTGGCATGCGTCCCCTTTCGGGTTCCACACTTGGCCAGGGTGGCCCCGGCAGCGTTGGCGTAGGGATCAGTGCGTTCGGAATGTTTAACCCCGGCGAAGCTCAAGCGGCCGTCACTGCTGCTGCGGCCGCATCGCAACATCGTCGTGGCGACGGCCCAGTCATGGCAACTTTATCAGGCACGGTTTTCAACGCCCCCAACGACTCGGCTTATTCGATTGAGTTCGGCCCGACCATTGGAAACCTTTGGTTTGACGATGACGTCAACAACTCGGGCGCGTCGGACTCGGATGCGGCGCTTGATAGTTTTTGGCACTTTGACCACACGACCTCGGTCGATGCCGGAAAAAACGATTTCTATTCGGTCGCTCTTCACGAAACCCTTCACGCGCTCGGCGTCGGTGGATCGGATACTTGGGACAGTTTGGTCAGCAGCGGAACAAACTGGACCGGTGCCGAAGCCATTGCTGAATTTGGAACCGGCATTGGTCTGATCGACGCAGGTGGCGCTCACATCGCAGACGGAACCATGAGTTTCCGGCTGTCCGACGGCTTGGCTCAAGAAGTAGTCATGGATCCGAGTATCTTCACGGGGACTCGCAAGAGCTTGACGACGCTCGACGCGGCGTTCCTGCGAGACCTGAACTACTCGACGCAAATCACCGCAGTGCCCGAACCGTCGTCACTGCTCGCGCTGACTTTGACTGTCACCGGCGTTGGACTCTTGCGACGCCGAAAGTCACGTCGCTAATCCGATCAACTGCACTGGGTCCGCACCGCCCCCAAGCCGCTATACTACGTCCTGGATCAACTTCGGGACGTCGACGGATGGGTGAAACGTGTTAGTGACCAATTCTGCCAAACGCTACTCTTGGGCGTTGCTATTTGCCGTATCGATCGCGGCGATGACCCTATCGACGGCCATATCGACCAGCACATCCACGGCCGACGATAAACCGCCAGCAGCTAAAAAGTCTGGCGAAGGCTCAATCGCCTACTGGGTAACCCAACTCAATAGCGACCACTATCTGCGCCGCGAAACAGCAGCTCAGAAACTAACGCAGGCCGGCCCCAAGGCGATCCCTGATCTTGTGCTGGTGATGCAGTCTGGCGATCTTGAAGTCGTCGAACGTGCCAGCAATGTGATCACCGAGATCGCGGTTTCGGGTTCACCCCAGGATGATGGCGGCGCCTGGGACAAATTGAACGAGTTAAAAAGCGACACCGTCGGCCGCGTCGCTTCTCGTGCCCAGACTGCCGTCAACGAGATTCGTAAGCACCGCTCGGCCCAAGCTCGCACTGAATTAACGTCCGCAGGTGTTTTTGTCGGAATTGACGAGTTCGTGATCCAAGCGCGAAGCCAACCAACTTTGATCGTTCAAGTCGACGAAAAATGGAACGGCGATGTCGAGGCTTTGCAGTGGCTGCGGTGGCTCGACGGCATCCAGAACGCGCGTGTGAAAGGACCGTCGATCGAGGGCGAAGTTCTTGCGCAGATCATTAAGGTCCCCGATCTAAAATCTCTGGCCATCGTTGACGGCACTGTCGACGAGGCGGCGCTGCAACCGCTGTTAGAAATGAATCCGCTAAACGATTTGGAGTTCCGGTACGTTCGGCTGACCGACGAACAGGCGGAGAAAATCGCGACCATGCCGGTTCGCGTATCCATGAACTTGATGGGAACCGGCATCTCGGCCGAAAAGGTCGAATCCATGCGGGCATCGGCCCCCGGGCTAGCCATCGAACATCGCCAAGGCGGTTTCCTGGGTGTCACGTGCCAGGACTCATTCGATGTTTGTGAAATCAGCGGAGTGGTTGCCAAGAGCGCGGCCGAAGACGCAGGACTGATCCGCGGCGACATTGTGTTAAAGCTGGACGACACCGTCGTGACTCGGTTCAAAGATTTGCAGGACGCGATCAACCAACACATTCCTGGCGACACGGTGAAGGTGACGTTCCAACGCGCCGAGATCACGAAAGTTGTCGATCTGCAACTGCGACGTTTCGAAGACTAGCCGATCTCGATCCCGTGCCACTCTTCTAGGTACCGCTGCGCCAGACACTTCCATTCCGACACTTCCATTCAGCCGCTTCCATTCCGACGCTTCCATTCCGACGCTTCCATTCCATTGCCAGAATCACAGCCCAAGTTAGTGCCCGAGTCCTCATTGCCGGATCACGACCCGAACTGGACAGACGCCCTATGGCGACGCAGCGTCCGGACTGGCCTGTTGAAGTGGTTTGCAGCGAATGCACGAACGCTGCCCTGGCGCAGCGAACCGACACCGTACCGAGTTTGGATCAGCGAGATCATGCTGCAACAGACTCAGGTTGCGACGGTGCTGCCGTACTTTGATCGTTTCATGCAAACGTTCCCCAGCGTCGCCGCACTGGCCGCCGCCGACGAACAAACGTTGATGCAGCACTGGGAGGGACTCGGGTACTATCGGCGCGCACGGTCGATGCATTCGGCGGCTGCGAAAATCATGGCTGACCACGGTGGTGAATTCCCCGAATCGTTCGATGACGTGCTGGCACTGCCCGGCATCGGTCGCTACACGGCCGGCGCTATTCTGTCGATCTCGCGTGACCAACGTCATCCCATTTTGGAAGGCAACACGGTACGCGTTTTCAGCCGCTGGATTGCGCTGCGGTCACCGGCCACATCAACGCCCGCGAACAAATTGTTGTGGCAAGTCGCCGAGTCCATGTTGCCCGCCAAACGTTCGGCGGAAACCGCAGGCACGTTCAATCAAGCAGCGATGGAATTGGGCGCACTCGTCTGCACGCCCAAGTCACCCAAGTGCGACCAGTGCCCCGTCGCGAAACACTGCCAAGCGAACGCACTGAATTTGCAAACTGAAATCCCCGGCAAAGTGACTCAGATCAAATACGAAAACCGCACCGAGTTTGCGTTCGTGATTGCCGAGACCGAAAAGCCAAAACGCAAACCGGACTCGCTGGGCACCAAGTATCTGGTCCGACCGATTCCTCCCGGTTCACGGTGGGCGGGACTATGGGATTTTCCGCGAACGATCAAACGTTCGATCGAATCGGCAACCGAAGCCGCAGACGAACTGACCGCCGAACTTGGCGAGCCGATCGAACCGGGCGAGCGATTGACGACGATCAAGCACGCCGTCACGAAATACCGAATCTCACTGAACGTTCACACGGCAAATTGGGGCCCCACTTCCACGGTGTCTCCGAGCCCTCCGCCAGAACCGTGGCGGTACGTAACGCTGGCCGAAATGGCGAATCTGCCGATGAGTGTGACCGGCCGGAAAATTGCCAAGCTGCTGGGTTAGCTCGCTAACAGCAACCGAATTTTCCGATGCGTCGAATCGCCACGACATCCACCCAACGACGATACTCGTCACTTGGGTACAATAAGAATCCCTCCAATTGATTAGCCTTCCCTCGTTTCATTCGAAAGAGTCGATTCATGCTTCAGCGGAAAACAACGGTTTTGAACTCACTGATTTTCGGCGGTATCGCCGGCTTGATGATTGGCGGATCCGGCGCGTACTTGGCGGATTCCGCCACTGCGGAATCTCCAGACTCGTCCAAGAGCGATTCGGTAACGCTAGGCGATCCTGAATTGACCGCCGGCATTCCCGGCATCGCGCTGCTGACGCAAAATCAAATCGAAGCTTGGTTGGCCGACTCGTCCAATCACCTGCCGCTAAAGATCACGTTGCCACCAGGCTTGGATGCGGGCTCGGCCAACATCTACATCCCCGATGACAATCCGATGACCCGTGCCAAAATCGAACTGGGCCGGCAACTCTATTTTGATGAACGACTTTCATCCGACAACACCGTGTCGTGTGCTTCGTGCCATGACCCAGCACAAGGCTGGGGCGCCGAAATGCCGTTTGGCGTTGGGGTTCGCGGTCAAACCGGCGGACGCAACTCACCCGTTTCGTTCAACCGAATCCTCAGCAAGGCACAATTCTGGGACGGCCGCGCCGATTCGCTGGAAGACCAAGCCGTTGGCCCAATCGCGAACGCCATCGAAATGGGCAACACTCACGAGGCCAGCGTCAAAACAATCGCAGCCATTCCGGGCTACCAAATCCAATTCGAAAAGATCTTCGATGACGGTGTAACGATCGACAATGTCGGCAAAGCACTGGCAACGTTTGAACGAGCGATCGTGACGGGCCCGATGCCCTACGACGCGTATGACAAGCTGTTCAAGTTCGAAACGACCTTCGCGGACGACTTGGAATACTTGGACGAAGAACCGGAATTGAAGGCCAAGTACGACGCCATCAAGGCGGACACCGAAGCGATGCCGATGAGCGAATCAGCGCAACGTGGCATGAAGCTGTTCGCCGGCAAAGCGAACTGCGCGGCCTGTCACGCGGGCGCAAACTTCACCGACGAACAGTACCACAACTTGGGTGTTGGCATGGAAGCAGCCGAGCCGGACCTGGGCCGTTTCGATCAAACGGGCGAAGACAAAGATCGCGGCGCCTTCAAAACACCAACGCTGCGCAACACCGCGTTCGTTGCTCCGTACATGCACGACGGCAGCCAAGGGACGCTCGAAGAAGTCGTCGAGTGGTACAACAAGGGCGGGCACAAAAACCCGTACCTCAGCGACAAGATGAAGCCTCTGAACTTGACCGAACAAGAAAAGGCTGACTTGGTCGCCTTCATGGTCGAAGGACTGACCGGCGAATTCCCCTACGTCAGCCAGGCTCGCTTGCCACAGTCGCCAGCCAAATAACCGAACGGCCGGCGCTTCCACTCCGTCGTGATTGAGGACCGAAGCACCAACGGCGTGGGATTCCAATGCTCAGGGTCGCGGCATAACTCGCGCCCCCTGGGCAACAGTTGCATACCGTGCAATTACTCCAGCGGGGTCTAACGGGCTTCAAAAAACCGAGTCAGGCGCCACCTATTTCTCCGGCGGATACAACCACTGAGCCGTCGGCGTTAGCCGCGGGTTCCTGGTGCGTCACGCTCACGACCCCGATACCCGCGGCTAGCGCCGTCGGCTCAGAAAGCTTCTTTTCCCTGAATTAGAAATCCGCTACCGCGACCGCCCCTTCTGCGCGAAGGTGAATGGCTACCGTTGGAATTGCTTGACAAATAGGAACTTAAAAACCACACGACTTCAATCGGGATGGTGGGTCGGGGGTGAGGGGAACCTGATTGTTCTTGGGCGAATCTTCCAACGGGACGGTATGTGATACCGCAACTACAAAGAACACTGAACGTCCCGTTGGTGCTTGCGATGTGGTAACGATACGGCGTTAGATTAAATCAAATCGCGAATCGATTTCATCGCCAACGGTTCTTTGGTGGCAAACGGTTCTCCGTATCGGCGATTGATCAGCCGTCCCCAATTGGCGGCTTCGTGATGCAACTGATCGATCAACGTCGGCGGCTCGGTCGGTCGGCCTTGCACAAACTGGCTTTGATACGCTTCGATCGACGCACGCTTGGCGTCCCAGTGCTCGCTGATGTCGACGATCCAGTTTGGCGTGATCGCCAACCGCAAGTGAATGCAAAAGTAATAGTAAACACGTTCAGGATGAAATCGCTCGCCGGGCATTTCTGTCTTACTGAGTTTGGCCCAGAACCGGGCCGCTTCGATAAGATCCGTCGCAGCCACATGATCCGGATGAGCATCGTTCCAATATGGCGCAAAGATCCAGCGCGGCCGCAGCATACGAAAATAGCTTGCAACCAACTCGCGTGACTCCAACGTGTGAACGAGTTTGCGATTCGGCAAACCCGCGTTTCCTCGCCAAGTCAATTTCAACGCATCAGTGGCAACTTGCGTCTCTTGCCGCCGGATCGTTTCGCTGCCATGCGGTGTCGGTTCACCGGTCGTCAAATCCAACACGCCGACTCGCATCCCGTCGTCGATCATCTTGGCAATCGTGCCGCCCATGCCAAGTTCAGCATCGTCCGGATGCGGCGCAACGACCAAAATATCAAGCGGATCCGTAACAGGAAGTTCAGCGGGTGGCTGCTTGTAAATCGGAATGGTCATAAATGAACAAGGTTCAGGTTGCAGAAATCAAATCAGAGAAGAGCTTGGGTTTTCACGAAGCCGGATGATGCTTTGATGTGATTTCGATCATCGCATCATGCAGCGCCGTATTGCTGGCCACAACACTCGTCTTTGCAATGGTCAACGCGTCACCGTTTCCGTCAGTCACTTTACCACCTGCCTCGCGCACGATCAGTGCGCCAGCGGCAAAGTCCCAAGGTGAAAGCTGGTATTCAAAGAAACCGCCAAACTGGCCACATGCGACTTGGCACAGATCCAACGAAGCGGTTCCAAACCGCCGAATTCCGTGAATGTCTCTCTCAAAGAACTCCTCGACCGCCCGCAACGTCGAACGCATCATCTCGCCGCGATCATAGTAAAAACCACACCCGATCAACGACTTCGAAAGCGTCGTCGCCGAATCCACTGAAATCGGTTTGCCTTCGAAAAACGCTCCGCCACCGCGAACCGCCGTGTATTGCTCGCCACGGACCGGATTCAAAACCGCTCCGGCAACCGCTTCACCGCGATGGTAATAGGCGATGGAAACCGCAAAGTGGGGGACTCGGTGAGCAAAATTGTTGGTGCCATCGAGCGGATCGATGATCCACAGGTGTTCCGCATCAACGTTGCCGACCTGCTCTTCCTCGCCCAGAATTTCGTGATCCGGAAACTGGCTTCGCAAGTACGCGGCAATCGCCTGTTCGGCTTCGACGTCGGCGTCACTGACCAAGTCATAGGTCTTTCCCCCCGACGACGATTTGTCGCGTATGCTGACACCATCGCGCCAATATCGCATCAAGACATCGCCGCCTTTCTTGGCCGCTGTCGTGGCTGCAACGATCAGTTCTTGTTCCATATTCATGACCGCAATCAATTCGACTATTCGTAAATGGGAAAGAAGGTGTTGAACGCGGCTTCACAGAAATCACCGGGATCGTTGAACCGACGATGGCGGTCCAGGTTGGCGATTTGCTGCATCTGGTCAGCGGAAAGTTCAAAGTCGAACACAGCCAAGTTCTCTTTCAGACGTTCAACCTTCGACGTCTTTGGCACGACCGACGTTTTTCGCTGGACACCGAAACGCAACAGCACTTGCCCCGGCGTTCGGCCAACCGTGCCGGCGATGGCCTTGACGACATCATGTTCAATCAACGACTCGCTGGCTTCGGCCATGTTGAGCTGGAAGTACGACTGGGCTCCGAGCGGCGAGAACGCGGTAACTGCAACGCCCGACTGGTGACAAAACCGCAGTAACTTCTCCTGAGTCAGATACGGGTGCATTTCGACCTGCAACACCGACGGCGGAATTTCGGCTTGGTTTTGCAAATCTCGCAGCAACGATACGCCAAAGTTGCAGACGCCGATGTCTTTGACCAAACCGTCGCGGACCAATCCTTCCATCGCCCGCCAAGTATCGATGATTGGCACCGCTTCGGATTCTACCTTCGGTTCGGCCGCGTCCGGATCAGCAAACCAGCCTGCTGGATAACGTTCATCTATCGGCACGTACGCCTGTGCGATGGGAAAGTGGATCAAATACAGGTCCAAATAGTCAAGCTGCAAATCGGCAAGCGTTTTCATCAACGCCAATCGAACGTGTTCGGGCTTGTGATGAGTGTTCCACAGTTTGCTCGTGATCCACAAATCTTCGCGTGCAACTTTGCCGCTGTTGATCGCGGCCGACAGGCCCTGGCCGGTTTCAACTTCGTTGCCATAGTCAGCCGCACTATCGAAATGCCGATAGCCACATTCGATTGCTTGGCCGACAACGCTTGCCGTGATTTCGTTTTCGATTTTCCACAGTCCCAGTCCCACGGACGGCATCTCGCGTCCGGTCGCTAGTTTGATCGTTTCATGACTCATGATGAAGTACTTTCCTTTGAAAGGTGGTGGGCAACGTCCTCGATCTTCAAT
>JBAUHR010000080.1:0-1632 GCA_049680385.1 Rubripirellula sp. | reverse complement strand
CCTATGAATTTCGGTGTGGCCAATGGCGAGAAGAAGTGCGTTACGTACCGGGAGAAAGCGATTCGCACATGTTCGGCGGCAACAGCAATTGGCGCGGCCCAGTTTGGTTGCCAATTAACTATTTGATCATCGAATCACTTCGACTGTACCATGAATTTTACGGAGACACATTCAAAGTAGAATGCCCCCGCGGCTCTGGGAACATGTGCAATTTGGAAGAAGTAGCCACTGAAATCGAACGCCGACTCGCCACATTGTTCTTGCCAGGCAAGGACGGTGACCGGCCCTGCCACGGCGGCGACTCACGCTACAGCCAAGACGCCCCCTGGAAAGACTTGGTTCTGTTCTACGAGTACTTCCACGGCGATACCGGTCGCGGCCTTGGTGCCAGCCACCAAACCGGATGGACCGCCCTCGTTGCCACCATGCTCCGCAATCAAGCGGCCCGGCGTTAGCCGCGGCAGAGCAAGCGGTAGCAATCCTCTGCAGTACAATAACTATGCACAGATCTTCTAACGGGCAAGTTTTAGGGAGTTGCGGATTGTTGAGTCGAAAATACTGTGGCCTAGCGTTGTTGGTTGCGTTCTGCACTTTGTCTCTCACAAGCTTTGCTTGGGCCGATCAGCCCTCGATGCGCGTCGAGATCGACGCGCGGGATTTGCCGCGAAAACTACTATCGGCGACTGTGCGATTGCCTGTCACACCCTCCGGCGAAAAAGTGGCGATTTGGTATCCGAAGTGGGTCCCAGGTTCGCACGCACCGGGCGGCCCGATTGCGAACGTAGCCGGTTTGCAGTTCGAAGACGCCGCTGGCAACACACTCCCGTGGCGGCGAACTCCCGGTGAAGTCTATCGTTTTGAAGTCGACGCGCCTGATGCGACCACAGAAATCCTGGTACGGCTTCGATACATTGCCAATCAGCCAACGACCAACGCAGTCGGGCTCGACTCATACGGCAGCACGCGACTTGGTATGGTCAGCCCAAACACGGTGCTACTCTACGCCGAGGGAATGCACATCGATTCCCAGATTGTTGACGTTTCGATTCAGTTGCCCAAATCGTGGTCTGCCGCCAGCGCGCTGCGAACGTCAGATGGCAATGATACTGGCACGGTTACGTATCAATCGGCCAGTTTGCGCGACGTGGTGGATAGTCCGATTATGTGCGGCCTTCATCGCAAAGAGTACGAATTAACTGAGCCAGACATCGACGCACCACCACACACCTTGCATGTTTTCACAGACGATGAAGCGACGCAGTTGCCCGACGCGATTGTCCAGCGCCTCCAGGCGATGGTAACACAAACGAGCCACTTGATCGGTTCGCATCCGTTTGACCGCTTCGACATCTTGCTCGCCGTAACGGACAGGCTCAGCCCCAATGGCTTAGAGCACGCACGGTCGACGTTTAACATCTTGCCGCCAAGTGCGCTTGCGAGCCTGGGAGCGTGGAAGGGCTGGAACCGGCTGCTGATACCACATGAATACTTGCACGCTTGGTGTGGTAAGTATCGGCGCCCGGCCGGCATGCTGACGGGTGATTACCACACGCCAAAGGGTACGGAGTTGTTATGGGTCTACGAAGGCCTTACGCAGTATCTTGGCGAATTGGTGGAGGCACGCAGCGGAAT
>JBAUHR010000079.1:0-3468 GCA_049680385.1 Rubripirellula sp. | reverse complement strand
GCGATCGAGTAGACGTTCTCGATGGGCATCAAGAACGGTTTGTCGATCAATCGCAGCGGATCTGGAATCGAACGGTCAAGTGCATCAAGCAACTGCTCGATGCACGCGATCGAATCAGAGTTGGTGGGATCGTCGTGAGCTTGCATCGCCGAACCGCGAATCACGGGAACGTCGTTTCCAGCGTATCCGTACTGAGTCAGCATTTCTCGCAAGTCCAATTCGACCAAATCCAACAACTCGGCATCATCAACGAGATCGCACTTGTTCATGAACACGACCAAATGCGGCACGCCGACTTGCCGAGCCAACAACAAGTGTTCGCGAGTTTGCGGCATCGGACCATCGGCAGCCGACACCAACAACACCGCGCCGTCCATCTGGGCGGCACCGGTGATCATGTTCTTGATGTAGTCGGCATGACCGGGACAGTCGATGTGGGCGTATCGACGGCCAGCGGTTTCGTACTTCACGTGCGAAGCGATCACCGTGACAGTCTTGTTCTTGTCGCGAACAATGCCGCCCTTAGCGATCGACTCGTAGGATTTGTACTTCGCCAGCCCCTTTTCAGCTTGAACACGCAAAATCGCGGACGTCAACGTTGTCTTTCCGTGGTCGATGTGACCGATCGTGCCAACGTTGACCGAGATCTTGTTGCAAGTGATTTGTTCTTGAACCATAGCTCGTAAACTCCAATTCCGAAAGGAAACGATTCGCACCACTAGCCAGCAACCGAGGTGAGCAGCCTCGGTAGCCTTTTCGCTCGCGTGAGCGCCAGATCAGCGGGAACGAAGAAACAGAAAACGCCGACAAATCTGAACCGCAGTCCATAAAAAAAGCCCGCCAAGTGAATCACCAGGCGGGCTATGTTGATCGCGTTGAAACTAAACTTCACTCACGACGCACCATCCCCGCCTCGCCTTCAAATGACGAGTTCGTTGTTGATGTCGTAAATGTCGTGAAAGTGTTCAATTCAAATTCCAGAGTTGACGGACCGAAGCAGAGACACGGACCAGGGATGGAGGTTCACACAAAAACTATCGCCGGCGAGTACCCGCTCGCTTTAAACCCTTTGCGACGAAGTCGAATGCTTCGGCCGGCTTATAGTCTTCAAGAACGTCGAAAAAGCAAGCCAGCACTCTCTTGGTTTCAGCAACGTTGATTTTCACACCTTGGGTGTCGGCGCGGGCGGCGACTTGGTTGTAGATGTCACCGAGTGTGGATGAGTGCTGAGTAGCGGTCGACTTCTTAGTCGCTGACTTCTTCTTGGCCATGACGAATTATTCCTTGCTGGAGTTGAAGACTGTAAATTCCTAGCAAGAGTTTTAGCTGTTTGGAGGCGTGATGAGAACACTACCGCATCTCACTTGCCCCTGAGTCCTTCAAACCAATTGTCGATAGGTTCCTGAAACGATTGGTGGTGAACGATTCGGATTGCTTGCCAATGATTCAGTCCGAAGCCGCGATAGTTCCACTCACACGGCAGGCAGTAAGTTGGCGCTCTCGTTTCGAGCAGGGCCTTGGTGAGAGCGACTTCGTCTTCACCGCCTCTGTAGAGTTTTCGCCATCGACTCATCGCTCGTCGGATGATTGGCGAGCGACGTAGGAACAGAACTCCAGAGTTGAATGATGGCACGCACATCAAATCGGGAGCGACTTTGTGCATTCGTCGCGATAACCCGTGAATGGCAGCGGCATGGTAACCGTAGCGATCTGTGAGCAGATCAAGCGGTTTCGCGGCGTCGCTGTGCAGGATTACCGTGTCAGTGTCGAGATAGAGAGTTCGTGCATACGGCAGTCGAGGGATGAAAGCCGGTTTGACCGCGTAACCTGGCTGACCGGGCCACTCAACAACAACGACTTGATCGACATCAGGAACGTCGGCCAAGTCGGTCACCAACGTGATTGGAAAGTCGAGGTGTTTACGAACCGATTCAATGGATCGGACGAGCGGTTGTCGCATCCGCTCGCCGATCGCAACGTAAAGGATTCCCTTGTTGCCTTCGCTCATCTCAAATCCAGATGTCACCCGAGGATGTTTCTGATCCGTTCGGTTCGATGTCTGCGGGATCGGGAGTACCGGGGTGACCGGGCGGCATGTTGTCGGGCCACCAGAATCCAGGCGGCAAGTGGTAGGGGTGGTCGGGCGGGAGTCGCGGCCAGACGTGCCGCGGCGGCGGGACCAGTACTTCCGTCGAGCCTTCGGGTTCAGGCGGCCACGGCCAATCCTCGGGCCACCAGTCGGGACGCTCATCGTTCTCTGAGGCGGAGGTATCGTCATCAGTGCTTGAGCCTTCAGGCGGATCGGTGGGTGGCGGCATTGGTGGTGATGGACTGCCAGGCGGATCGAATGGTGGAACGAATGGATGCCATGGCGGCGGACCGTCGCCACTGAATGAACCAGGTGGACGTCTCATAGAATCTCACTCCTTTGAGTAGGGTCGGGATGTTTGAACGACACACGCTTGCTGGGACAGAGTCCGCATTGAGGAATCGCTTTGGTTTGAACGAACGATCGCAAGTCTTCGTCGCTGGCGCTCGGTGGGCATGCCTTGTAGTTGCGAAACGTTTGCCATGCAGGTAATGTCTCGATACGCAGTCGTTGCTCGATCAATGCGTGGTAGGCAAGTGCGGGGCACTTGAATAGGCAAGTGCGAAAGAGTTGAGTGCACGTTTTCTGCATACAGATTTTGAACGCTGCAGCGGGATCGGAATCGAACGGCATTGGCTTGCCTTCTTCGACTCGGTATTGTCGCATCCAACCGCGATGCGATTGTCGAATCTTAATTTGAATGCCAGGATAGTCGGCTCGCCATTGCCACACTGTTGTCCTCGCTTCGTTGAAACGAGTCAGATAGGGTTCGTGCGTACCATGCTGACTAACCTCCATTCGACAATCGGTTTCGACAAGCGTTGCCGGTAAGTCCGGATGTCGATCAAGGAAGAATCCGTTGGTGACGAGCATCAAGTCGGAGTCGGGCCACGATTCGCGGGCCAAATGCAAGTGTTCGATCAGGTGAGGATTCAACAGCGGTTCACCCCCGAGCAACGCAAAACGCTTCGGTCGAATTCGATGCAACCAGTGCGAGTACTCACGTCGCGCGTCATCCGGCGTCGGCATTTGCCCTGCCAGATGAAAGTTGCTGTAGTGGCTGCACTGTTGACACGAAAGGTTGCAACCGTGAGCAAGGTGGAACTCAAGAGCCGGGATTTCGATCATCGCCACATCACCTTTCGCAATCCGTGCTTCTTGAGACCGGCGTCGAGGAACTCAGGACGGCGGCGAACGTAGCCTGGCGGATCAACATGTTCATGTTTGAACGAATGATTGACGGCGACGGCGACGTTCATGCCGGCGATTTTTGCTCGCCAGAAGAAATCCCAGTGTTCTTCCACCTTGAGCGTTTCGTCCCAGCGGATTGCTTGCAGGATGTCGCGATACGCTACAAAACAGTTGCCGACGTAGTGGCA
>JBAUHR010000078.1:0-2038 GCA_049680385.1 Rubripirellula sp. | reverse complement strand
AGCCATCGCTGCATCGAGTTCGATATCGCAAGCAGCCGCAGAAGTTCTAAATAGTGAGTTCTCACGATACCCGGTGTTTGGAGGCTCCATCGACGATATTCAAGGCAGCTTGCTCAGTCGCGATTTGTTAAAAGCAATTTGTCATGGCGATGCGGACCAAACAGTGCGTTCGCTGCTAGTCGATCCGTTGATCGTCGACGCCCAGATGCGAAGTGACGATTTGCTAGTGCTGTTTCGCGATCGGCATCTACACCTTGCAGTCGTGCAATCAAGCGGCAAGACACTAGGCATCGTCACATTGGAAGATGTGCTGGAAGAACTTGTCGGCGAAATCGACGACGAGAAGGATGCCAAGTCAAACGATTGAAGACTCGGGGGTCTTTGTATCAGCTAATGGAGCAGCTTGCCTACAAGCGTTCCAAGCTTGGATTTTTCCGCTAGGGAAGACAGTGCGGGCGAGCATTTGGACGTTGAAAACTACTTTTGCATGAGCGTTTTCGCCAACGGCAATCTTGCTGCGCGGCGTGCAGGTGACCATGCCGCAGCGATGACCACGATAAAGCCAAACGCCATCCCACCCAGGAGGAGCATTGGGTGCGTCGTGAACTCGACTGCATGGCCACTGACGCGATAAGTGGTCAGGCTAATGAGATACGAAATGAGCGCTCCGATGATCGCTCCCGGAATGAGTGCAAGCACGCCTATCATTAACGCTTGGCCAAAAATGATCTGACGGATTTGTTGTTGTGTGGCACCGACGACGCGGAGCAAACCTAGCTCTCGAGTTTGCTCCAACACATTCATTGTCAACGTGTTGGCAACGCCCAATATCGCGACGATACAACCAATCACAACCATCGCCCATAAGCCCGCGACGACGCCCGCCATCCTGCGGTCAATCGATTCGTGCACGTCCGAAAACGATTCCAACAGTAGCCCGTGTTGGTGAGTAATCGCTTCAAGTTCACTGCGGACTTGTTCTAGGTATTCGTGATCCGCGTGGATCAGATACGTGTCCACGCCGCCGATGCCCAACAATTCTGCGGCTGACTTGCGGCTCATGTAGACCGTCTGCCCGCCAGCCAAATAGTCATTCACAACGCCAGCGATTCGCAACTTCATTGTGCCATCATTTGTCTCCAGCGAAATACTATCGCCAGCTTGCAAGTCGCCGCTTCGGTTGGCCAGCACGCTGCCGACAATGACTTCGCCCGCGGAAACGGACTGGTTGGGCTCTGTATGACGATCTTCAATCATCGAATCAAGGAACGTTGATAGCGATCCGGCGTTGTCGAACGTCACGACAATGACACTTCGGCCATTGGCTCGAGCGCGAACAAATCGGGCTGTTTCGATGGAGTCAATGTGGTCGACCTGACGGATCTCGTCGCCCACTTCGTCCGGCATATCCGCTGCTTGGCCCGTTGCCATATCCGGTGACATCGCGCGAACAAAGTAATCAGCCACCATCGAGCGCCGATACCAGTCTTTAACGTCATTTACGTTGTCGATCACGGAACTCGCCAAACCAACGCCCGTGCTGATGGCAATGAATAACACGCCGGTCGTGAGCGCGGTTCGTGTGCGATGTCGAAGTAGTTGAAGTCGCGCAAGCCGTGCCGCGACATGCGTGAACGGTTGCATCGCGCGGGCGATATGCGCCGATAGCGGGCCAATCATCATTGGTACGACCAGTACCAAACCCGAAAGTAGCAGCACACCGCTCCAAGCTGCGGTCGTACTCGGCAACCAACCTACGATGCCAGCAGCCAGCGAAATGGAACCTAGCACGACCATCGTGATTCCGATCGTACTGATGCGATTGGAAGTGCCTTCGGTTTCACTGGTCGACGTTGACCGCATCGCTTCGACGGGCGGCAACCGACCAGCGCGCCTTGCGGGCAACCAAACGCCTAGCATGGATAGGCCGATCCCAAATAGGCACGCGAGAGCCAGCGACGCGGGGCCAACGGGCACTGAAGGCAGAGTTGTTTCGTAGAGCCTGCCCATCGCATCGTTGACGTACCCTGCTCCGATC
>JBAUHR010000077.1:0-9431 GCA_049680385.1 Rubripirellula sp. | reverse complement strand
TCCTCACTCAATCGAAAGCCAATCCCATGATCAAGAAAATCCTTAGCTGTTTCGCTGTCCTGCTGGTTGCCGGTGCAACCGTGGTTGCTGGCGACGTCGACCTCGAAGGCGTCAAGTGCGTGGTCGCCCCGAAAGCGGCGACCGAAGGCAAATCGGCGGACTACAAAGACGGCAAAGTCTACTTTTGCTGTGGCGGGTGCGCCGGCAAGTTTGCCTCTGATACCAAGAAGTTCAGTACCAAAGCAAACCACCAATTGGTCGCCACCAAACAGTACGAACAAAAAGGCTGCCCGATGAGCGGGCGCGAAGTGAACCCTGAAACCACTTCGACAGTTGCGGGCACCAAGGTCGCGTTCTGCTGCGAAGGCTGCAAAGGAAGCGTCGACAAGGCCGAAGGCGACGAAGCCAAGATGAAGTTGGTATTCGCTGACAAGGCTTTCGCAAAAGCGTTTAAGAAAACAAAGAAGGCCGAGTAAGCCACGAGCAATAAAAGTGCCGTCGTGGATGAGGCAACGAATCCCAGCATCTAGGACTCGTTGCCCATGCTTACACTTCACACTTTTTTTTTGCACAGTCGGTCCAAACATAAACCGCGGTCAGTGAACTGACCGCGGTTTATTTTTTGGACTTTCGTAGGGCCGGTTCCTACCGGCCAATCCTGAACTGGCCGGTGGGAACCGGCCCTACGCCCAAATCTATCTCCAAGACTCTCTTGTTCAGACTACGACTTGTCGGTCGCTTCGCCTGCACCAGCGGCGACGGCTTCTTCGGGTTCGGGAAGACCGCGAGATTCGCCGACGAAGTCCAAACGGATGACCTTGCAGGTCTTGCCGTCCGCATCGACCAACTTGCCCGTCTTCTCGTCCGTCGTCAGATCCGACTCGTTGACCTTGTCACCCGCTTCGTTTTCGACGATGCCGCTAACGATGATCGTGTCCTTGCCCTCGAAGGCACCGCGAAGCAATTCTTCGCTGAGCGGGTCTTCGACGAACTGTTCGATCGCACGACGCAGCGGACGAGCACCGTAGTCCAAGTTGCTGCCCTTCTTGATCAACAGTTCCTTCGACGCATCGGACAACAGCAAGTTGAAACCACGGTCCATCAAGCGTTCGCGAACCTTCGACAATTCGAAGTCGATGACACCCTTGAGGTCTGGTTTGGTCAAGTGACGGAAGATGATTGTGTCGTCCAAACGGTTCAAGAATTCCGGTCGGAAGACGCGTTCGATTTGATCCATCACACGAGACTTCATCGAATCGTAGCTGGCGTCTTCGTCCGGTTTTTGGAAACCAAACGACGACTCGTTCTTGATCGCTTCGGCACCCGCGTTGGTGGTCATGATCAAGATCGTGTTCCGGAAGTCAATGTTGCGTCCGAACGAATCGGTCAAACGACCTTCTTCCATGACTTGCAACAGCATGTTGAAGACGTCCGGGTGCGCCTTTTCGATTTCATCGAACAGGACGACCGCGTACGGACGACGACGAATTTTCTCGGTCAACTGACCGCCTTCTTCGTAACCGACAAATCCGGGAGGAGCCCCGATCAAGCGGCTGACGTTGTGCTTTTCCATGTACTCGGACATGTCAATGTGTACCAACGCGTCTGCATCGCCGAACATGTATTCAGCAAGCGCCTTGGCCAACAACGTTTTACCGACACCGGTTGGACCGGCGAAAATGAACGACCCGGTTGGACGCTTCGGATCTTTCAATCCGCTGCGACTACGACGAACCGCCTTACTGATCGCTGAAACGGCCGCATCTTGGCTGACGACTCGCTTGTGAAGTTCGTCTTCCATCTTCATCAGACGCATCGAGTCTTCGGTCGACAAACGAGTCAGCGGAATCCCCGTCATCTTGCTGACCACTTCGGCGATGATTTCCTCATCGACGACGCCATCGGTTTGCTGACTCTTTTCTCGCCATTCCGCAGTGATCTGGTCTTTCTTCTTACGAAGCTTCTCGGCCTGATCACGCAGGTTGGCAGCCTTTTCGAAGTCTTGGTTGGCGACCGCGTCTTCCTTTTCCTTGTTCAGCTTTTCGACTTCTTCGTCGATTTCTTTCAGATCTGGTGGACGAGTCATTGTGCGCAATCGCACCCGTGCACCGGCTTCGTCAATCACGTCGATCGCCTTGTCCGGCAAGCAACGTGCGGTGATGTATCGCTCGCTCATCTCGACGGCCGCCACAACAGCATCGTCGGTGAACTGAACGCGGTGGTGTTCTTCGTAACGACCCCGCAGGCCCTTCAAAATCGCGATCGTTTCAACCTTGCCGGTGGGTTCGACGATGATCTCTTGGAAACGACGGGCCAGTGCGTTGTCCTTTTCGATGTACTTGCGGTACTCGTCCAGCGTCGTCGCACCGATGCACTGGATCTCGCCACGGGCAAGAGCCGGCTTCAGAACGTTAGCTGCATCGATCGCGCCTTCGGCACCACCAGCACCAACCAACGTGTGGAGTTCGTCGATGAACAGGATCGTGTTCTTGACGCGGCGAACTTCGGTCATAACCGCTTTGATGCGTTCTTCGAATTGACCGCGGTACTTGGTACCAGCGACCATCATCGCAAGGTCAAGCACAACGATTCGCTTCTCGGCCAGAATTTCTGGCACATCGCCTTCGATCACCTTTTGTGCGAAGCCCTCGACGATGGCAGTTTTACCGACACCGGCTTCGCCCAGCAGGACCGGGTTGTTCTTGGTACGACGGCAAAGAATTTGGATCGCTCGTTCGATTTCACGTTCGCGGCCGATGACCGGATCCAATTCACCCTTCTTGGCCAATTCGGTCAAATCGCGACCAAACGAGTCCAGTGCAGGTGTCTTGCTCTTGCTGCTTTTCGATGACGATCCACTGCTTTCGCCACCGTCGCCGGTGCGTCCGCCACGCTCGCCAACTTCGGCACCTTCGAGCCCGTGACCGAGCAAGTTCAAGACTTCCTCGCGAACGTCTTCCAGCTTCAGCCCCAAATTCATCAGGACCTGCGCCGCGACGCCTTCTTGCTCACGCAGCAAACCCAGCAAGATGTGCTCGGTTCCGACGTAGCTGTGATTCAGGTTGCGAGCCTCTTCCATCGAATACTCGATGACTTTCTTGGCACGCGGGGTCTGCGGCAGCTTGCCAACGGTCACCATCTCGGGACCGCTCTGGACTAGCTTTTCGACTTCGAGCCGGATCTTTCTTAGATCGACTTCCAGGTTCTTCAAAACATTGGCGGCGACGCCACTGCCTTCTTTCACCAACCCGAGCAGGATGTGTTCGGTGCCGATGTACTCGTGGTTAAAACGCTGAGCCTCTTGGTTGGCTAGCTGCATGACCTTGCGAGCTCGGTCAGTAAATCGTTCGTACATTATTTTATCTCTCTACCCAGGTCATGTCCTGTGGGACGTCGGAGAGGGTTGCTCCGTACGTTCACAAAGTTGGACGCTCACAAAAAGTCGGGACGATCACAGGTGGTCGGTCGCTGTCAATCTGGCGAAACTGCCCAGGAATCTCTTACGAAGCAAATCGCACGCCATAGCTATCCTTACCCTTAACAAAGCCGAGTGAAGGATTGCAAGCCAACGATCTTTCCGTATTCACCTGGATTCTATCGGCCAGGTCAAAAAACGGGGATAGGAGCTTTATACCGGAAGTGCCACGAATCATGGTTTTCCACTGCAAAACTGAAAAAAAATCGGTCGCATGTGGGTTCAATCAAGCTGCTTTAGCCGTGTTTTCTGTCAGATCGGCAGGATCGCCGGTCTCTTTTTCAGCAGTTTCTTTAGCAGGCTTATCTTTTTCTTCGGGCTGCTTGGAACGTTCGACCGCGCGAGCCAGTCGGGCCGATTCGGCGCGAATTTCTAACGCCCACCGATCGGACACTTCCAAACGACGGACCTCGGCCAACAACATCTCGGCCGATGCCAACCGACCGGTATGACGGTACAGCCCTGTCAACAACAACAGCGCCGGCGGATCGCGAGCTTCAATTGCTAGCACTTGATTGAGCAATTTTTCGGATTCGACGTATTCGCCTTTCAAGAATGCCTGGTGGGCTTCGGCAAACCGGTCAGGCTCTTCACTAATGCTTCGCGGAGCAACGATCCCAGGCAACTCGCGAACGCTGCGAACGACCGTGAATCCCCACACCAACACGCCAATCCAGAACGCCATCGAGACTAAACCACCCGAAATCCACTCGGGATAGATGTATCGCGTGATCAAGACAGCATTAAGCGCCAGCGCAAACCCGATCGCGGCGGGCAACGCCGACAAGCGGCCCCGCCACCAAAGTTCGGCCATTCCCGGCCAAAGACACGTCAAGTAATGCTGGAACTCCATCGCCTACCTGTACCGAGTCGGTGAAACACGAAGCAAGGGAAATTGCTCGGTTTATGCCTCACGAAAATCGCCAAGAGTTTGTCGATTTGGTGAGCAACGCTGAGTTAACGGCGATTTCGTCAACCGCGCACCGGGGCCAAGAATGGTTGGAAATCAACAACGCCATTGTCGAGCTCGCCTCCAGCGGCCTTGCCTAAAAACACTCGCCGGAGACTGTTGGCGACGATATCACGCAGCTAAATCGGGGCGTTAGATCCACAAACTGACAACAACGTTCACAACGGCTGCTCCCGAAAACTGAGCTCACTCTAACAGCTAGCCGATCGCAAAATAACGAATCACGCCCATCGTCAATGCGAACGTGAAACCATACGAAAATTGATCGACGGCATATTCGGGCTTGTGTTTCTTAGACCGCCATCGCCCCAGCCACTCGAACACGAACCCCAACAAGATGGGCGTGACGGCCAAGTTCACCACCCGCATCGTCGGCGACCCGAGCCAGTGAACGGGAACAATCCAGACGCTGATGAATCCCGCAATCGTTCCCATGAAGATGTAAACCAATATCCACAGATACGGATTGCCCGGATCCGCCGAGGCCGATTTCTTGGCCACTTTTTGAGAAGCCGACACGACCCCGCGTCCGCCAAGTTCAAAGATCCCCTGGATCAACACGTCGATGGCGACGTTTCCAAGAAGTTCGATCAGCAGTTCAATCATCCGCTAGAATCTCGGGGTGGGAAGCAATGATGGCGGGCGTTTTTTTAACATACATACGCTCGCCCCCGCTCCCTCAAATTCGCACTGCTCCAAAGTTCGGAAAGCCTGCAATGAAAAACGTAACGTTTGGGTTGGCCGCTTGGCTTGCCGTCTTCGCCGCAGGCGGTTGCTCGAGTGATCAGTATCGCATCGAACTGACGCCCGACGGTGAATCGATTGAGCGGCGGATTACGATTCAGCCACAGACACGCTCGGCGGACGATGCGTCAAATCAGTCAACCAAGGACTCAACCGGTATCGGCAAACTGTACGACCAGCCACCGACGATCGACGACGCGGGCAACCAAGTTTACGTTGGCACCTTTACTGGCGACATGCCCGCCGACGTTGGCGGGGCGGGCAGCTACACGCACTTCACCACTTCGCTTGGATCGTCGTCGGTTTATGCCGAACGTTTTCGCGGCAATGATGACATGGTCGACATGCTGCAGCAGCGTTACGCCGCGATTGATTCGCTAGTGGATTTGCTGGTGCGCTGGGTGGACTTTGAAATCGATGACTCGTCGTCGGCCGATCGAATCAATCGTTTCCTCGGCGAAGAAGTCCGCCGTGATCTAAAGAACATCAGCGTCTTCCTATGGATGACCAACACGTTCGAGGACGAGAAAACCGGCGGCACGCAAATGGCGCGAGCCACACAGTACTTGATCGAACGTGACTATTTGACGATCAAAGACATCCCCAAGATCATGCGTTTATCCAACGACGGTAAACCCCAAGCGACCCCGACTTCGTTCGCGCGATCGTGACTCGCAAAATCGAAGGTCTCGAACAACCGCCGGCACCAGCAGCGATCAGCAAACTATCGGATCTGCCGCGATTGGAAAAATCGCTACGTGACTTCTTGCGATCCACCGACGAGTATGCGGCCTTGGTCGCAGAAGCTAAAGAAGACGCACCGGATGGAGTAGCCGCAGCGATCGCTGACAATTCGCCGGATCCCATGACGGTCCTAAGCACGCTGGTTTTTGGGGCCGCTCTGCCGCACCTTGATGCCGACCACTATCACTGCCAAGTCGACGTGACGTTGCACATCCCCGTTGAACCGGTTTTTACCAATGGCGAGTGGGACGAAACCGAAAAGACGGTTTCCTGGTCGCGATCGGCCTATGACGGTGCCATGCCAACGATGCTGGTTTCGGCGTGGTGCGTGCCGGACGATGTTAACCAAGTCAGGATCTTCGGACGCTCGGCGCTCGGCAACGAAGAGCTTGCCGAGTATGTCACTTGGTACCACGGACTGACGAGCACCGAGCAAGCACAGTGGGACAAGATGCTGGCGTCGATTGACTCGAGCGCGGACACGGTCGAAACCTTGCAGGCGTTCCAGTTTCCTGACTCACCTAAACTTGCCAAGCCGATCATCCACAAGTTAGTCGGTTTGCTGAAGAAAAAGCAACCCGATCAGGCCATCAGTTCGGTGATCAACTCGCCGCCGAACTGAGACAATTGCTTGTACCGTCCGCCGTGAAAATAGGTCAGCCGGTTGTCATCGAGTCCCATCAAGTGCAACAGCGTGACGTGCAAGTCGCGGATCGGATGGACGCACTCGACGGCTTTTGCTCCGATCTCGTCGGTCGCGCCAACGATCGTGCCTCGTTTGGTTCCGCCACCGGCTAACCACATCGTCATCGCATCCACGTTGTGATCACGGCCCAGTGATGTCACACCACCGCGATAGTTGTTGTCGGGTGTGCGACCGAACTCGCCGGTCCAGATCACGAGAGTCTCGTCTAGCATTCCGCGACGCTTCAGGTCTTTGATCAGCGCGGCGATCGGTTGATCAACGCTGGCGATACGCGACGAGTGACCGCGTTCCAAATAGTCGTGGCTGTCCCAACCGCCCGAGAAGATTTGAACGAATCGAACCCCTTGCTCGACCATGCGACGTGCCATCAAGCACTGACGTCCAAAGGTCGAAGTTTCGGGCCGGTTCATGCCGTACATTTCCAAGGTCTCGGCCGACTCGGTGGTCAAGTCGACCAAGTCCGGCACTTCCGCCTGCATCCGAAACGCCAACTCGTAGCTTTCCATCCGCGAAGCCAACTCGGCATGTTCAGGGTGCGCGGCCAAGTGCGCGGCGTTCAGTTTGGCCAATTCGTCAAGCGCGCGACGTTGATGGTCGGGCGTGATGTGCCCGGCCGGTTTCAAATCCAAAATCGGTGATCCGGCCGTCCGCAAACGAGTGCCTTGAAAATACGCTGGCAGAAAACCATTGGACCAGTTCGTCGAACCGGCTTGCGGAAGCGCCAGTTCGGTCATCACGACATAGCCGGGCAAGTTCTGGTTTTGGCTGCCCAGTCCGTAGGTCATCCACGATCCGAGTGCTGGGTCACCGCCAAGACGGCTGCCGGTGTTGAAATGCAACAGCGCCTCGGGGTGGTTGAGCGATTCGGCTTGGCAGCCGCGATAAACGCAAAGTTCGTCGGCAACTTCGGCATCCGCCAAATGTACGAACTTGTCGCACATGTCGATGCCGGCATTGCCAACTTTGCGAGACTTGAACGGGCTGCCGACATAGAAACGCTTGCCCGTGGCCAAGCCTTCGGTTCGTTTCGATTCCGACAAGTGCAAACGGTCCAGTTCCGGCTTGGGATCGAACGTGTCGGTTTGGCTGGGACCGCCTTCCATGAACAACATGATGACCGCCTTGGCTTTTGACGGATGCATCGGCGGTTTGGGCGACAGCGGACCAGTCTTCGCTGCGGCCGCAGCCAAACCGTCGCCTGCCATCAAATCGGTCAGCGCCAGGGCACCCAGCGATGAACCGAGACCGTATAGAAAGTCGCGTCGTGGTAGTTGAGGCATCGTGAGATCACTTAGTAGACGTATACGAATTCGTTTGAATTGAAAAGCAACAAACAAGCATCGGCAAGCGACCGAGTTTGTGCGGACACGGTCGCCGGTTTGGCATCCGGCGTGTAGTTCTCAAAGACTGGCAACAGTTCATCGAACTCGAACGTTTCGCCTGAAAACTCTTCGACTAACGACCGAACCAACTTTGTGGGGTACACGACCGGATTGGGCTGGTTCGATTCGTGATAGGCCACCATCTCGCCAACGTACTCGACCAACCGACTGCGTTGTTCGTCGGTGGGTTGGCGACCGAGAATCAATTCGAATGCCAAGTCAATCTGTTTCGACACCGAGTCGGCCTCGTCTTGCAATCGAAGCGCCATCGCGATCGATCGGTCCGACATCAAGTCACTATTCATCATCGTGAACGACTGTGGCGACACGGCCGCCGCATCACGCAAATCGCACGAGTCGTTCGGGTTCGGTTGATTCAAGACTTCCATGAACGGATCCGCTTGTCCGCGTACTCGGTACGCGTAGATCGTCCGACGGTTGCGTTGTTGGGGCGTTGGCGACGGTTGGTACGCCGGTGCGATTGAAAACTGGATCATTCGCGGTTGCAACGCGACTTCCATGTTCATTTCTGGCATGACAGGAATGCCACCGACTTTGCGGTTCAGTTCACCACTGGCCACCAGCATGTTGTCACGAAGTTCTTCGGCCGTCATTCGTCGAGGAAGGAATCGAGCGAGCAACGCGTTTTCGGGATCGCTGGTCGCAAGTCCATCCAAGTCCGTATGCCATGTCGACCGCTTGTAAGCATCCGACATCATGATAACCCGGTGGATCGGTTTGGACTTCCAACCGCCGGCGACGAACTGAGCCGACAACCAATCAAGCAGTTCGGGATGCGTCGGCTTCGCACCTTTGACACCGAAACTGTTGGGCGTGGCGACGATGCCACGTCCAAAGTGATATTGCCACAGTCGGTTGACGAACGAACGCGCGGTCAGCGGATTCTTTGGATCCACAATCCAGTTCGCCAGTCCCAGTCGCCGTCCGTTGACGTCGGTGGTCAAAGCAAACGGATCATCGGTGGGTGCTCCGTCAACGGGAACTCCGCATCCACTTAGCACGCCCGGGGTGACCGCCTCGCCCTTGGCCGCCAGCGAACCGCCGGTGTGGATGAAGGACTCTGGTTTCCAATCGTCCTTGATTTTGTCTGGCTTACGAAGCTTCTTGGCATTCTGCCACTGATCGGGGCCGTTAAAAACGCTCTGGGCCATCGGCTGGTAGCGCTCTTTGCGTCGTTCCCAGATCCATCGGTCTTGTTCGCGAACCTTCATCTGGCCTTTTTCCGTTTCCGTCAAACCAACGTAACGGGCTGGCTTCTGATCGTCGGGATCTGACCTGCGATCGGATTCATTTTTGTACGGCAAGTTCTTTTCGGCGTACCACTGTTTTGCGGCTGCTTCTTGCTTGTCAAATAGTTGTTGGTACTCGCTATCGGCAAACTCGTACAAG
>JBAUHR010000076.1:0-3488 GCA_049680385.1 Rubripirellula sp. | reverse complement strand
GACGTATTGTCCGCGACGCTCGGTCACTGATCAAGCGTTGGCGGGCAATCGACGCGGCACGAACAGATCAGACGGCCGGACGGCGATTGGCCAAGAACATGCGAGCCACTGCGTAGAGCCCAATCGCGGTTAGGACGCCCGCCGTGTCGGCTGCGAAATCCATGATGTCCGTTTTTCGGCCGGGCACCAATCCTTGAGTGATCTCGTCAAACGCGGCGTAGGCCATTCCCACAGCCGCGATGATCGCGAATCGTTTCACTAGGCGTTCGGAATTGGTCGTGTAGCACATCAGCAGCGCCAAGCCAAAGAACGCCGAAAAATGCTTGATCTTGTCGTTGACCTTGGGCGAGAAATCGTGAACCGCGGGCAAATGCGTGCCGGTAAAAATCGCGATCCAGTAAATTGCCAGCGCAATGATGGCCAAACGGATTCCCAGGAGCGAAACTTTGGTGACCGGGCGCATCGGCGGGTTTTCGATCGAGTAGGCTGGCGAGTAGGTTGACATCCTAGCCGCTGTGGCTGGGATCATCCGTCGTTGAATTGGTTGACGAGTTTGAAGCACACGTTTACCCGTTTATCGTAGATACTGAAAGCCACCGCATCGCATTCGGACAAACCGCTTTGTCCGTCGTGATCACTTTCTTCCGCACAAGCTTCCATCGATCTTATAAGGTGCCTCTCGTGAATCGTTTTGCGACATGCTTACTGTTTTCGACATGGTTGAGTTTCACTCCCTTGTCTCGCGCCGACGATCCCGACACCGCCACAGCGGAAACGAAGGCGGCTTCGACCGCCCCAGTCGATGGGGCGGCGACAGATAAGGAAACCGTGACAGCAAAGCAGTGGAAACCGCTTTCGAAAAAATGGGTCGCTTGCCAGTTTGGGGGCGACGGCCCGACCGAGATCACGCCGAACGAAAAAGACGGTGCCTCGATCAAAGCCGACATCGGCGATCCGCTGTCCGGCGTCCGTTGGGATGGTGATGTCGCCAAAGAAAACTACGAAATCGAATTGGAAGGGCGACGGACCGAAGGTTTTGATTTCTTTTGCGGGCTGACTTTCCCTGTTGGCGACAGCCACGTCACGTTTGTGTTGGGCGGCTGGGGTGGCGGAGTAGTCGGGATCAGCAACATTGACGGAATGGATGCCAGCGAGAATGAACAGGCGTTCTATAAGACGTTCACCAACGGCGAATGGCAGAAAATTCGCGTCCGTGTCGACCCCCAGCAGATCCAGTGCTGGATCAACGACAAACTTGCGATCGAACAGAGTCGTTCCGATCACCGTTTCGATCTTCGCTATGAAATGGAAGTCTGTCGGCCGCTGGGGATTGCCGCTTACATGTGCAAGGCCGAGTACCGAAATATCCGCATGCGTGAGTTAACCAAAGCCGAGCTGGCCGAGGCAAAAGAAGCTGCGGAAATCCGCGCCGCCGAAGACGCCGAGTGACGAACAACGAACAACGAATGATCAACAACGAAGAATCTGAAAAGCTGCTGCTTGAATTTGATACGCACTGGATGACACGAGCGCTCGAGCAAGCGTTTGCGGCGTCGACGGCCGACGAGGTCCCCGTCGGTGCAGTGATCGTTCGCGACGGCGACTTGATCGCGTCAGCATCGAATCAACGCGAATCGCTGCACGATCCTACGGCGCACGCCGAAATGATCGCCATCACTCAGGCGGCCGCGTCCATCGAAGATTGGCGTTTGGAGCGTTGCACGTTGTATGTGACGTTGGAACCGTGTTTGATGTGCGCCGGTGCCATCCTGCAGTCCCGGATCCCACGCGTTGTTTTCGGGGCAACCGATCCTAAGGGCGGCGCCGTTACCAGCCTGTTTCACGTCCTGGACGATCCGCGTTTGAACCACCAATGTCTGGTGACCAGTGGAATTTTGGCGGAACAGTCCGGCCGGGTGCTGACGGAATTCTTTGCCGCAAAACGTGCGATGGGCAAAAAATAGCGGTGACCAACTGAAAATCAGCAAGAACGGCCTGATTTCGTCTGTTTCTCGCTCCGGGGACGCCTGGCGGAGTGGTTTAAGCTGTTCCGGTTCTGATGATTCTTACTCTTTTGCCACTTCTATCGCCAAACAAGCTAAGCCTTTTCGACTGAGCTGGCCGATACTACCGTCATAACCCGAAGTTTTCCGGTTTGACGCGGCTTTAGTGGCCTCGCCGGACGGAAACGGGGGGCGTCGAAAGTTGTTTCGGCGATTGGGATGACGGGAATCGGCTGCGGGTCGGTTCCCCGAGAAAAATTAACTGCAAGACGGTGGAACAAGCGATGTCGGTACGGAAGCTGACTGCAAGTCTACTCACAGCCCTGGCGTTGCTGGGCGGAGTCGCATCGGTAGGTGCCCAGGAACATTTTCCTGCGGCTGATCCTTTCGCGTTCGATCCCGACTTCAATTGGTTCGAGCCCGTCTACGACGTGGACTTGGCCGATTTGAAGCCGAGTAAGCGAGCGCCAACAGGTTGGTTCGCGACATATGATCGCTTGAACCTTTATGGCTCGCGTCCAGAACTGGACGAACCGGGCACCAACTTGTCCGGCACGACCAATGCCGAAACCAAGTTGGATTCGGGTTGGGGGCATCGATATGAAATCGGTTACATGCTGCCCGACGCCGACAAAGGCTGGACACTCAACTGGACCAGCAACAACGTTCACCAAGCCTACTCGGTTCGCCGCGAACGGTTTAACCGGTACAACGGTGGTCAAGTCACCGAAGGCGACGGCGACAGTGACGCGTTCGGTGCGTTCGGTTTTGAAACACCACCGGGTGTTCGAAATAACGAAGGCTACAGCTATCGTTTCATCGATATCTCGACGTCGGAAAACTTCATCAACTACAACAGCTACGAACTGAACAAGACGTGGCGAATGGAACCGTATCACTACGGTGGCATTCTAGAGCCGTTGGTAGGTCTGCGTTGGATGCGAGTGAAGGACTACAACTACACGCAGAGCTTTGATGTTGACATCGAAGACATCACTCAAGGTGAGCCTGCCGGTAGCATCGTCGAACAGTTGACGTCCGACAACGCGATCACTGACAACGACTTGTTGGGTGGCCAGGTGGGTTTCCGGTACATGAAAGCGATGAATCGGTTCACGTATTCGAGCGACTTCAAGGTCTTCTTCGGTGGTAACTACCAATGCTCGACCTATGACCGCACGATTGAACGAGTGGTGTACGACAACCCAGTCAGTATCGGCGACCCGCCGACGTTCATTAACCACGCCAAAGACTCGATTCGCCCTCAATACACTCGCAACGAAGAGTTCTTTGTTGGCTTCGATGTACGAGGCGAAGTCGGCTATCAGTTGACGAAGATGATCCAAGTTCGTGCTGGCTTCCAAGTCATCGACATTGCTCGGGGCCTATGGCGAGGCGGCAGCGGCACCGGTGGCTTGTCGCCTGGCGACAACGATCAAGACTATGTCATGGTCGGCGGAACGTTCGGGTTGAGCCTGAACCACT
>JBAUHR010000075.1:0-19425 GCA_049680385.1 Rubripirellula sp. | reverse complement strand
ACCCTCGACAGGCGGCTTGAACTTCAGCGCCTAGAAAACCGACGCGACCCCAAACCCAACCTGGGGCCTAAATCGTTCCGATCGCTCTCCATCGCTCGGCAATTTTACGCAAGTTGCCGTTTGGGCGCCGAAGCGCTATCCTACGGGAAGTGAGCGGTCGTCACATTCGGTCGCCGGAACGATAAACGCTTCTTGAGGCGGAACTTATGCGCTGGATTATTGTAACGATTGGTTTGTTTTTTGCTTTCGCGTCGTTACGCGCTAACGCCCAAACTGCCGTCGCCGATCCGCCGGCAAACCCCGCTGCAAAAGACGCAACCGCAACGCCAGAAACGGAAGCATCGCCCAACGAAGAATCGTCTGACGAAGCATCGTCAACCGACGAACTCTACATTCGCTACGCCAAGACGGATGACGGAAAGCCAAAAGCTCTTCAAACGGCGATCGTTCGTTACGAAGGCAAGCCCGGCACTCCATACGCCGGAAAAATCGTCGACCTAGTCGGCGTCGTCCATATCGGTCAGCGCGAATACTACAACGACCTAAACGATCGTCTTTCACGCTATGACAGCGTTCTCTATGAACTGGTTGCACCGGACGGCACCCGAATTCGCCCAGAAGATCTGAAGGACCGGCGCTCGGTTCTTGCATCGATGCAAACCGGCATGAAAGACATGCTGAATCTCGAGTACCAGCTTGAACTGATCGACTACATGGCGACCAACTTTCGCCACGCAGACATGAGTCCAGAAGAGTTCGTCGAGGACTTAGAAAAGCGTGGCGACAGCGTTTGGAAAATGGTTGCTCGGATGATGGGCGCCGGGTTGGCGTCGCAAGCCTCAAGTGGTGGCGACGCGGGAATGTTGTTCGCAATGTTCAGCAATGACCGATCGAAAAAGATGAAACAAGCGATGGCACGGCAACTGGTCGATATCGAATTAGTCACCGCGGGCATGGACGACGCCAACGGCCACAACACATTGATCAAAGGACGCAACATCAAAGCGTTCCAAGTGATGAAAGAAGAACTGGCTGGGGGAAAAACGAAAGTCGCAGTCTTCTACGGCGCGGGGCACTTGCCAGACATGGCTGAACGACTTGAAAACGACTTTGATATGATCGTCGGCGAGACCACCTGGCTGGACGCCTGGGACTTAACCCGTAACTAAGCGGGCATGGTTCACATTCTGCATCGCAAAGTCGACTATCATTGGGTTCCCACCTCTCGATGAATGAGACTCCTTGCCATGTCGATATCACGCTCTCCCCGGCGCAACTTCTTGAAAGCCGCCGGAATCTCAATCGCACTTCCCACGTTTGAGTCGCGACGTGCGGCGGCGGCTTCGAAAAACGACTCCGGACCACCCAAGCGAATGGTCTGCGTCGGCAACGAATTTGGAATGTACCCAGGATCGTTTTGGCCAAAGGACGAGCAAAAACTCTCGCCACTACTGGAGCCACTGGCTAATCAGCGAAAGAACTTCACGCTTTTTTCGCATCTGGACCACGACCTAAACGGCGGCCACTTCGCGGTCCACACTTTCTTGACCGGCGTAAAATCGGCGAACGCGAAGTCGCTATCGGACGGCGGAATCAGTCTGGATCAACGTGCGGCCGAACATGTGGGATCAAAGACTCGATTTCCGTCCTTGACCGTGGGCAGCGAAAGTGGCCTGCACGGTGGTTGCCGGATGAGCTGGACGCGAACAGGAACCCGCGTGCCACCAATCGAAGGCCCCCGCGAACTGTTCCGCATGCTGTTCATCGACAACGATAAAAATGCAAAAGCGGCGGCCACCAATCGCATTTCATTGCAAGAATCAATCTTGGACGCGGTCCTTGGCGATGCCAATTCGTTAGCCAAACGTTTGAACCCCAACGACAAAAACAAATTGGACGAGTACCTGTCCTCGGTCCGCGAAGTCGAATTGAAATTGGAACTCGATCGACGTTGGCAAAAAATCGCAAAACCTAAGCCTTCGACCGAACAACCCACCGATCAGGGGCTGACCCGTGATCTGCCAAAGATCTACGACCTAATCGCACTCGCGCTTCAAACCGACTCAACGCGAGTGGCAACCGTCGAAGTGGGCGGAAGCTTTGCCGCATCCGATCTTGGCATCAAGAAAGGCTATCACGGCCTTTCGCATCACGGACAAGTGCAAGAAAACATCGACTTGCTGGTTCAAATCGAACGGTACCAAGTCGAACAGTTCGCTCGATTCCTCGACCGCCTTGATTCGATCCGCGATGCGTCCACCGATCAGAGTCTGTTAAATTCAACAATGGCACTGTTTGGCAGTGGTATGGGCAACGCAAACTCGCACACCAACCATGATCTGCCAATCATCTTGGCCGGTGGAGGATTCAAACACCAAGCGATGATCGATTCGCCTAGCGAGGCAAACCGCCGTGTTCCGCTAAGCAATCTGTTCGTTTCCATGCTGCAACAGTTCGGCGTCGAGACGGATTCGTTCGCAAAGAGCACGGGAACATTGACAGGTCTGAGGACAGCATGATGGGGCGACTCAATGGCGTCGTAGCAGGGCTGGTACTCGGGCTAGCCACTGCAAGTGCTTCAGCAGACAACGCGCCAAACTCTATCGCAACAATCGTCGAACCGTTCATCCAGAACTATTGCATCGAATGCCACAGAGATGACGAACCGAAAGGCGATCGCAGCTTCGATGAATTGGCAAACGAGATTTCGAACGACAAGACTCTGGTTCATTTCCAAGACATCTTGGATCAGTTGAACCTGTCAGAAATGCCGCCACCCGAATCCGATCAACCGTCGGATCAAGATCGCATGCAAGTGATCGAGACGCTGACGGAGGCAATTTCAAAGTACCACACATCGCATGCAGGGCACCGTGCCCATTCGGTTTTGCGACGTTTGAATGCTCGCGAATATCGCAATTCAGTGCGAGACTTGCTTTCGATTGACATGACCGCATTCGACCCGACCGTACGGTTTCCTCGCGACCAAACCGTCGAACATCTCGACAACATTGGCGCCTCACTTGTAACGTCCTCGCATCTGCTCAGTCGCTATCTTGATGCCGCTGACGCCGTTGTCGACCGCGCGGTCTATCCGATCGAAGAACCAGCAAAAAAGACTTGGTCATTTAGCGACAACTTTCGCCAGCAACCTGAAATCGACAACGTTCACCGCCGTTACAATGGTTTCAAACACATGACGCTGTATGACGTCATCGGTGCGGATAAGCCCGAAGGCGCTTACGGCCCGATTTTGGCGTTTGCCGAAGGAGTCCCCTTCGACGGCATCTATGAAATTCGTTTTCGCGCCGAAGCACTCAATCGCGATCATCCGTACGATGATGAATTGGTTGGCACCGATCGCGAGCAACCGCTCAGGCTTGGCATCGTGCCTGGGAATCGCGATGACGGTGAACTGCACATGCCGCAGCCGATTGAGCCACTGCTGGCCGAAATTGAATTGGCGGACCAACCAACTTGGTACACCGTCCGCATTCCACTTGACCGAGGTCACACCCCGCGATTCACATTCCAAAACGGACTGATGGACGCAAGGAACCTTTGGACCAAACTGGTCAAAACCTATCCCGATCAGTTCGACAAAGGGATCAGCGGAATCGTCGAGTACCGCCGACAGGCAATCACACGCGGCAAGCTGCCGCAAATACGCATTTACGAAATCGAAATCACCGGCCCATTGATCGATCGGTGGCCAACGCAAAGTCAGCGTGCGGTGTTCGGTGAAGACTTCGAATCGTTGGCCCGCGGACAATCGCTAAGCGAAAACCAAATCCGCAGTCGCGTGAAAACGTTCGCGTCGCGTGCCTACCGGCGGCCAGCAACCGACCAAGAAATCGACCAAGTTGTTGGTGTGATCGAATCACGTATCGCGGCGGGCGAGTCGATGATCGATGCAATCGCCGACGGCTTCAAAATGGTGCTTTGCTCGCCAAGTTTTTTATTCTTGGATAGCCGCACGATTGATGATGACCAGCAGTTATCGCAGTACGCGATAGCGAACCGCCTTTCATATTTCCTTTGGTCATCGACGCCCGATGAAACGCTGCGGAACCTTGCCGACCAGGGGCGTCTAAACCGTTCCGATGTTCTTCGCGACCAAGTCGACCGAATGCTTGCCGACCCTAAATCAGACGCCATGGTCCAAGGATTTCTGGATGCTTGGCTGTCCCTGAGCCAACTGGGTTCAGCGCCGCCCGACCGCGGCGATTTCCGAGACTTCTATCGTCACGACCTTGGTACGGCGATGCGAACAGAAACTGAAATATTTTTTCGCAACCAGTTGGAAAAGAACTTGCCGATCGAAAACTTTATCGACTCGGACTTTACGTTCGTCAACACTCCGCTGGCCAATCTGTATGGCGTCACCGCACCATCCGAGCCAGGTTTTCATCGTGTCCAGCTAAGCGACCGGCGCCGTGGCGGCCTGCTTGGCCAAGCAAGCGTATTGACGGTTTCAGCAAATGGAATTGACACGTCGCCGGTCGTTCGAGGCGTCTGGATGCTTGAAAACTTTCTGGGAACACCTCCGTCGCCCCCGCCGCCCGATGTGCAACCGCTTGATCCGGACACGCGAGGTGCGAAGTCCATCCGCGATCAATTGTCAAAGCACCGAGAAACGGCAACCTGTTTTGATTGCCACCGAAAAATCGATCCCCTTGGGTTCGCACTGGAAAACTATGATGCGATTGGACGCTGGCGAGACAGTTACAGCAAGCGAACAAAGATTGACGCATCGGGTGAATTACCAGACGGTCAGTCGTTTCGGGACGTGCGCGAATTGAAAACAATCCTGATGTCTCGCAAGGCACAGTTCAGCCGCGCACTGACCACCAAAATGCTGGCGTATGCGACCGGACGACTCGAAGTGCCAAGCGATCGACCGATAATTGAAAAAATCGCGAGCTCTGCAAACGGAACCCGCGATCTAGTAGTTGAAGTGGTGCTAAGCAAACCGTTTCGCACGAAATAGCGACCAAGCCGCTAGCTCTCTCGCGTTTTGGCGAGAGAGCGGTCGAGCGATTCGGTAGCCGCCTAAGCGGCCGTCTTCAGGAACGAACTCAATCGATCCGACCGTGATGGGCTTTGCAGTTTTGCCACTGCTTTCGCTTCGATTTGGCGAACACGTTCACGAGTCACTTTGAAGATTCGGCCACACTCTTCGAGAGTATAGCTGTAACCATCAACCAAACCGTAACGCAAACGAATGATTTCGCGTTCACGGAAAGTCAGTGTCTTCAGCAGCTCGTCGATTTTCCCACGCAGAATGCTGCTCGCCGCGCTCTTAACCGGGTTGTGGCTGTCGCTGTCTTGAATGAATTCACCAAAGCTGCTGTCTTCGCCTTCGCCCACGGGACGATCCAAGCTGACCGGGTGACGGCCGATGTCCATCACACGACGAACTTCTTCGATCGGCACTTCGGTTTCGAGTGCGATCTCTTCGTAGGTTGGTTCGCGACGAAGGTCTTGAGTCAGACGTTTTTGCGCCTGACGCAGTTTGCTAAGCACATCGATCATGTGAACCGGGATTCGAATCGTGCGAGCTTGATCAGCAATTGCACGCGTGATCGCTTGGCGAATCCACCAAGTTGCATAAGTGCTGAACTTGAACCCGCGACGATACTCGTATTTGTCGACCGCACGCATCAATCCAGTGTTTCCCTCTTGGATCAAATCCAAGAACGACAAACCACGGTTGCGATACTTCTTGGCAATCGAGACGACCAAGCGAAGGTTACCGCTGCTGAGTTCACGTTTGGTGGCTTCGTATTCGTTGAAGTACTTGCGAGCGCGAACCATGCGATTATGCAAACTGACGGGACTCTCTTGAGTCACCAACATCAGCTCGCGCAATTCTTGCTTTAGGTCAGCCGCTTCGTCACGACTAGTCGCGTCGTTGCCCAGGTCGGCAAGTTGTTGACGGATGAAATTCATGCGTCGCGAGATGTCTTCCAATTGCTTCAGAAGCGGCGTTACGCGGCGACTTCGCAAGCTCAGTTCTTCGACCAACTGCAAGCACTTACGACGATTCGCGATAAAGCGGCGTCGAACTTCTACCTTCAATCGCGGCGAAGTGCTGCGGCGAACCATCAGTTCAAAGTCTTGCTTGTTCTGGGCGATCAAGTGATTCAGGCTTCGCAAGTTGTGCGGCATCCGAGCGCTGATTTGTTCCTTGGTCAACCGTTCGGTCAGCGATACCTTGATCGTTCGGTCGAATGGAAGCTCACCAGCGTGGACGCGAGAAAGGACGCCGACGGTCGCACGCATGGCGTAGTCAGATTCCAACAAGGTGCGACGAAATCGACGACGATTGATTTCGATTTTCTTTGCCAACGAGATTTCTTCTTCGCGGCTAAGCAACGGGATCTCGGCCATTTGGCTCAAGTACATCCGAATCGGATCGTCGCTGGCCTTGGGCATGTCGCTGGGGGCAACAATAGCGAGCGGCTCGTCTTCTTCGTCTTCTTCTGCGGCCTCTTCGGCGGATGCGACTGCTTCCAATGCATCTTCGCTCACACCTTCGGCAGCATCAAAAGCGGCTGCTTTTGCAGCCGCAAGTTTCTTTTCCATCGCAGCAGCGGTGGCAGCACGGGTGACAACAACGGCGGGGCGTTCCTTCTTGGATTTGCCCTCAACGAGGTCGATCCCGTGGTGTTCGATCGCCAATAGCAGGCTATCGAGCTTTTCTGGGTTGACGTCTTCGTCAGGAAGATAAGCGTTCACTTCGTCGTAAGTCAGAAATCCATCCTGGATTCCGCGAGTGATCAACGACGACAGGTGTTGGTCCATCAATTGCATCTTGCAAACCTTAGATTGTGCGCATCTTCGTGATGCACTGGGTCGAGTGAAATTCCATTTCCGATCGCGAAACGATTGTGTTCTTTAGCGGGTAGAGCAAAACCTCTTCGAAGTTGGACGTGGTACGGGACGAAGATTGTGTCCCGGATTAAAAATCTTGCCTAGCTGAGTTTCCCTTCTTTTTGGTCGGTGTTCAAATTTTCTTGAAAATTCAATCTGTCTTGATCCCGCGACGCTGACGATCCTCTTCGATCAAGCGATTCAGCAGCGCCATTTCCTCGTCTTCGTCCATCGACGCAGACGCAAGCTTTTCGATTTGAGTTTTCTGCTGCATCGAAAAACCCCGCTCGCGAAAACGAGTCATGATCATCGTGTATCGCTCTTCGGGCGTTTCCGGCAGTTTGCCAACTCGATCACGAACGCGTTCCTGCAGCGTGACGATCTGGTTCTTTAACTGTTCGTTTTCAACCAGCAGCAACAACGAATCTGCGTCGAGGTCGCGACCCGCTAGTTCTAAATCCTGGTAGGCCGTCATCAACATCACCGCCGTACGCGATTCGAACCAATCGGGATCAATCGCTTCAACGGCCATCGCTGCCAAATCAGGTGACTCGATCAACGTCTCGAACAATTGGCGATCAAGTCCCGAGAGCGCCGACATCGCTGTTTGCACGGACGAATTGCCTTGCTGACCTCGGCCACGATTTCCGTGACGCTGATTGGCCGAGGGCGAATCGTAGGAACCGATGTGCGGTTCGCCAACGTAATAGTCGTCACCAAAATCGGCCGACTCGGCAAACGCAGCGTTCGGGTCAAAGCCAGGATCAAAACTAGCAGTGGCTGGTTTACTTGCCGCCGCGTTCTGACCGCCGTCGAACGCCGATTTTGCGTTTGATTTGAAGTTGTCCTTGGGACGCTTGGCGATGCTGTCGCGTTTCTTTGCTTCGGCACGCAGCACATCAAGCCGCTGTTCCAACCGCTCGGTTTTCAATTCGAAACTGCGAGACAACCGAACCAGCAACTGATCAACACGCAAACTTGGCGGTGCCTTTGCGACGATCTTCAACATCGTATCGACCGCGGTGGTGACGGCGTGGGTGTCACGCGTAAAGTCAATGCCGTCGGTCAACCGCGAAAGCTTGTGATCAAGTGCGTCGGGCGCCTCGACCACCAAACGATCAAACGACTCGCGGCCTTGCGATTGAAGGTAATCGGCCGGGTCGTTGCCCTCGGGCAACGTCAACACTCGCAAATCGACATCTGCACCAACGAACAACTCAAGCACTTGGTCGGCTCGAGTTTGGCCTGCGTTATCGCCGTCCAATACCAACACGACTCGCTGTGCAAATCGCTTTAGGATCTTGACGTGGTTTTCGCCAAGCGCCGTGCCCAGAACCGCGACGGCGGTTTCGACGCCCGACTGGCGGGCCGCCACCACGTCCGTGTAACCTTCCATCACCAGCACTTGTCCCTCGCGTCGCATGGCTTCGCGAGCGAGCTGCAGGCCATACAACTGATGGGATTTCCGGAACAACAGCGTTTCGCGGCCGTTGTAATACTTTGCACCCGCTTTATCACCGTGCTTTGCCGCGATAGCGGGAATCAAGCGACCACCCATTGCGATCGGCCGATTCTGCAAATCATGAATCGGGAACATCAACCGGCCACGAAACATATCAACTTCGCCGTTACCCGATCGTTTTGCCGATGCGATGCCGGCTGCCTGTGCGACTGCGCCGCTAAAGTTGTTTTTCTTCAGCAAGTCGACCGCATATGACCAATCATCAGGGGCAAACCCGATCTGGAACCGCTTTCGATTTTCGTCGTCGATTCCTCGCGATGCCAAATACTCGCGAGCGATCTTGGCGTCGTCGCTTTGTCCGGATTCCAAAATATGGAAGTAGTCCTCGCAGACCAACTTCATCGCCGCAAAGAGCGTTTCGCGGTCGTCGGGGTCGCCTGGGTTCGTCCGCTTTTGACCACGCGTGTATTGATCAAGCGGGATGCCAGCCAGTTCGGCCAGAGTTCGGATCGCAGCGGGAAATTCGACACCATCGCGACGCATCACAAAACTGAAGACATCGCCGCCAATGTCACATGGCCAGCATTTCCACGTTTGACGTTCTTGGTTGACGGTCATCGACGGACGACGGTCGTTGTGCCAGGGGCAACGCGTCACAAAATTGCGACCCTGCGGCTGCAACTCTAGCGTCGCGCCAACGACATCGACAATGTCGACGGCGCTACGAACTCGTTCTTTCAGATCAAGGTCTGTCGGGAGGGACAAACGAGGAACTCCATAATGCGACCACTTGCCTAAGACCAGACAAACGGGGCAGGGCAGGGTGCGAATCAACGCAACCGTCCACAAGAATCGCTTGCGCGCATCCTTCCCTAGTTTGTCTCACCTATTCAAGTTGGCGAAACTTGTTCAATCGGTCCAGCCGGCGTCCAGTTGATGCCGGATAAATTTCGATTCGTGCAATCCATTGCGAACCAGCGAAGGGACGAGACATTGATCACGCAAACGCTGATCAAACTGGTCCATTCACTGCAAGCTGTTCGGATTCTGAGATTGCGGGCGATTGAGGTCAAGGTCAATTTACCGATTCTACCGACAACCCCAGTTTTTAACTCAAGCCGTGGCTGACATTGTCCCCAGAATTGCAAACGATTGTAGAAATGACGCAACGACGGCTTCAGTTTGCCGAGGGGCAAACTCAGCAATTGCTCGTAAGTGTCTTGCCAACCAAGACTTAGCGACAAACCGCATACTTTACAGTCAGCTTTGGCACGCCTTGTGCTTTAAAAGTCTCTCATCAGCCAAGGGGCTGACCTGACAATCCAAGACAACGCTCTTCAAAGCAATCTCAACGCAAAGGACTCTGCCATGTTGGTTCTAACCCGTAAAGTTAACGAAGAAATCCTGATCGGCGACGACATCAAGATCACACTGATTCGTGTTCGTGGAAACAGCGTCCGCATCGGAGTCGAAGCGCCTCGCAGCGTTCGGGTCGTCCGTGGTGAACTGCCACGGATTGAAACGACCAAGCAAGAAATCGAGATTGAAATGTCAGACGACGTTGAAATCGACGACTTGGCCGAAATCTTCGCTCACCCCGAACCGCAGCGCTTTACACGCCCCAACAGCGACAACGCAGCGAACAACAGCGTCAGCAAGAAAAAAACCGCCAAAGTTGGCAAACGCCAAACTTCGACACCCGAATCGTCTGCAAATCGCATTGCCAAGTTCGCCCCCGCGAACACGGATGCACAGGTATTCGTTGGCACCGTAAAACGATCGGGCGATGACGTAACCATGAACCGGGCCCCGCTGGCAAACTTTGTGTCGGCAAGCTAGGGCAAACCGAAACAGCGATTTGCCAGGACCATTTGGATTCATGTCCTGGGGCTTGAATCTTGCGAAACAGAAGTCAAAGCGGGCGACTGCAGCTAGCCAGGTGCGTGCAGTCGCGGCAACGGTGACGTCCACCAGCGCCGAGCCCGCGTCGGCGACCAATCGTCGTAGTCCTTTTGATTGCGACCGCAATTGCATCCGATCAATCCCGTACAATCGGACCGTTGCGTCCGCTAAACCTGAGCATTCAATGACCAAAAAGTAATTGGTCGTCTGCATGAACCTAGTTCAGTGCAACGCTATAAACGCGGGATCTAGCAAAGTCTACGGGCGCAGCTTGCGAAAACCGCGGTGAAGGGACCAGCTTCCTGCACTTCGACAGGCGAGGCGTCACCTTACGCCAATCGAGATTGAGCTCACTTGGGCAGGACTCCGTGAAAGAGCGTTATATGAAACCGAATGTTGGAGACCCAAAAAAGACGATACGTCGCCTTGTGCTAATTGACGACGACAGCACTGACAATTTCCTGCACAGCCGATTGCTGCGGCGGTCGGGAATTGTTGAGAATCTGGTCGTTTTCGAAGAAGCAGAAGCAGCGCTGGAGTACATCTGCGCGTCGACTGAACCGGTCGACATGATCTGTCTTGATATCAACATGCCGCGCATGAATGGGTTCGAATTTCTAGACGCTTTCGAATCATCCTGGGACCCACGACTCGACAAACCCATTGTCGTAATCCTCTCTACATCCGTAGGTCCGGCTGAAATGGATTACGCCAAACGGATACCACGTGTCGTCGGTGCTGAAACCAAGCCACTGAGTCCCGAATTGATCGAATTTCTCGCGGAAAGGTACTTCTTCTCAGAGTAATTCTGGCAGAGCTAGAGGGGCACACCATGAAAAAACACATCAACGTCTTGCTGGTCGAAGACCAGGAGGCAGAAGCAATTTTGGTTTCGCGACTACTGTCACAGTCCGAGTACGGGAAATTCTCCGTCACCGTTGCGGGAACGCTGGCGACCGCAATCGAGAGTTTGGCTGAAAACCATTTTGATGCCTGCCTATTGGATCTTGGACTTCCGGACGGACACGGCATCGAGTCGCTTCGCCAAGTGCGCGGCGTTGACGGCTGCATTCCCATTGTGGTGCTAACCGGAGACGATAACGAAAACACTGGCTTGACCGCGATCGAAACGGGCGCGCAGGACTTTTTAGCGAAAGACTACGTCAGCAGCCGTTCCGTTTCGCGAGCACTGCTTTTTGCAATCGCCCGCCAAAACACAATGCTCGGACATGCCGCCGATGCACAAACCGATATGCTGACAGGTCTCCCCAATCGCCGCTTGCTTAGCAGCGATTTTGAGCGGATGAGCAATCAGTTTGACTTCCTGTCCATTGCGCTGCTTGACATCGATAATTTCAAAGACATCAACGACTTGCATGGGCATTTGATCGGCGATCGAGTACTGCAACACGTCGCTAGTCTCGTCCGCGACAATGCGAGCAACAATATCCAAGCTGCCCGATTTGGCGGCGAAGAGTTTACGTTGCTGATTCCTGATTCCAGTATCGATGCGACGATCGACTATGCGTCAAGTCTGTTGTCAAAAATCGAGAACGCGGCATTAGAAATTGACGGCAAATCGATCTCGGTTACTGCGAGTATCGGGCTTGCGTCGGTCCGCCGACAAGAGGGACTCGACGAATCACTTCGCCGAGCTGACGCAGCACTCTACAGCGCGAAGAACACTGGCCGAAATCGCGTGTGCGTGAATGACGCATGATCCACCACTACGAGCGCTCAACTACCGGGCTGCGTCAAAAACTTGAGCGTACCGGTTCGTTTCAGTGGTTCCACTGGCTCGTCATTGGACTATCGCTGGGACTCACCCTCTTTGCTTGGCACTACGCTCGTGTCCAACAAGACGCAAAAATTCAACTTCAGTTTGATCGCGAAGCTGACCAGGCGGTATCGCTTGTCGTCGATCGCATGCGCACCTACGAAGAGGCACTTTGGTCTGGCGTTGCATTTGTAACGACCATCGAAGGCGAAATCGACCACCAAAAATGGGACGACTATGCCGCACGCCTCAAACTTGACAACCGCTATCCCGGCATCAACGGGATCGGATTGATCGCGTCGTTAGAAGCCAGCGAGCTCGATTCCTTCTTGGAATCTCAACGCATCACCCGCCCGGACTTCAACGTCCATCCTAAGGTAGAGGGCAAGGAACGCTGGCCGATCTTTGCGATTTCGCCGACCGTGGGCAACGAGCAAGCGGTTGGTCTGGACATGACACACGAAACGAACCGCATCACAGCGGCAAGAAAAGCTCGCGACACAAAATCGACTCAGATCACTGGACCAATCACTTTGGTCCAAGACGCAACCCAAACACCGGGGTTCCTTTTCTTTGCGCCCTATTATCGGGCTGCAGCCTCATCGCAGCAAACCAATGCGCCCGAGTCGTTTGAAGGACTCGTTTACGCCCCCTTTGTCGTTCGCAAACTAATTTACGGAACGCTAGAAAAAAGCCGACGACGAATTGGCATTCGCATTAGTGACATGTCAGAGGTGCTGTTTGACGAGCACGTAGAGACAGATCCCGATTTTGACCCCGATCCGCTGGTCCGGAACGAAATTCCGATCGATCTGTATGGCCGAACCTGGGTGTTTGACGTCCGAAGCACACGATCGTTCCGCCGATCCATCAACAGCAGTCAGTCGACGTCAATATTGGTCGCAGGACTACTGATCAACGCCATGCTGCTTGGGCTGTTCTATCTGATCTCACAAAGTGCTCGCCGCTCGCTTGGCTTTGCTGACAAGATGACGGAAGAGCTTGCCTGCTTCAGCCTTGCCGCAAGCGTCAACCGAATCGGCATCTTCGACTTCGACATCCAATCGAACCAATTCAAATGGAATGATGCGATGTACGGACTCTTCCAACAGGATCGACAATCGTTCACCCCGACTTACGATTCCGTACTGGGCTGCATCCACCCGGACGATCGTCCGGCGCTCGAAGCCGCCTTTCGCGGCAAGATCGATGATAGGGAGACCTTCGATTCAGAATACCGCATCCAACTGGATAGTGGTGAAGTTCGGTACCTCCATTCACGCGCCGCCATCTTTCGCGACAGTGATGGCCATGCAATTCGGTTGCTAGGTTCCGACACTGACATCACCAAAACCAGATTAGCGACACAAGAACTCGATTCAACGCTACGCATTCAATCGGCGATCCAAGACGCGGCCGGCGTATCGATGATCACAACTAACGAATCAGGCATGATCGTATCGGTAAACAAGACAGCCGAATCGATGCTGGGATACTCACGTGAGGAGCTGGAATTCAAGACTACGCCGGCCATCCTGCATGACAGCGATGAGGTCATCCAACGCGCAGCCGAATTAACCGAAGAACTCGGCCGCGAGATCAAACCAGGTTTCGAAGTGTTCACCGCCATGTCCGCCGACGGTGCAATGGAACAGCGAGAATGGTCTTACCTACGCAAAGACGGCACTCGATTCCCGGCGCTCCTGACCGTCACATCAATCCGAGACAACTCGGGAACCGTCACCGGATACCTGGGCGTTGCGGCGGACATTTCAGACCGAAAAAAAGCCGATCTGGCTATCGCAAAATCCAACAAACAACTCGCTCGCAGCAACGAAGAACTTGCCCAGTTTGCCTATATCGCGTCCCATGACCTACAGGAACCATTGCGAAAGGTAACGTCGTTCTGCGAGCTACTGCAAGAAGACTGCGGTGACCAGCTCAACGAAGACGGGGTGATGTACATGGGCTATATCATGGACGGCGCCCGTCGAATGCGAACCCTGATTCAAGATTTGCTGGCGTACTCGCGAATCGAAGAGGGCGACGCGCAGCTCGAAGCGGTGAACATGAACGACGCCCTTAGCGTTGCGATCAATGACCTTTCAACTGCGATCGAAGAATCAAACGCAACCGTCACCTTCGACGAACTGCCGTCGGTCTCGGGCACCCCATCCCAAATGGTTCAACTGTTTCAAAACCTAATTGGTAACGCGATCAAGTATCGAGGCGACGAAAGTCCCCTCGTTCACGTTAGCTGTGAATCCAAGAATGGTATGCACGTTTTCTCGATTGACGACAACGGAATTGGGATCAGACCCGAATACCGTGCGCAAGTGTTTGGCATTTTCAAACGCCTGCATGGTCAGAGCCAGTATCGAGGGACCGGGATTGGACTGGCGATTTGCAAACGTATTCTCGAACGAATCAACGGAAAGATCTGGATCGAAGACTCGCCATTGGGCGGCTCACGCTTCCGATTCTCAATCAAAACGCCCTAGTCTCGTGCCAACGCTGTTCGACGACCTGAACTTCAATCGACACGACTTAGCGTTCAATTACAACCGGTTGCATCGCGGGGCTAGCAGACTCGGCCTCGACAGACTCCAGCTGGGCAACCCGATCATTCGAGTCGAGTTCGCTAAGATGTTCGAGCAGAATGCGTCGTACTTCAAAAACCGCCTTTGCGGTCATATGAACCGAAGTGTGCGGCGCGTCAATGATCAGCTCGCTTTCAGTGTCGTCCATGTGCGCACTATCGTACTCGACGACACCGTCGCCTTTGACGGTTCGCCCGGTGATCAGCGACGGATTCTCTAGCACGCCGATGATGTTGTGGTACTTAACGCCCGGGGCACGTTTAGCGCGCATCATGACGGGAAAGATTGGTGATTCCGGGGCCAACGAATCGATCGCATTGGCGACCGTCAACAACTCGGTGTCTTTGAAGACAGTCGGGTTCTGCTCGGCAAGCCGGTTACCGGTACGAATCGCCATGGTCGGCAGCTTGATGAACTTTCTGGCCAGCCAACGCGTGTAGTCGTTCGCAAACTCACTGCCGCGGTGAGGCGTACCGATCGTGATAACACGTTTGACAGACGAATTCGGGCGGAAAAACAAAGTGCTGACTAGCTTGTATCGATCGTTGTCATCGCCACGCAGCTTCGCGATCGCTTCATCCGCACTGCTGGCGGGTTGATTGCTAACGATCTTCCAGAATTCGTCGCCGCTATCGATTGTTTGCATCCGGCTGACAAGGCCACCCATGCTGTGACCAACCAGCACCATGTCATCGAGCGGTGCATCTTGGCGGCCTTCGTCAAACACTTTTCGCATCGCGGTCAGGTCCGTCCGCAACTGTGTTGCCGACAACCAAAACGGTTGCCCGGATGGATACAGATAAAACCAAAACTGATAGCGTTCTCGGATCTCGGGAAAACTGCGCAAGTCATTGAACATGTCCATCCAAGTCATTGGGCTGGACCATAAGCCGTGCACCATCAAGACCGGTATCCGCTTTGGATCATAGGGTTCAAGCATGTACAGACCACGATGGCTTGCCGATTCGTTCGGGTTCAACAGCCCTTCGGTCGCTTCATCCCGCTTGCGATACTCGGGGCTGTCCAAAAAATACGCCAACGGAGTCGTCAAATCGGTTTCTAGCGGCACCCACTGATTGGCCAATTGAATCTGGTTCGCCTTCAACGGGTCAAAAAACTCTAAAACGCAAACCTTAGATTCTCCGGCCCGCGCCCCATCGTGCGGCTGAACACATCGCATCATCGCGCTCACCGAATAGCTAAGCCCCTCGGGGTAGTACTTTTCTCGATTGTCGCTGCTCTCGCGAGATTTTCGCACGGCGATTAGCGGTACGCCCAATCCGTACGTCGTGTGCTGGTTGCGCAGCGTCTGGATTTCGTAGTCGCTCACGAACTCGTAGTGATCAAATTCGTCCGCTCTCCATTGCCCACGCATTTCCGTTCGAACAACAAACTCGCGATCGGGCGTCTTTATCGTGTAGGTTTGCCCTGGTTTGATCTGGTTTTCCTTGCACAACAATCGCAACGTGTCTTCGAGCGACTCGTTGTAAAGATCGCACGCGCCACGGAACTGAGGATCGTAGAAATTACGAGAAGTTCCAAGATCGTTGCTGAACAGATAGTCGTAGCTGTTGGTCAGCGCGATACCGTACTGATTCAATGCATCACTGTTCCGGCCCGCTTTTTCAGCCTTTTTGCCTTCGACATACGCCAACTCGCTGAGTGCGTAGATCAGTTCGGCTTCAGGGTTTTCGCGGACACGATTACGAATCTGAACGAAACAGACATTGTGGTTGTTCTGATAGACGTCTTCCAAGTCGAAACGCCGCAGCGTATTCCAGGTTCGCTCACTGACCTCGGGGCCCTTACGGCCAACCAAATGCAGGGTCTGGGTTAACGCGTTGTCGCGAAACTTGCGATTCGTCAAATAGGTCGGTGTCGCACAACCGGACTGCAGCAAAACCAGCACCGCCATCGCGAACACGATGCTCAGCGACCAACTTCGTCCGGCAAATTCACCAAGACACAACGACATACGACAACCCAGCACGGCCATTGGCCGACCGTTTCGGTCAGATCGTTTAGGTCCTAACTGAGACTGCATCATGCGTCTAAGTCCGCCCGATACGAGATTTCCAACGGATTACGAGTTGGAAACGCGTCAGCGGACGGTTCAAGCTTCCTTGCAAGACATCCGTCATGGGAACCGACAACAGCTTGCCGATTTTCCCAGAATCTAGGTGCGATCGTGCGTTGAAGTCAATGCAGATCCAGCCAACCGGCGTGAAACTGAACTTAGCCGCGAAAAGCAGTGCTTGTTACCGATCACGTTGGTTCATCAAGTCCCGAAGCTTGGCATTTTGATATCGATGAGTCCGCAGCACATCCAGTGCCGCCAACCCAATCACCGTCACCAAGCACAGCAAAACGCAGAGCCAAGCCGCGATCCAAACGGGACCAGGTCCGGCAAAAGCGGCAACAAAGATCAGCAGCCCACAGATTCCGACCATAACGTTCGTGCGGCGGCGGGACCGGCTTCGACGCTTGTGATATTGCTGATCCAAATCAGTTTCACAATCGTCCTCGTCCCCCCAACCACGTTGCTCGTTGAATTGCAGCCATGCTGCAAACGATATCAAAGTCACGGCCAAGATCAGTGAACCGGCAAACATCGGGAACCCCTTCTTGACGAGCAAGTCGGATAAGAATGCGAGCGGAGCCCGCGGTTTATCATTTGAATCATTGACCGGTCAGCCAAACATGCACGACCCACACCACCGCAGCCATCGATGTGCCGCTGCAGTTGGCAGGAACGTCCTGTTGAGTATGCCAATACGAGGGAGCGCCGATGCCCGGTCTCGGATAGTCGAAGTCGATAATGTCGGTCGTTGGAATGCCGGCAATCCGATTCAGCGGCAGATGATCGTCCTGGATCTCGTGGCGTGTTCTTGCCACAAAGGCGTCGACGCCAAGATCGGACGCAACTGCCCAGACGCTCTTCGTGACATCACGCGCCATCCTAAGGCTGTTGACTTCGTAAAAGATCTTCAATTCACGGTCACCGATCATGTCCAGCAAGATCCCAGCTTGATAGGGGATCGCCGGTGGTGACGACTTGTATTTTTCAGCAAAGAAGGTTGAACCCAAGAAATAATCGTCGCGGCCCTGCTGGAACACGAACTCTTCGCCGTCGAACAACACAATGTCAACGCCCACATCGCTTGGCAAATTACTGGCAAACTGGTGCGAGATTTCCATCAGTGCCGCCGTTCCGCTGGCACCGTCATTTGCACCTAAAAAGACGCCGCGTCGATTGCTGCGGTCCTGGTCTGGGAAAGGCCGAGTGTCATAGTGGGCGCACAGCAGGAAACGTTTCGGACGATCCAACCCCCATGAAGCGATCACATTCGACATCGACACATTCGATCCGTCTTCGGGGTGCCGAATGTCAAAAGTCTGCATCGAAACAACCGCGCCCTGTTCGGCAAAAAACGCCTGCAGGTACTGTTGCTGACTCGTCATCGCAGCCGATCCGGACGGACGCGATCCGAATTCACAGAGCTTCTGCAAATACCCCATCGCCCGGTCAGGCTGATATGCCGACGGTATTGCGCCGGATGTAGGTGAAACATCGACGGGCGTGTCGTTGCCCGCCCCCAGCAAAAACCACGCAAGCACGCCGCAAATCGCGACCACAAAACTGATCCCGATCCATCGTCCTGATGAACTTGGGCGGGGCGGAACGGGATCGGACGATACCGTCGACTGGTGAGACCAAGCACGCGTGTTTTGCCTTGCCGATTCGGCGTCCGCTTCACTTAACTTCAACATCGCCTAGGTCACCGCTGTGAAAAGTCCGTTCCGTCATCCGTAGGACATCCATTGTCGTCGTTTTTGGTGGCATCGCCAACCCGGACATGCCCCTTTAACCGTTCTTTGCCACGATGGCCCAGCACACTACAGTGCCAGTTCCTGACGTTACAACCGAACTGAGGAAATCGAAAATCGATGTCTGCTGCTGCCCCCCAATCACTTCGCGTCGTTGTCATCGGCAGCGGTTTGGCCGGCCTATCGTCGGCCTGCGTGCTGGCGGCCCGAGGCTACCGCGTCACCTTGTTGGACAAAAATGAGTGGGTTGGCGGTAAAGCGGCAGTCCATAGCGCCGACGGATACCGTTTCGATATGGGTCCGACGATCTTAACACTGCCAAGCGTGCTGGAACGAGTCTTCAGCGAAGCCGGAAAGAAGCTTGCCGATTACATCGACATGGTTCCACTGGATCCCCAATGGCGGTGCTTTTTCGAAGGCAGCAAATCGTCACCGGGCACGATGTCGGAAAACGCCGTCTTGGATTTGGTCGCCAATACCGAATCGATGAAGAAGAACATTGCCAAGTTGACCGGATCACCGAATAGCGGCGATGGATACGAGCGGTTCATGCGGATGAGCGAGCAGTTGCACGGAGTCTCGGATCGATTCTTCTTCTGGCGCAGCGTCGGCGGACTCGCTGACACGATGGATGTCGGTGGTGCGTTTTCGGCGGCGGTGCTGAAAGACGTCTTGTCGTTACGAATGGGGCGCAGTGTCGCTTCGGTCGTTCGGTCGTACGTTCCCGACGCACGCGTGGCTCAAATGATGGACCACTTCACCCAGTACGTCGGCTCGTCACCCTACAACTCGCCAGCCGTGCTTTGCAGCATCGCTCACATGCAAACCGACGAAGGCATTTGGTACCCCATCGGCGGAACCCGCGCGATCCCCGAAGCACTTTGCAAACTTGCACAAGAACTTGGCGTCGAAGTTCGCACCGGCACCGATGCATTGCGGATCACGACACTCAACCGCCGAGTCACCGGCGTGGTGACGAC
>JBAUHR010000074.1:0-12964 GCA_049680385.1 Rubripirellula sp. | reverse complement strand
TGGCGTCAGCTTTTCGATCTTTGCCTCGGCTTCGTCGAGTCGCTGCAGCAATGCCAAAACGAACGCTTTGACAGCGGGCGTCATTTCGGCTTCGAGTTCCGGCGGTATCTTGCTCATGCAAGTATTGAGACCGAAAATAGTAATCCGTGTCCAGAGCGATTTTCAAAACTCTTGCACCGACCCGTGAACGGTTACTGGTATCGAACAAGCAGAATCCGTCATGGTGCTTGGACGTGATGACCACGTACTTCATGCCGGCCGCCTTGGCAGTCGACACCCACTTCGACGCATCGAAATCGGTTGGATTGAATTTTGGTGCTAGAGTTTCCCGATATTCCTTTCCTGATATTCTGGCACTGTTCATCAGCCACTCCGCACTGGCCCCGCCCTGTTCCTTGCCATAATCCTTGCCCTTCCACTCTCCACCGGGAATCGCATACAGCCCCCAGTGAATGAACATGCCAAAGCGAGCGTCACGCCACCACTGCATGTGGGAATCGTCCGTGCGATCGAGCGCAACAGGACCACCGTCAGGATCGTCGGCATTCGATCTAGAAACAGCAAGGAAGCACGTCAATGCCACCGACACCACTATCAGTTTGTTAAAATTCATTTGTTTTGATTGGTCGTAGTTTCGCGGTTCTCAATCGATCTCGCGGCGTCAAACTTTAGAACTGTCGATAGACTTCACCGAGTCGACCGAGTTCACTTGGTTTGTCTCTTGCGTAAAGAGTCGCAATGTCCCCTGAAAACCAAGCGTACCGTTCCACAAAAGGAAGCTGCTCAAGTTTCGGGATGATGCCCATCATGAACTCCAGGTTGTGCGCTGGCGTCATGTGCCGATCTTTACTGCCAAAGTTCAGCCCCGAAAACTCTGTGATCCAAATCGGCAATCGATACTGCTGGTAAACCTGCTCAATCGAACGTAGAAACTGTAACGCGGAACCCTTCTTCTGCAAATTGGGATAACGGTGTAGCGTCATAAAATCGACGCGAAGTCGTTTCTGACGGGCCCCCGCCGCAAACGCATCAATCCAAGCCTTGCCCCTCGCATTATCCGTAACCGCTGGGCTGCCCAGACGCAGATTGGTGGCCATCAGTTTTGGCCAAAGTTCAATCGCCTTTTCGACGGATGTGTTACCCTGCGACGGACTATCGGGTTCGTTAAAACCCAATAAATGGTCCACACCGTGTGAAACTTTCAACTGCTCAATTTTTTTGAACGCTTTGTCCGTCGCGTTGACCTTGCCCTTGATCATCGGCACGAACTCAGCATCAATTTTCCCCGACGTCGGAGCCCAATTCCAATTGTAGTACCATCCGGCGCGGACGAGCTCACACTTCGTCCCTTTGCCACAGACCCCCTTTTTGGCACTCGTTACGGCCGACTTGGATGGCCTCCCGCCCGCCGGCGACTCACCAGCCATACCCGACGATGGGGCGATTAAACTTGACGCACAAGCCAGTGCCATCGATTGGCACGCCCAACGACGTGAAATTGGTTCTACAGTCATCACTTCTTCTTGCCTTTCTTTGGACGCTTAACCTTTTTGGCTTGCGGCGATTGTTTTTCGGGTTGGACGACCGGTTTGTAAATCGTTCGGCTTAGCAATCCATACGATAAATCTGACACGCTGATTTCAGGGACCACAGAAACGGGGCCTAGCTTTTTTGCAAACTGCTCTGCTTTCGCCATCGTTTGCGGAACACCGATACCGTACGGCATCCAATCACTCCCCGCCGACCAACCTTGGTCGCGAAAATCATAAGCGCCGCGATACGATCCCAACTCCGTCACGCCCTCTGCGATCAATTCCTTCGAGGCCGCAACGCCCCCTTCGACGATTCGATTGTTTGGCACCAAATTTAGATCGCCCAGGTTTCCGTTGGTAAAGATGGTCGGTTTGAACCCCGTCAAGTTGCCCTGAACGTCGCCCCGATCCTTAACGTTGATGAACTTACCGCTTGCCCTTTCCGGGTGAAGCGTCCCCTTTGCTTTCGATTGGTCAAAAGGCCCCTTCTCGCTTGGTCCAACACTATCGGCGAACCGATGCACCAAATTGTTCAGCACATTCCAATCGTCGATCGGAGGAAAACTTGTGTCGTTGCTGACCATTTTGGGATTTGACCCTTTTGATTTGGCAAGAACGTTGCGGATCAAATCACACGCTTCTTTGTTGCGATAGGAAGTGTTGTTGTAGACGTTGAACTTGCCATATCCTTCGATGCTCATTCCTCGCTTGCATGACCAGAAAACATTGTGATGCACGGTAAATTCTTCACCCGCCTGGTCTAAACGCACACCGTTTCCTTTGACGTTGTGGACCCAGTTGTGATGAAACTCGGTGTAATGCTGAGTCATCTTCGGAAAGTACGCACCGGAAACGTCGGAGTTGTAAATGCCCGCATTGCACACGTTGTTGTAAGACACCTCTGGATTACGACTCTGCTGGTAGTCATCTTGAAATCCAACACGAATCGCATCCGAACAGTTGTTAAAGAACGTGTTGTGCGTCACCAGGAACGTGCCACTAGCGCTGACAAACAACGGCACGCTTTGGAAGTTTCCATGGCGGTTGTTCTCGGCAAACACACAGTTGCGGACGTAAAGCAACGAACCAATTAGATTCAAAGCGGTGTTGTTTGCCCCGGCAAACAGACACCGATCAAAACCAATCCGTGAACCGGCAATGTGAATCGGCTTGGACCCCCGTTTGCCTTGGGGCGTGTCGACAAACAATGGTTCGCCTCCGATATAGCTGAAATGCACGTCCCGAAAAACTAGTTGTTGGTTGGCGGGATTCGCCAGCTTGACCGAAGTAGCCAAGAAATCGACACCCTCAATCGCAACCCTGGATAACGCGTCGCCCTGGTAGATCGAATAGTCGTTTGTTTTGATTAGAAAGTCTTCCGCATTGGGCTGTTTGCCGCCCGGTGCATGAAAATACAACGTTCCTTCCTCTGCGAACCATTCGCCTTCGCTGTCCAGCAAATCCAGTGCGCCGGCCAAGAAAAACATCCCACGAACCCCTTTCGCTCCTTCGGCGATCGCCATGCGACCACGTTTTCCGTCTTCGCCCGTGAACAGCCGGTTATAGAAGTTCGTGTCGTCCCACAGCATCGTGTTGCCATCGAAGCCCTTGATCGCCCGACTGTAACAACTGTTGCCCTTGGCGTAGCGGAGGAAGCAGTATCCGTCCGTCAGGTCAAAATCTTTAAACCCCGCAAAGGCATTGTGATTCAATGTCCCCATACCGGCGGCGCCGCTTGCCCACTTCTTGGCTCGATTCCAGTTTTCTGACCATTGCATGTTGGGCCAGCGGGCCCACGTCATTGGTTGGTTCTTAAAGAACACCTGTTTAGGATTGATACCGACCTTGATCTTGTAGACGTTTCCTGAATGTTGTTCGAAACTTCCCTGCAAAGGTTCGGCACCGCTGAAGATGACTTGACGAGGATTCTTGGCACGGATCGTGATTCCTGACTTCAACTTCAGCATTCCGGTGTAAACGCCGTCTAACACCACAAGCGTGTCGTCTGGCCTCATCTTATCGATGGCAGTTTGCACCATCTGCAGCGGTTCGCCTTCGGACTTTCCGGCGTTTCGGTCACTGCCCGATGGGGACACATAATAAGTATCAGCGAAGACGTGTCCGCCAAAAACGGATGTCACTGCAAGGACAACAAGCAGAATCTGGTTCATGTACCTGTCCATCTTGGATTCCATCGATAATCCTTGGTTGTCGTTGTTTCGAATTTGTTGCAATGGGATCTCGAGCCACTCGCTAAACGCAAATTAGCGCACGAAAACGATTTCCACGTTCGCTGGGCTCCCGGACGCTCCCGTGACGCGATCAACCGCAAATTCCTTTAGCGTCAGATTTCCGTATCGTAATTCAATCGAAGCCGTCCGTTGACCCTTGACGACTGCTTGAGTGAACCGGTCCCAGCCTTTCGTCGTCGTGAACGCAGCTCGAAATTCTTTTCGGACTCAGTCGCGGGCCGAACGCCAACCGCCCTTCCGGACCATCGCACCGGTATCCGCAAGCCGCTAGAAATGCGTCGAAACTTGCCATCGCTCGCGAGTAGCGATCGCTACATTCGATTTCGTTGTAGGGATTTCGATCCCCTGGTTGGTAACGATCATAAATGGCTTTTCCAATCGCTAGACCCTCGTCGACCATAGCTTCCCGAATCATGTGGGCGCAACTTGCCACTCGAACCCGGTCATGCACTCGTTCAGATATCCGGCATAGCCTTTGTGGCCACTCTTGGGTTCGACCTTGCCAAACGGAAAACTACACATCAACAAGCCCGCGTCACCGGCCACCAACTGGAACGTGGCCGACAACCCGCCCACGAGAACCCGCCCACGAGAACCTCTTCCAGCGGCTTGACGACTACAACTTGGGATCCGCGCGGATTTGCTTGTTCAAGTAGTCCCAACGGGATCTCGGCATCCGACAACGATGGGTGGGATCGAACGCAGAATGTGTCGAAGTGAAACGACTCGCATCTTACGACTTACCGGCGGCTCCCTTTTCGCCAACCGCCAAACGCTCGCCAACCTCTTTCAACGTCTTGACGTCTTCGGGATGAATCGATCCGTCAGGCATTGGCCCAGTGTTTAACAGCAGGTTCGCCTTCATCTGGTTCGCATTGTCCAGCATCGACATGACTTGATCGGGAGTCTTATGTTTCCCGTCATCGGATTTCGTGTAGCCCCATCCGTGCGGCTGCAGCGTGTCGCAAAGTTCAAGCGGAACGTTAGATTCGCCCTTCCAGTTGCGTTCGGGAGCCTTGAAGTCTTCGGTGCCCAACAGTCCTTGCTTGTAGGACGCCAGTACTTGAGGCTGCAGCGAGTGGATGTGGTCGTACAATTCTTGAGTATGAAACTGATCCATTTTGCCACGTCGTGAAAGCGGCACGCCGATGCCGTCCAGCCAAATGCCGCCGATAGGACCGTAGTTGGTCAACAACTCGGTGACCTGATTCTTCATGAACTCAACGTAGATCTCCAGGTCGTGCTTTGGGCCTTCGGTATAGAACGTTTCTGATGGATCATATTTTGGTCGCGCCGAACCACCCCACCCCCAGTTGTTGGGCGCGTGCGGATGTCGCCAATCGCGACCATGGGAATAGTACAAGTAAAACCCCAGGCCCTTGGCATTGCATTGTTCGGCAAGCTCGCCAACCAAGTCTCGCTTCGCCGGAGTGTTCGTGCTCTTAAAATCCGTGTGCTTCGAATCGAACAGACAAAAACTATCGTGATGTCGTGTCGTGATGTTGATGTACTTCATCCCCGACTCAAGAGTCATGTCCGTGATGAAGTCGGCGTCAAAATTCTCCGCCGTGAAACGACTGGCCAACTTCTCGTATTCTTTGACGCGAATCTTTTCCTTGATTTGTACCCATTCACCACGGCCTAGCAACGAGTAAAGCCCGTAGTGAATGAACAGACCGAACTTGGCATCCTGGAACCATTTGATCGCCGCTTGCCGAGGATCTTGCTGATAGGTATCCGCGACATCCTTCAAGTACGTGGGCACCGGAAGGACAGGACTTTCGGCTGGCACCTGGACTGTTGATTCTTGCCCCCACAGGTCCACCGAACCAACGGCCAATGCGGCAGCACCCGTGCCACGAGCAGCGTTGTTTAGGAATTCGCGACGTTTCATTTCTGACTCTGTTCAATGGTTGAAAGTGTCGACGTAGTATAGTTAGTTTTGTTTGCCAAACGGCGTGATGGTGGTCGTTTGCACCCTCGGAAAGAACTATTTAATGCGTTTGTTCTCCAGTGCGCACCATCAACAGATTCCCGGCCAAAGAACGCACCTTCGCCTCGCTCAATCGCCCGTCATTCCACGCAATATTGACTTCCAAACCACCGCGTACCCGCAGCCCATTCACCCAACCGCTGGGCCATTGCGGCGGTAGAACTGGAAGTAGATGGACTTCGTCAAGCAGACTCTGCAGCAGCATCTCTGCGATGCCGACCATCGCGAGGTGCGATCAAACTTCGTGAACCGCTCAGTTTGCTATCCTCGCGCGGCGCGACCTGACCCGTTAACGACAAAGTGTCGTTAGCGGGTGCTTCCGCCTGAAAGTTATGGGGGCTATCCATGGACAACTCGAACGCGATTCTGCCCGGCCGGTCGCAATCAAAGCGTATCACGATTGATTCGTCCGTATGCGATGCAAACACAGTTCGTGCGAAACATGCATCACCGGCTTGATAAGCAACCGTGCTATTGGCGCTAGCGAGATCCAGTTCACGCCGATTTTCGCTCGGTGATTGGCCGTTGATATCACCGTGGTCACAATCCAGAAACAGATCCTCCAACGGCTGATACGGGGCTTGGCGCTTCGGCAGCCCCTTGAATCTCCTGTGCAGTCGCTTCGGCTTCGCCTTGCTTAGGATGACCACGAACCGGCGCAAGATGCCTATACGCATCTGGATTGTCGTCGCAGTCGGGACCGCCGGACCAAAACGCACCCTTGTTCAGCTGCAACCATTCTTGATTGATGCCACCAAATACCATGGCACCAGATACCATAGCACCAGGACGGACTCCCATTTCCAATCGGTAACGCGTCCGCACATTAGGTCGCCGGCTGCCCGAACTAGATTCGCTGCGAGTTCGGCAAATCGTTCTGCGTTATTAAGTGCAGCGGTAAGTTCAGAGGGCAGAAAACCAGCGAGAACAACTTGATTCGTAACATTGATTAAATTCGCTCTCTACGACACCAGATGCGCCGCCTGTGGTAGAGAAAATGTGACAAGGCAATCTCCGGCAACTCCCTAAGCCAGCATCCTTGGCTGCTCGCCAACGGCCCGAATTGCACAAAAAACGCAAGTCGTAAGACTTGCGTTCTAGTGTTCTAATTCCAAGGGACGTTATCAGACAGATCGCTTCCGTCGTCGCACTGCCATCAAACCGCCAGCCAGACCGACGAGTGCCAATGATGACGGCTCAGGGACCGCTGTCACAGAAATCGAGAAGTTGTTCAGGCCGAGTGAAGTGATGTTGTTGACGGAAGCGATCGAGTCGGGGGAGTTGTTCCAGTCTGTCGTGTACCCGGCATACAAACTGGTTCCCGCTACCAATCCGAGGTCGACGGGACTGGAAGTGAATACGCTTGAATCATCTGCAACTTTCGTAATCTCAAGGATGCCTTCGTAGTTTCCCGATGCATTGATCGAAAGGTTCATCGAAGCATTGAGCCAATCACTCGTACCGCCAGTCAATGTGTCTACACCTAGATTGGCGTGTAGCACCCAGTTTTCGGTCCACGGAGCAACCGGTAGCAAATTACCGATCGCAGCTCCACGGTTGGCCACCGACATAGCCTTGTTTGTTCCACTCCACCAATCAGGCGTGGTCGAGACAAGCAGACCAAAAAAGTTCTTGTTCACGTTAGCGGCGACGCCAGCGCCGTGGGTGTACTGGAAGTCCGAACTAACTACTGCCGTCTCACCAGCGCTGATCGAGAACGCGGTCTGAGCTAGCGCGTGATAATTGCGAACCGCGATGGACGTGTCGAGTGTCGCTCCGCCAGTACCGGTGGCTTTAATCAAATTTCGCTGAGTCGCGTCATTGCCGTCCCACTTCTGCTTCCACGTCGACCCTGTTCCCGAGTTGTAGTTGATTTCCTGGTTCGCCGAGAAACCACTGAAATCATCCATAAAGATTAGGTCTGCCTTTGCAGAAGTGATCAAGCCCAAAGTTACGGCGAATAGCAACAGTGTCTTCATATCGAATGGCTCACAGGCAATGGACTTGGCAACGATTCGAAACGCACCTGGCTCGAACGCTCATCGAATTTTATTGAGCAAAACGTGAACAGCACTGGCACAGCCAATTGAAAATTGTCTGCACTTTGGATGATTTCGATAGATACTATAACTTGGAGGTAACGGCCTGCAAGAGCTTCGCAAACCTCCTACTCTGTGATTTCGGCAATCTACCCTAGAGCCAGAAGTGCGATTTTCTTTGAAACCCGCCCCCCAAACGGCAGTGGCGAGATAGCTTGTTCTTTGGTCACTCGCAACTCTAGGCTCAGCGTTCCCCACGAACCCCGGTCGTCCGCGTGGACATTTGTTCTTGCACCTGTGTCAATCGAGCTCAACCGCTCAAGGGATCCCCGCCCCTCCAGTGGGTCGAGTCTTCCGCGATCGCGCAAGCGGTCAGACGATGGACTTGTTGTTTTCAAGTCAAATCATTTTGCTCTGTTTTCCGTCGGCATAGAATCGCAACTCTCCCTTTTGTGCGGTACGACGGGCTACCCGTTCCAGTGCCTCGTCCTTTCGCTGTGTTGCGGTTTGGGCTGGTTCGCATGTACCTGATATTTGGCGTTCGCCTTTACTTCTTCTCACTCGTACTTGCCTAATTTGGCAACGTCAGCGTGACGCAGTCGAGGCCAAAGAATGTGCCTGTGCTGTCGGTGTTCTTGCCGACCACTTCAACTCGCAACACATACACACTTTCGACTGGCTCGAAATCACCCAGTTCGATCGCTCCGGTCGGGACAGGCTTGGCCGCATACAGATCAACTTCATCGCCCGCAGGCTTGCCGTTCACCGAGAAACGAACCACGCCGAAATCGTTTGATTTTGTGGCGTACAAGGCCAAACGCTCAGCACTATCATTGGTGGCTGGAATGCGAAATTCAATCGCGTCACCCTCGCCGGCTCCTTTGAATAAGTGATGCGTCCCGAGATTCCACTTGCCCTTGAACCGCATCTTTTTCAAGTTCTGGAACTTCATCAAGATCCCCGCCGGCTTCGACACAATCTGTTCGGGAACGATCTCGACCGCGTCCTTGTATGAATCGGCAGAGGAGTCTGCTGAAGTGTTTTCCAGATCCGGCAAAGCAGGCACGTTTAATACTTCAGCAGGTTCTGATTTGCGGTTCGAATCGGTGTCCGCGAACCCGTACCAAGACATGCCCACGCCATATCCCATTTCGCAGTCCGTCCAAGACCACACCTCCATATCCAACTGCAGCGAACTGCCGAATGGCATCGTATCCAACGCACGACTACGGCTCTCGACGCTGAAGCCCCGGGTGTTCTTTACCAGCGCGTCCGCCGTGGGCTTACGACTGAGTTTGTTGTATTCGTGGGCGCGAGGTTGAGCATGAAAAGGATGTTCGTAAAAGTCAGTGCTAACACCGCCCCATGAATAGGCGTAGTAGTCCTCGGTTCCCGTTCCAAACAGCGACGGAAACTCTTCGCCATCCACCCAAATCTTCTCGTCACCTTCGCCCCACCATCTTTCAACCGGGTTCATGATCGTCAGAGTATCGGCGACGTAAACGCCTCGGCCTTTCAAGCTGATGTAATTCCAATCGGAATATGGACGCGTCTGAACAGGATATTGACCGTGCCAACCCGCATGGAAGTACATCGAACGGTCATCCCATTTCCAGTCGCCGATCGTTGCCGACAACTCAGCATCCACCGGCGATGAACTGAGGTTTAGCAGCGATACCTTGCCGCTGTTTTGATAAGGCATCACCCAGCGACAGGTCATGGTCCCGTCTTCGGCCACAGTGTTCGACCAACCTTGCACCGGATTCAAGCCGATCCCTGATCCAAAGAAATCTCCGACCGGACACCAGACGGTTTCCTTGCCATCGAACTCGACCTTCAACACCACCTGCCGCGTTACATTTGGATCCTCGTAACTTCCCAGCTTCACCGACACTTCTCGCACCGCGGCCGCACCAGCGGGCAGATCCAGCGACTGCTCGCCTTTGGAACCAACCGTTGCGGTAGTCGTCAAGACTTTCAGATCCGCCGATCCAAGGACTTCTTTCCCCGCCTCGATTCCGGGATTCAAAAGCAACTTGCCCGTCTGTGCGGTCAGTTCTTTTGCCGATTCAAAATCATCCATCGTGAAAGTCTTGATTGCAGTCTCATCGTCGTACTCGCGATAGGTGATCTGATAAAAGAACGGCATCTCGTCCGTCGTCACCTTGCAACTCTTTGCATAGGGAATCGGAAAAAAGTTCACCGCCGAACGGAGCGACGGGTGCGCGAACGGATACGGAAACAACCCGCTGCCATCAAACATGCTCAACATGTTGCCCGCCAACACAGGCTCGTCATCACCGTCCAAATAGATTCGCATGTTGATGTTGGTACTTGCGCGCGAGTGACTACGCCAAGGCACCCACGAGCGCACAATCGCGCCCGGGCCATCGTGATCCATCAGCACCCACTCTTTTCGCCCGTCGTTTTCTTCAACGCGGATAAAGCACTTGTCTTTGTCGCTCGTGTTGTTGTCCTTGTTGTTGAACCAGCCGGCGGGTTCATCAGGCGACTTGGATGCCCTGTTGTAGCTACTGCTTTGTTTCAGGCGGAAATCATTTTCCGGATAGCGTGCGACCGCATCGCGATCAACCATTTCGTGCAGCAGCGACTTGATCGAGACAGGCTCTTGCGATTGCCCAACGCAAGCAGACCCGATCAAGTAGGCAATCACTGACCAGGCGGTGATGAGTTTGGTGTTCATAAGATTTTCTATTTCGCATCCCACGTAAAGCTATCGCCCTTTGCGATATCCGACTGACGAACATCGTTGCCGTAGCGCACTTGCAACGGGTTACCACCAAGCGAGCGTATGGTGGCGCTGGTTAACTGGCTGTCCTTCCACGCGATATCGACTTCAAAACCGCCGCGAGCACGAAGACCTGTGACGAATCCGGTTTTCCAAACCGCTGGCAGAGCTGGCAACAGGTGGACTTCGCCGTCATGACTTTGCAACAGCATTTCAGCAATCGCAGCCGTTCCGCCAAAATTGCCATCGATTTGGAACGGTGGGTGAGTGTCGAAGAGGTTTGTTAGCGTCATTTTCTTGTGAAGATTGCTCAGCAACACGTGAGCGCGGTCACCATCGTGGAAACGAGCCCAGAAATTCACCTTCCATGCCATGCTCCATCCTTTGCCAAAATCCCCGCGTGCTTCCAATGATTTCTTGGCCGCTTCATAAAGATCAGGCGTCGCGTTCTTGGTGATCTGATTGCCAGGATGAAAACCGTACAGATGCGAGGTGTGACGATGATTGACGTCTTTCTCGTCGTAATCTTCCACCCACTCCTGTAAGCGTCCCGTCTTGGCACTAATCTGCAATGGCTGCAGTTTGCCAAGCGCCGTTTCAAGTTCGCTGCGGAAATCTTTGTCGAAGTCACCAGACGGATCGATCGCCTGATTCGCTTCTATCAAACCCGTGAACAGATCATGCACAATCTGCAAGTCCATGGTCGACGCGTACGTAAACACCGACTCGGTGCCATCCGCCTTAATAAACGCGTTCTCCGGTGAGTGCGATGGATTAGTGACCAGACGACCGGCCGCCGGCGTCCCTGCGGGTGCCTCGACCAAATAATCCAACAGAAACTGCGCCGCCCCCTTCATCATCGGATACGCTCGTTGGGCCAGAAATTCCTTGTCACCGCCGAAGCGATAGTGCTCCATCAGCCCACGACTTGCCCAGGCCGCGCCCATCGGCCAAATGCCGTGAACACCATCCGCCGGCGCGGTCATGCCGAAGATGTCTGACAGATGGTGCAGCGTCCAACCGCTGGCGCCGTAGTGTACCTTCGCGGTCTTTTCGCCAAACGGAATCAGGCTTTCAACGTAATCGAAAAACGGTTGGTGGCATTCAGACAAGTTGGTCGTCTGTGCCGGCCAATAGTTCATCTGGAAGTTGATATTGAAGTGATAGTCGCTGTTCCAAGCGGCGTTGTATTGCTGTGCCCACTTGCCTTGCAGATTGGCGGGCAAATATCCAGGTCGGGAACTGCTGATCAACAAGTAACGGCCAAACTGGAAGTACAAAGTTTCGAACTGCGGATCATGTTTGCCTTTCTTTTTGATGTCATACAATCGCTGATCCGTTGGATTCTTGATCGCGTCGGTTGCCCCCAAATCCAAACGGACGCGACCGAATAGCGTTTGGTAGTCAGCGATATGCGCCGCACGGATGTCTGCGTACGACTTGTCGCCGATCGAATCCAAGTACTTGTCACAGCGTGCGGTTGCATCGCCCGAAATATCCGTAGCGCTGTTGTAGCTCGTCGCCGCAACCACCAGCAGCGTCGCTTCGTCGGCGTTCGCTACGCTCAGAACGCCATTTTCGGACGTCACACTGCCGCCACTAACGACAGGCCGAAGTTGCGCTTCGTAGGACACACCGAGTTTCCCTTGCAGGACCAGTCGGTTTCCCGATGCTGATTTCGTCGATGCGTGATCACGAGCGAACTGGGCCGTAAAACCAATCTTTCCTGGTTGGTTTGCCGCAAGGTGAATCACGATGGCCTGATCCGGTGCGCTAACAAACACCTCTCGCGTATACGTGACTCCATCGATCGTGTACTGAGTCCGAGTGATAGCCGTGGTCAGATCCAGGTCTCGCCGGTAACCCGAGACTTTGTCAGTATCGGGAAAGTCCAGATGAACGTCGCCGAGCGTCTGATAAGACTTGACCTTCATCGGACGCCCCATCATCGTCCGACCAGCCAAACGAGTCGCCTCGTCGTTCTTGCCCTCGAAGAGCAAGCGACGAACTTCCGGCAGTGCCTTAAGTGCGTCGGGGTTGTTGTAATCGGTGGGAACTCCGTCCCAAACCGTTTCTTCGTTCAGTTGAATCCGTTCGTTGTTGACCCCGCCGAACACCATCGCAGCCAATCGCCCGTTCCCGACTGGCAACGCTTCGGTTTCCCATTTGGTCGCAGGCTTGCGGTACCACAAAGTCAGCGGTTCATCGGGCGCATCGGCTTCGTCGGAAAATATCTGGTTCGCTTTGGGGTTGCTGCTTTCGTCGACGTCATGACGTGCTGCCCATGACGGTGCCGACGCAGTCAAACCAGCCACCACGACGGCTATAAAAATTCGATGCACTTGGTCTACCTTGTTGATCATTCAGTTGGTTCGTTCATACGTTTATCAAATCGAAAT
>JBAUHR010000073.1:0-2363 GCA_049680385.1 Rubripirellula sp. | reverse complement strand
ATTGTACGCTGCGAGCCACAAAAACGCTCTGGATCTCGCCCGAGCGGTGGACTCGCGGAAACGAGCGCACTCACAACGATCACAACTCACGCGACGCGACATCAAACCGACTACGCTATTCCGAGATTCGATTTTCTGCGGCGTTGGCGTGAAACAGCCGTGTTTAGCGGTGTTTTGCGATTGATCTGGAAGATGTGAAACTCTTTGGCACGGTGGATGCGATCTGTTCCTGTCAATGTCCGAGCCACCTTGGATGTTTGGCTTCCCCCCCGCACTGGAACAATCAGGATCTTGACCATGACACTACTTAAATGCACCATCGCATCGCTCGCACTGATTTTCGCGACAGCAACACAAACAGCGATGGCAAATACCTACCATCACATTGACCAGTTGGCACTGAAGATCGAACGCGAGTCAAAGCAACTCGTTTACGAGACTCGTCACTACCGTCACACACCCGAATACGGTCATTTGGTTTCCGATGCGCGCGAGATGGCGTCGCTGGCTCACCACCTGCACGATGTCGCCCACAGTGAAGGCGAATCGTTTCACTTAGAATCGGACTTGGCTCAGTTGGATGCGAAGTTCCATCACTTGGAATCGCTGATCGATACGATCGAGCATCGTGCAGCCTACGGCGATGGTCACATTCACGGTGGCACATCACATGTGAAGCGATTGCTAAATTCGATCGAAGACAGCATCCACCACCTGCAAGACGATCTGCGGTCTTTGCGACTCGCATGTCACCAATCGCCGGTTGTTGTACGCCGCCCTACCTACGCACCGTCAAGCTACTACCGACATTCGCCGCACACTGCGCCGGCCCCCATCGTTGTGCCACGGCATCTCGATCATTCGGATCACGGACGAAGTTCGAGCCGCCGCACGACGCGAACGATCAGCCTTGGCAACGGACGTTTCACGTTCAGTTTCTAATCCTGCACATGAACGCGCGCGACCACGGTCCCGGCACTCGCGGCTAGTGTCCAAGCGGGAAGGTGAAATCATCGGCTCGAAATTCGTTTGACTGCTTTCCATCGCTGCTTTGCTGATCCATGCAGTAATTTGACCAGGGCGGCCAGCATCCTCGCATCGTTGTTGGTGCGAGGTCTCAGGTGTGGCATCCACTTGCCGCGTCGCACCGCTGTGACTTTTGGCGTTGTCATGGCCAGCAAGCCTTCGGCGCCGCGCGTTACGCCGAATCCACTATTGCCCCGACCGCCAAACGGTACTCTGGGGTCCGCCGTTGGCACGATCACATCGTTGATCGAAACCGAGCCAACGGAAAGCCGGTTTGCGATCGCGACTGCTCCCTTGCGGTTGCCAAAAACAGATGCTGCCAAACGGTACCGGCAATCGTTGACGATCGGAACAGCGTCATCAATTCGGTCCACTCGAATGATCGACGCGACGGGGGCAAACAAGTCTGCGGAAGCGACGGGATGGTCAGCTTCAACAGCGTCCAAGATCGTGGGCGCCATCGTGCCGGAACGACGCAGGATCGTCGCATCAAACTTCCCTGCGACGTCGACACATCCGGCTGCGATCGACTGTTCGACGATGTCTGCGACCGTGGATCTCGCTGACTCGTGGATGATCACGTCGGTCCTGGATGCTTGCCGTTTGACGAGTGCGGCTTTTAACTGATCAGCAGTCCCAGGTTCCGCGATGATTCGTCGCGGTCCGATGCAGGTCGCGCCCGAATTGAAGTTGAGGGCAAAGTCGATTGCATCGGCGGCGCGTTCGATGTCCGCGTCGGCCATGACGATCACCGCGTCGCAACCACTTAGTTCCATGATCGTGGGCGTTAGAGTCTCGGCCGCTTGTCGCATGACGGTTCGCCCGGTCGATGCCGCACCTGTTAACACGATCAAGTCGACTCCGGCATCGATCGTTTGGATCGCGGCATCGGTCGATGAATCAATCTGTATCAGCGCAGATGTGGGAACACCGGCGGTACAAAATGCTTGGACCATACGCATGGTCGCCGCTTCACAGCCGATCGCCGGTTTCACGATGACTCGATTGCCGGCGGCAAGTGCTTGCGCCACCTGAGCGCCCGTAAGTAGTAGCGGGTAATTCCATGCGCCTAAGATCAGGACAGTTCCGTAGGGTTCGCGGCTGACCGTGCTGTGAACACCGGCCAACCAAACCGGACGTCCAGCCATTCCACATTTTCGCGGCGCCAGTACTCTTGCGCCACGGCGGCCAATCCATCGCAGTGCCGATGCTAGAGGCAATAATTCGGAAGTGATGGTTTCGACAGGATCGCGACGCTGCTCAGACACACACAGCCGGATCAGTTCGTCGGTAGCGTCCGCCATCACAGTTGCTACGCCTGCTACGATTCGGCAACG
>JBAUHR010000072.1:0-2287 GCA_049680385.1 Rubripirellula sp. | reverse complement strand
CGGCTTGTCTTACACCTTGTTCGTAGGTGAGAAACTGTCTCGTTTCGAAGACGACCTTGGTTGGTTCAGTGGGACGCGTTCGAGTTTGCGAAATACGGGGCATGGATTGAACGATGAGCGACGCCGAATTCGTGGCGTTCAGTCCGCCGGTAGTGAAGTATCGGCGACTTATGTCGGCGGGCTCGCCAGCGATCACCCCGGAGGCCTGCACCTGTTGATGGGCGGCGGAGAAGTCGACTTTCGCAGCAACGAAATGGATCGTGAATTGCTGATGCAAATGACGTCGATTGCAGATGGGGAGATTCCTCGGCAAACGCAGTCCGTTGGCGCAGTCGATCTAGTCGAAGCCGATCAGGACTGATCGCGAGAGATTTGGCCAGGTCGGGTTACCATCGCGGGTGTCCCGATGCGATCGGCTTAAATCGAACAGCACGTTCGACCCAGGGTCGGATGTCAGGCGTCGCTGGCAGCCTTAGCTTTTGGACGCACAACTTCTTTGGCAAGTCCAAGCATTTCAAGGCCTTGGATGATGCGCCACGACATGTCGAACTCCCACCAACGGTGTCCGTGAGCGGCACTTCGTGGCTGAGCGTGGTGATTGTTGTGCCAGCCTTCGCCGTGGCTGATCAAGGCGACCAGCCAATTGTTGGTACTGTGGTCGCGAGTTTGATAGTTGCGATAGCCGAACACGTGCGATAACGAGTTGACGGACCACGTGCCATGCAGCACGAAAACGGTTCGCACGGCAACGGCCCAGACGTACCAGCTTGCCGCATATTGACCCACGACTGACCACTGCCCGCCGCCGGCAAAGTAACCAACCACGGCACCGGTAAAGGTGATTGCGATGGCATGCACAAGAAAGACAAAGAACCAGCCGTCTTTACGCTCGAGCTTTAGATAGAACGGGTCTCTTAGCAGATCGCGGACGTAACGTTCATAGTGCGATGTTCGGTCAAGTCGTTTGTGGCGGCAAACGACCCACCCGACATGTCCCCACAAGAAATTGACTAGCGGCGAGTGTGGGTCGGGTTGGTGGTCGCTGTGCTGGTGGTGCATTCGGTGAATGGCGACCCAGCGAGCGGGGCTGTCTTGCAAATTGCACATCCCCAAAATTGCCAGTGTGTGCTCGAGCCACTTTGGGCACACAAAGCCGCGGTGGGTCAGCAAGCGGTGGTAGCCGATGGTGATTCCCATCATGCCGAACAAGAAATGTCCCGCGACCGCGGCAACCAGCCCCGACCATGTGAATAGCCAAGGGACAAATGCCAGCAGAGCGACAACATGGACCATCGATAGGACAATGACGTACCGCCACATGATTTGCAGCGGTTCGGTTTCTTCCGGACGCGGCAATCGCTGGGGGTCGATACCGGTGGTCGGTAACGGGCCGGTGGCGGCATCGTCCGCGATCTCGGTTTCAGGTTCACAAAGAGAATCTTCCATCCCGATATCCTTTAGCGAGTTCGCGTGTTTGTCCAGTATGTACGTACGACAACCCCACGGCTGTCGACAGATCAGTGAAGGCAAAAAAAAAGCCGGCTTCCGTTCGCAAGGAACGGACGGCCGGCTCGCAGGCATATTGCCAGTGTCTACTTTTTCTTCTTGTCCTTCGGATCTTCTTCGGCCTTCTTCACTTTCTTCTTTCTCTTCAGTGAGACCTTCAATACGCGCACTTTGGGCATACCGACGATGCTTTGTTCTTCGTCGAATTTGTCAAGCGATTTCAGACGAGCAATCCGCTCGGCCCGTGTTAGCACGTTTCGCGACTTGATGGCCCCGGCTTGCACCTTGAGGCTGCGATCCATGGTCATTGGAATAACTCGATGGTAACGTAAAGTGGAAAATGGACTTGGTTTGCTTTGAGGGATGGGAGGATATGGTTTGGCACGGAATTTTGCAAGGTTACCACCGAAATTAAGCGATCTTGTGAACGATTCTCTCGGAGCGATGCCCGAAACCGACGTTTTCAAGGCATTTTGGGGGTTAATCGACCAGTGTTTCGCAAGAACCAGTGTTTCGTAAGAAGTCGATCACCGGTTCTGCTGTTGATGAGTCTTGGCAGATGAACCGTCCATCTGCTCAACCGTCCATCCGCAAACCCTGGCTTTCTTGCCCAGGCTGGCTTCTCGCTTTTCAAGTCGGTTTAGTCAGGTACAATGGAGGGACTCGGTTGGTCGCTGACTTCGGTGCTGCATTTCTGCCCACCAAAGTTCGTTGCCCCGCCTTTGCGACCTACCGAGCGACTCGCCTAGGTTTCCCACCCCACGTTTCGCCTCCCTCCCCC
>JBAUHR010000071.1:0-4306 GCA_049680385.1 Rubripirellula sp. | reverse complement strand
CCAGGCTGCAGCGTTGCTGCGTTTCATTGACCTGGGGTTGAATCGCGTCATGGCGTCGCTGAAGTTCAGCCGTTGATTCCGAAAGCATCGCCATCTGTGCTGGGATTGTTTCGCCGATCGCTTTGTTCACTTCCAGTAACAACTGCCGTGCTGGCTGAAGCAACTTTAACTTCCCGCGTGATTCGACAAGGAACTTGGCTAGCTTACCTTCGAGTTCTAGCATTCCGCTGTTTTGCAACATCTCCGTATCTTTTTCAACTCGACCATCGAGAGCATCGACTGCCGATAGAAAAAAGACACCCTCGCTACCAAGATTGGTCAGTCCTTCAAGCCTCGATCTACCGTATTCGATGATCTGTTCTCTATCGCGACGGTGGACTTGATCGAAGCGATTGCAAGCAAAGATAATTTCTTCGTGCCCGGATGCACGTAGGTTGTCCTCAACAAACTCCATTTCTTTTTGACCCGCGAGTTGCAGGCAAGAGAGAACGAAGATGACGGCGTCAACTTTTGAAAGGTAATCGGTTGTGACACGAGTGCGAGTTCCATGCTCGTTCAAACCAGGAGAATCAATTATCTCGACGCTGTTGCGACACAGGTCGATCGGCCAAAAGATTTCGACCAAGCTGAATGGACTTTCAGAAACGGAACTTCCATGATCTTTAGCTGGGTCTGGGATAACGACGTATTTCTGGATTTCATCAACCTGAATAGCGAGTGGCGGAATTTCGCCTTCGTAATTCTCTATGTGCGAACGAGCTTCGGCTGAAAGATTCTCGGGCAATATTTCGGGGAGCGGGTTGCGGAAATGGACAACCGCTTTCTTCTCTTCACCAAATTTGATCTCGTTGATCACTGCCGTGCACGGGACGGCGAATGCTGGCAGGACTTCCTCGCCTAGCAACGCATTGATCAGAGTGCTCTTTCCTTGTTTGAACTGGCCAACGATCAGAACTTTTAGCGAATCTGTTTCCAGCCGGCCGGATATTCGTTCTGCGTTTTCGCCAGCTACATCCATGCCGAGAGTTTTGAATGTTCGGAGTGCCCGATCAATAACGCCTTGGAGCTTCTCACGCTTGTGATGAAAAGAAACGAACAATGGGTCAATTGAATTCACTGGTTTGCTCCTGCGATTTTTCCAAGCTGTTTTGCGAGTTGGTCTGCCTTCTTGATATGCGATGGCAGATCAGCCAGCGGAGCGTTCTCGACCGACAAAGCCTTCAACTGTGACTGCTGCCAGGTGCGTCCCTTGGCTTGGGTAGCGTTTGCTATCTTTTTGTAGTTCTCGTGAATCCAATCGCGGGAATTTGCGACCAGCTCAGTCGTTATTTGCTGCATTGCCTTCGCCAACACTTCCTGCAACTCATTCTTTTGATCTTCGGTCTTAACTTTGAAAACATGTTCCGTCACCAATCCTCCCAGGAAGGACGCACCGCCCGCTATTGGCCCGAATAGCACAAAGCCTCCAGCAGTTACTACACCGCTGATGACTCTTCCATAGTTTTGATAGCGGGCCATGTTCTCTGGCGTCACTGCGAGCGCAGCCGGATTGCACACATGCAGCCTAGCCTTGCTCGAAACTTCCTCGCTAAGGCTCTCCTCAAATGATTCAGTGAGCGAGTGTCCGAGCCACTTGCAATCAGATTCCATTCGTTCGTTGATCACTTGGTTCAGCTTGCTGGCAAGCGATCGCGTCTCTTGGTTTAGTCGGAACGGCAAATCGTTCTGCCACCACTCGTGTGGCTTGGGACATCGCGATAGTTCCATTGCCAATCTCGTCCCCAGATCCTCAATTTGATTTCGCAGGGCACCCTCGACGAGCTGCTCAGCTCCAAGGCTCCTACGCTCCAGTTCAATTGCGAAGGCATCCCATTGGAGCTTTCTCGCGTTTACTTCTTGAACCGCGAGGCTGCGTGCTTCATCGCGCTCAGATGTTTCTCGCCGCAGTAGTTCCATTCGCGTTTCAAGGCTTGAGCGAGCGATCGCAACTAGCTCACTCATCTGTCCTGCGGCCTGAACAACGCGACTCTGTACACGACTGGCAGATTGACTCCAATGCGTTAACCGTTCACGCATTGCTTCTGGACCCGATGGTAGTTCCGTACCGACGCCAGGCAATGTGTCTGACGCGATCCAGACTTCGGAAGATGGTGCCCAGCGTGAAACCTTTTCGCGAACAAACGAGACGACTGACTGCCGGTCTTTCTCAGGTACCTGATCAAGTCGTGTGATCGCCAATGCGATATTCGGCACATGATGAAAGAAGACGTGTTCCTCTACGAAATTCTGTTCGGTCAAGCTCAGGGGTGACAATGCAGAGATCGCAATGACGGTCGCATCGCACGTTGCAATCGCCTCAGACAAAACACGAATACGATCGTCGCTCAGATCGCCCGCACCCGGTGTATCGAAAAGATGAATCGACGATTTCGAAAGCCATGCATTATTGACGCAAACCTGAAACACAGAATCCAAACTTTCGCCATCGCCAATTGTGAGCGAAAGTGTTTCACCGATGTTCGTTTCCATCTGATGCCGTTTGCCAGACTTCTCGATCCGAGTTAGCGATCGTGACTGCCCGCCTGTGATCCGTGTGAGCGTTGCAGTTGTCGGAAGGTCGCCGACGGGTAGCAGTTGCTCTCCGATCAATCCATTCACCAGCGTGCTCTTGCCTCGCGAAAACTCGCCGACAATTGCGACGGTGAACACATTCGATTCAATGATTCTTCTGGCTGATAGCCACGCATTCAAGACTTCGTCTGGCTGGCCTGTTAAACGAAGAAAACTCCGTACCTGATCTGAGCATTCAATGATCCCGCGAATCGCCTCACACCCACCTTCGACGTTCGGCATTTGAGGAGAATTTGGTTTTTCGTGCGATTGAATAGGCGGTTCGGTTGTGGCGAATCGAGCTTTGTCTATCGCGCTCACAGGCGGAGTATTTTCAATGTCAAAGTACGGAAGCAAACCGTCTTCGCAAACGAGACTGAACTGTTGCTGCCATTCGGGCCACAGAAGAGAACCCGACAGACTTTGCGTCGTTGCGGAATCCAACAACCGATCTGTCAGAATCCCATATTGTTCGTAAAGTTGATCGGCCTCTGCCAGCGTCTTTCCTATGAGCGCACTGTTTGGGAAGTACCCGAGCACCGTTTCCTCGCTATCCCCGTCACGCCAAATCCATGGTGCGAACGAAATCTCACGAACCAACCCTGTCCGTTTATCGACGCAGACTTTCGCCAGTGGTGGATGAATCTCCTTCGGCTGACCGGCACTACCATGCGAGACATAGAATAAGAATTGGAGAGTTGGATCGCACCCGACAATGGCCGGCACCGCAATTGATTGAGAGCAGTTCAGTGGAATCGAGTCCGCAACAACACGCATGCGGCGAAGATCTTCTGATATTTCGTTCGTTGATTTCATGGCTAAGCAACGCTCGTTGGTTGAGCGTTTGTGTTGACGATAATCATGTCGTTCAGCCAGCAATCCGATAGATCGGCAACGCTGACAAATCGCGTTGTGCCGGGATAGTTGCTGTCCGTAAAGTAGAAACCTTTCGTTTCCTGGGTAGCCGGGTCAATGCCTCGACCGACGACAGAAACCGCGTGCCCAGAATTGGGCGGGACGAATGGATCACCATAGAATTCTCGAGCGTCGACACCCAAGATCGCATCGTTCCCGTCAGCGATCGCCTTTTCAAGCATTTCGATATTGGCTTGGGGATAGCGTTGATGAGGTACACCGAAGGCGTCAAGAACCGCATCTTGGCCGGCAAAGTTTGTGCCACCGTCCGGCGTGTAGACTCCCCAGCCTGATGCAATCTCCTCGAGGACATGCTCCGGGATGTCTTCTCCAACCCACCTCTCGACGAATTGCTCTTGGGCCATTAGCGAGCAACTTCCGTGCGTTTGCTTGTCGACGAACTCAATGTCGCCGGCCACATCACCCTCGACAATACAACCATTCACATCGTCAAAACTTCCGCTGGCCTCGAAATCGCCCGCACTCATGACTTCGGGATTGTCGAACCAACTTCTTACCACATCTACGGCATCTTCGGCCTTCTCAAAAAAGGAGTGTTCCGATTGGTCTTCGAAAGCGGAACCATCAAAGGGTTGTTCGGGAAACGAGGAATCGAATTCCGGTAGATCAATATGAGACGGGGGAAAATCATCGAACATTTCAAACATATTATCAGTCTCCGTTTCCTTTGGTGCCTGGCTGACCGTGGCAAATTGAGCTTTGCAAGCGTTCAAGTATCGTTAAGGAGCGTCCCACTTGGGCCGAAATGCCAGAACAATCT
>JBAUHR010000070.1:0-16934 GCA_049680385.1 Rubripirellula sp. | reverse complement strand
AAATAGGAAACCGCCGGGGATGTGGTTATAGTTGGGAAGGCCATTCTCGATGGTTCATTGCCCCCCTGAATTCCCACCCCAACCTTCTTACGACATCGGTCAGACCAACGATGAAGTTTGTCTCTATGCAACCAATCGCTCAATCTCTGCGCGCCGGCACCCTGGCGGCCACCTGCCTGACGCTCTCATTCGCCTGCCAGTACTCATCCGGCGACGATGCGTCGCTGCCCGTATTCAGCGATGGCCAACGAATCGCGGCGGTTGGAAACTCGCTTGCCGAACGGATGAACTTGTACGGAAACTTCGAAACTCAATTGCATCTGACGCACCCCGACGAACAGATCAAGTTTCGCAACTTTGGATGGCCAGCGGATGAAGTCGGCAACCGACAACGTCCCAACAGTTACACGACCATCGACGATCCGTTGAAAGTGTTTTCGCCGAACGTGTTCCTTTGTTTCTACGGCGCTAACGAATCTTTCGCCGGCGACGACGCGGCCGACGTGGAACAGTTTGTTGCCGATTATCGCAAATGGATCGCCGAATTGTCGTCGTCGTACGCGGGCACCGAAGGTCAAGCTCGCTTTGTTTTGGTCGGCCCTACTGCGTTTGAAGCGAGCGGCAATCCGCTGCATCCCGATGCAAACGAGCGAAACAAGAGTTTGAAAATTTATAGCGATGCGATTAAACAACTGGCAGCCGAAAACGGACATCCCTATGTCGACCTTTTCACCGAGACGAAAACCGCTTTTGCCCAAGAACCTGGGCTGCAATTCACCATCAATGGCGTTCACTTGAACGAACGTGGTGATCAGATGATGGCCAAACAACTCAGCACTGTCTTGCTGGGCGATCGTGAAAATCCATCGGATGACGAACGCTACGAATCGGTTCGCAAGTGGGTTAACGACAAGTCGTGGTTGCACTTGCAAGATTATCGCATGCTAAACGGTTGGTACGTTTACGGTGGCCGACGAACTTTTGACACCGAGACGTTTCCGACTGAGTATCGCAAGATCCGCGCAATGAACGAAGTTCGTGACCAGTACATTTGGGACTTGGCAGCCGGGCGTCCGGTGGCGGATGAACCCGATGACTCGAACACCGGCGAAGTATTCACGCCGGAAACCATGTTCGGTACCCGCGATGAAAACTTCCGCGCCGGCCGCGAACCTGACGAACTGGTTTATCCAACGCCCGAGGAATCGATCAAGTCGATGACGGTGCCGGATGGATTCAAAGTTGAATTGTTTGCATCCGAGCGTGAGTTCCCCGAACTAGCGAACCCGAATCAGATTGCGTTTGATTCCAAAGGCCGGTTATGGGTTTCGTGCATGCCCAACTATCCCCAGTGGCAACCCGGCGCGAAACGCCCGAGCGATCGTTTGTTGATTTTGGAAGATACCGATGGCGATGGCAAAGCGGACAAGTCGACGACGTTCTACGACAAGCTGATCTGCCCGACCGGTTTCGAGTTTTTCGATGGTGGCGTTCTGGTTGTCGACGAGCCTCGGATCTTGTTTCTGAAAGACACTGACGGCGACGACAAAGCGGACGAAGTCAACCAAGTGATTGACGGGATTGCGACGGATGATACGCACCATACCGTTGGCGCATGGGAGTACTCGCATGGCGGCCAGTTGCACATGCTCGAGGGCATTTCGCTGTCAACGACACTTGAAACGCCTTGGGGGCCATTCCGAAATCGCAATCGTGGTGGGGATTACATTTACGACCCGTTGTCGATGAGCTTCCGTCACTTTGTCACGCCAGGATACGGCAATCCCTGGTGTCTGGTTTTCGACAACTGGGGCAACGGCATCGTGGGTGACGGCACCAACGCGAAACAACACTGGATCGCGCCGCTGTCAGGTAAAGAAGTCGACACACGAAAGACATTGGAACCGGTCTTTGATAACGAAGGAATGCGGCCGGCGGTTGGCAACGAGTTCCTGCTGTCGCGGCATTTGCCCGACTCAATGCAGGGGCAATTCATCTATGCGTGCGTGATCAATATGCACGGCATGCCTCGTTTTGAACTCGCCGACGATCCGGACTCCGCAGGCATGGTTGGCAAACGGATCGACGATCTGTTGTCGTCCACCGATGCAACCTTCCGTCCGGTGGATCCGAAGATCGGTCCCGACGGTGCAATCTGGTTCGGCGACTGGTGCAACGCGCTGATCGGTCACATGCAATACTCACAACGTGATCCCAACCGCGATCATGTCCATGGCCGTGTCTATCGGATGGTAAACACGAACAAGCCGCTGCTGAAGACCGTGAACTTGGAGGCTGCGTCGATCGACGAACTGCTAGCCGAATTGCTGGTCCCGGAATTGCGAACACGCTACCGAGTTCGACGTGAACTGCGTGTGCGCCCGAAAACCGAAGTGTTTGCGGCTCTCGACAAATGGTTGCCGTATGAAGGCGACGCCCAGCGACTTTGCGAAGCGATGTGGATCCAAGAAAGTTTCCGTGACGTGGACCCCGGATTGGTCGGGCGAATCATGCAGAGTGATAACTTTCATGCTCGTGCCGCCGCCGTGCAAACGGTGTCAAGCGAATTGGATCGGTTCGCATCGGCTCGTGAAGTTTTCGAAACTGCCGTGAAAGACCCGCATCCACGAGTCCGATTGGAAGCGGTTCGTGCGATCAGTTTCCTCGATTCAGACGACGCAACCGAGTTGGCGTTATCGGTGGTCAATCAACCGATGGACTACTGGATCGACTACACGCTTGAACACACTTTGCACGCGCTGCAACCGATCTGGGAACCTTCCGAAAAGTCGGCGACGTTTTTGGCTTCCGCTTCGGACAAGGCAAAGTTGCACTTCAAACGATATCGTACGATGAGCGGCCCAGGCGGCCACGCGGTTCTGCCACTCGAAATTGCCGATGATGTGGATGCATCGGTCGAGAAACGTAAAGCAGCTATCGATCAACTCGTGGGAATCCGAGGCGGGAACGCTTCTCGCGGCGAAGGCGTTTTCAAACAAGTCTGCTCGGCTTGTCACATGATCGGCGACCTCGGCAAAAAGTTTGGCCCCGAACTATCCGACGTCGCCAGCCGCATGGACCCGCACAAGCTGATCACGTCGATCTTGTTGCCCAACGACGAAATTTCGAAGGGATACGAGACCGTCTTGTTGCTGGACTACGACGGCGGCACCCACAACGGGTTCATTTTGAATGAAGACGAGGAATCGATCACGCTGGGCATTGCCAATGGCAAGGAAGAGACGTTACTGAAGGATGACATCGAGATTCGCAAGGAAATGAAAGCGAGTTCGATGCCCGAAGGTTTAGCCAAGACGATCGCACCGATCGAGTTCCTAGATCTGGTCGAATACCTGAAGCAGCAAAACGGCATCCGAGTTGAAAGTGTCGACGGATGGGTACGCGCAAGCTACAAAAATCCCGCGCCCCTGCGTACGCACGCGGACGCCGTCGAGATTTCACGTGACGCGTGGTTCATGCCTGGACGCGGTTTTTCGGACTCGGTTCACAACGACGAACTGCATCTGTTCTTGTCGCCTCAAAAACGCACCAAGTTTGATTTTGCCTTCCACTCCGCCGAAAACACGGACAGCCCGTACGTCACGATTCGGTTGCCCGAGTCTCGAGCTATCAGCCAACTTTGGCTCCGCAATCGGACAGGATTTGTGGACCGAGCGGAAGGCTTGACGGTGTGGGTCAGCGACAACGACACGGACTATTCGAAGGTATGGTCGTCCAAGACGCCAAAGTCCGAGTGGATGATCGATCTGCCGAAGAATACAAAGGCAAAGTTCATTCGCATCGGTTTGGAAGGCAAGGGAACGTTCCACTTGTTGCAGGGCATCGTTTACGGACCGGAATAGACCACTAGGCCGAGAAAGTATGCGTCGGTTCAGGGGTTCTTGACCGGTTTCGGATTGCTGCGGCGACTCGCTTGGCCGCCTTCTGTCCGCTCTCGATACAGCCCGGCACGCCGACACCGCTCAACGAACTGCCAGCAAGTGCTAGAGTCGGAAACAGGTCGAGTCGCTGCGTGATCTTGGCGATTCTGTCCTTATGTCCAACGTGGTACTGCGGCATCGCGTTGGTTTGCCGAGTGATGTGGCGCATCAGTGGCTCGTCTTGAATGTCCAGCAACTTCGCCAGCTCCCAGTGAGCCAATTCCATCAGCTGCACGTCCGGCATCTGCAACAAATCACTCTGACACGCTCCGCCGATGAAGACTCGCATCAGCACGGTGCCGTCAGGCGCGCGACCGTCATACTTTACGCTCGAAAAACTGCAGGACAAGATAAAGTGGTCCTCGATCGCCGGCACGACAAAGCCGAATGATCCCAGTTCGTGGCCAATCTGTTCGCGACGAAAAGCGAGCGATACGACCGCGCAACTGGCGTACTCGATTCCACCAAGCTGATTCGACATTTCGGAGTCAACCGATGCGAGCATGCTTGCCGCGTGGTTGGCTGGGGCTGCGATGATGACCGCGTCCGATTCTTCACGCTGCGATCCTTCTGGGCCGGAACTGACCAACCACCGATCGCCGCTGGGCACGACGTCGCTGACAGGCGAATCGAACTGCACCGCTTCGTCGGGCAATTCGTTTCCAAGTGCTTCGATCAATCGCGACATTCCGCCACGCAGCGTCATGAATTGACTGTAGCGTGCTCCGCCGCTCTTTTCGACCGGCTGGTTCTTCGATCGCCGCTGGCTCAACATGCCGCGAATCAGACTGCCGTGCTTTTGCTCCATGTCCAGAAACCGAGGCATCGTCGCCGCCACACTTAGCCGATTCGGATCCGCGGTATAGATGCCGCCGACCAATGGCTGAACCAGTCGTTCAAACATCTCAGTTCCAAATCGCCGGCATACAAAGGACTTCAGCGATTCATCGTCCTGCGATTTCTTCGGTGGCACGAAAACTTCATATCCCGATCGCAGCTTACCCATCGGGCTAAGAATCTTGGTCGACAACAGTGGCCAGATGCGAGAAGGCGCCATCACGACGAATCCTTCGGGAATCTTTTCCAACTTGCCTCGGCTAAGCACCATCGCGCCACGTCCGTTCGGGTTGGTGCCGATCAGATCGTCCCCCAATCCGACATCCTTGCAAAGCTCAATGGCGCTTGACGATGTCGTGATGAAATTGTCAGCCGCTCCTTCAATCAGAAAACCGTCTTTATGAGTCGTCTGGATCACTCCGCCGAGTCGCGGCCCGGCCTCCAACAACTTCACTTCGATCTCGGGTGCAATCCGGCGCAAATGATTCGCTGCGGCCAGTCCAGAAACTCCGCCACCGATCACAGTCACACGACGATTCATTTTTTCGTCCTTTTCAAACAGTCGTCGATCAATTGGTCGTCATTGCGACCGGAATGTATTTACAGTCAGGTTCTTCAGCGAATAGGTTGCCTGTCACGCCGTAGGCCCGCGCTCGGCTGCCGCTACAGATGTTGCGGAACTCACATTGTCCGCATTTGCCTTCCAAACGATCAGGATCGCGAAGTGAGCGAAAGATCGGCGAGTTCTGATACACATCCACGACACTTTGCAATGGAAAGACGCCGCAGGTGATCGGCAAGAATCCGGTCGGATGGATCACGCCTGTGTGGCTAACAAACATCACGCCCTTGCCATCGTTGACGCCGGCAGGAATGAAAGCGGGACGAACGGCTTTTGGTCCGTCCTCGTTCATTTTCCGCTGTTGAATCACATAGCGGCGATAATGGGGTGCCTCGGTTGTCTTGACCATGTACGGTTGGCGTTTGGACTGCTGCATCAGTCGCTCGAACGCTTGCTCGCACTCGTCCGCGTTCAAACGATCCATCTCGCTCGCGCGACCAACAGGGATCAAAAAGAATACGGACCATAGGGCGATGTCGAACGTGGCAAACCGATCTGCCATCGCTTCGATCTGATCAACATTTGCGGGTGTCAGTGTGGTGTTGATCTGTGTTTCGACACCTAGCGATCGAGCGTCACGCAGTATTTCTAAGCTGCGTGCGAAACTGCCAGCTACGCCACGGTTGGCATCGTGAGTCGCTGCGTCAGCGCCATCGATGCTGATCGCCAACCGAGAGATCCCGGAATCGTGCAAACGGGCGATTGCATCGCGAGTTACCAGCGGAGTCGCACTCGGCGTGATCGAAACTTCCAAGCCGCGTTCAACCGCGTACTCGACAAGTTCGAAGATGTCTGCCCGTTTCAAAGGATCGCCGCCGGTCAGAATCAGCATCGGTGGCTTGGGGAATTCCGTCAACTGATCAATCATTCGCTTTGAGTCTGCGGTCGATAGTTCGGCCGGATTGCTGCGTTTCTGGGCACACGCACGACAGTGCAGGCAGACCAAATCGCACGCTTGGGTCAGCTCATAAAACACAAGCATCGGACTATGGTCAAACGATTTGCGTGACCGCAAATGGGACGGCCGCGTCGCATACGACTTGGGGGCAATCATGATTGACAGCCAATGACGGGGTTTCGGGACGGTAGATGACTAAGTCTACTTAAAAGTACACTCCAAGGTGTAGATTGGTGCGTGCAAATTCTAGCGTCATATTGTCGCGTGTAATCGTGCCCTTCAGCCGACAACAAGCACAGCGAGTGCGAAAACGTGAATCACGACTACTGGTCGCTCGATGCGGGCCACTGATTGGCAGCCAACTCTTGGCTTGCCGCAGTGCCCATGGCTCCCCAAACACCATACGGGCTCTCGCGCTGGTGTTCTTCTACGCGGCCTAGATACACGGTCGGTGCATGATCACTTCCCGCGTCGATGCTATCGGTGATGAAGTGAATTGCGCCATCGCCAAAAGCAACGTGTGCACCACCTTGGTGTCGGCTACTGACCGGAAAGACTCCCCCGGATGTATCTGTATCCGCTTGCAGTACAAGTTCGCGATTTGGCGGCAGTATCGTGTTAAACGAAGTGTAAAGCGGCATGCCGTCGGCCCATCGGTATCCGCGTCGAGCACTTGCAATGCTGGACACGGCGTTGGCGACGGCCGAGTTGGTCCAGAACCGCGGCCGATCCGGATCGATGTAGTCACTGGTTTGAACCCAGCCCGGATCATTCAGTAGAATTTTTTCATCGGGCAGCTTGCTGTTCTGCGCTACAACTGGATGCGTTGGAATGTAAGAGTCGCCCAAGTCCGTTGCCATTTCGCCAAGCATGATCGTATGGGAAAGACCATCCGTTGCATCGGAGAAACGCGTCACGACGCGGGGCACAAACATGCCTCGCATGGCGACCTTGGTGCGTTTGGCAAGGTTGTCATCGATGACGAACACGCCGCCAACGTCCTTCATGGGGCCTGATTCACTGCAGTCGATGCCATCGCCGATACAGAATGCATAGTTGGACCGCCCCATCGACGGGCGGCCGATGCCAGGATCGCTCGGGCACCTAAGTTCTTTGGGCTCGATATACCACGCGGGATAGTTGTCCGATGGATCGGGGCCACCGGCTGGCCAAGGAGCTTCCGTATTCTCGTCGGATGTTCCGTCGTCTTGTTCAGCGGCTTCGTAATCTTCGTATCCGTCAAACCCCATCCAAGCATCGGGTCCAGCTTCGAATTCGGGTCGGCGGGCAGACGGTTCCTGAATTTGGTCCCACAGGTTTCCAGCATCCATGAACGGCAGCAGGGCCACAAAGGCACTCAGGCGGCGGTTGTTGTCTTCACCCGCCTTAGTGCTGCCGTCCGTCCCCGATAGCTGGACCGGCAATTGTTTGAACGCATCGTGATAAGCGCTGGTAGCAATCGCCACCTGCATCAAATTGCTTGAACAACTGGTTCGTCTTGCACTTTCGCGTGCCGATTGAACTGCTGGCAACAATAGCCCGACCAAAACTCCGATGATGGCAACCACGGCCAGCAGTTCGACCATCGTGAAGCCGCGATTCACCCGGTGAATGCTCTGGGAAGTCTGTATTGAGCGACTGGCAAGTAAGCAAGTTCGACGCATCGCACGGCTCCAGCGTGAAGGATGTTTGGGTTCACTATAGACATTCTGTCTGCAAGCGTCTGTGCCGTCAAGTTGGATCCTAGCCGAACCAGGGCAACTCACTTGTTCGAAATACACAAATTAGCCGCCACGCGCTAGCGTCCGGTTTCCGGGAACCGCGTGCTAGCGCACGGCGGCTGATCTACCCAGCTTAAAAAAGTGAGTCGCCCTGCTAGCCGAACAGGTTGCCTGGACGGAAACTGCTGCCCGACCTAGAATGACGGGAGTTGCAAATTGCGACCAAGTGTTTCGCATTGAAACACTTCCCAGAACTGGGGGTGATCTGGATTCGACCGGATGATTGGAAGCGATGGCTTGCGTGTCGTGGTTGATCAGTTGGCCACGTTAAAAGCTGATCACAAATTTTTAATTGCAAACGAAAGTTTCGCACTGGCCGCCTAATAACAGGTAGCCCGGGTTGATGGGGGCCGCCAGAGTCGCCTGAAAACCCGTCACAATTCTGGATCGTCCTCCGTCCTACTCGAGACGCGGAGGATTAAAAAAGTTTCGAGTTAGCGGAGTCCGGAGCCTGTCAGGCAGCGCCGGACAAAGTGAAGAGCCTCTTCAATGAGGCACAAATAGTCAGACTACACACGTAGACGGTCTCGTGGACGCATCGCGGGACGCGGGTTCAATCCCCGCCGCCTCCATCCAACAGCCGCTTGCCAAATTCTGGCAAGCGGCTGTTTTTATTGAGCATCAAGTGAATTGAGAGATTTTCTGGCGATCGCCTGTTCTCAAAACCTCTCCGTTTTTTGCGATAGCGGCCTGGTTTGGAGCGAAAAGGTTCCGGTAGGGTGCAGAGTGAGTGAACGGATAGCAACTCGAACAAGAAGGCGAAATTGGAAGCCCGATCCTCGTGGGGATTACTCTCGTCAGATCGGCTGGGTGAGGTGGCCTGGGTTTTGGGGGCCACGTGATTCACTAAAATAAAAGGAACTCAAGGAACTTCAGATGCCACGCAAGACCAAGCCTTCATCCACGCCTGAACGACGTACTTATACAGACGAATTCAAACGCGATGCGGTTGCCATGCTGCTCGATGGGCACTCCGCCAGTTCGATTGTCGAGCGTCTTGGGATCTCTGGGGTCAACCTGCTTTACCGATGAAGTAAGCAGCAGGTCGAATCGGCCGGGCCGGTCGGCGAGGTGCTCGATAGCCGCGTCGCCCATTTCGAAGCCGAGCATCGCCGCGTCGAACGTGAACGCGACGTTTTAAAAAAACTTTGATCATTTTCGGCCGAAACGAGTGAGCCAGCTCTACACCGCATCGGTCAGCATCGTCCGTGATGGCACCGCATCACAGCGAGAAGTCGGAGAAATCCTCGGCTTCTCACGGTTGGCGTTTCAGCGATTTCAAAACCAACCTTTAAGCCAACGATAACAGAGTGACGAGGACGCTTGGCATTGGTTTAGACCATATGGATTGAGGTGTGGTTTGTGGGGGGGCCGTAGAGGTTGCAGTTGCGGCGCTCATGGAATTTCCGTCAACCGTTATTTTCCGTGATGCAAAGGTTGATTGTCGATCAGCCTGACAACGCAACTAACGTGCTATCCGTTTTGGTATGAGGTTTGCGTTGCCTTACCCTATGATTTAACTCGCCCTCATCACCAAGGTCACATGCAATGTTTTGGATTCTCGGTTGGATTGTTTTCGGATTCTTAGTTGGGCTAATCGCGCGTGGTGTTGTTCCGGGTGAGCAACAGATGGGCTGCTTGAGAACGATTCTGCTCGGTATCGCTGGTTCGTTTGTCGGCGGTGCGATCGGCTTTCTGCTGCAAGGCGGGTCGTTCATACAATCGAGCGGTTGGATCGGTTCCGTTGTCGGAGCAATCATCTTGCTCGCAATCTCCGTTCGCCGCGGGAAGTTCATTGACTGAATGAAACGTGGCGTATTCACTTCCACTGAATGCCTCGTCGATTAGCTTTTCATCGTCGCAGTCTTTCTGGCAGTCGTCGTCTATCGAAAAGTTACTCAGTCCGGTTGGGGATAACGCGACTGACTGCGGGTTGGGGTAAGTTCTGCGTGTCGAACCGGGAAGCAAAGGTCGTGCCTTCGAGGCGGCGGATGGCAATCGCAGGCTGGAAGCCTACGCCACGTTAGTCGCGTTTGGCCAACTTGGTCATCAGTTCTCCTAGTGACGAGACATCGACCGGCTTAACCATATGTGCAGCGAACCCGACGTCCTGGGTTCGCTGAATGTCTTGGGGCTGACCGTGTCCGGTCAGCGCGATCAGCTTTGTCTTGCTAAGCAGCTCAGGTGATTCGCTCTGCAAGCGACTCGCTACTTCGTGACCACTGATGCCCGGCATCGAAATGTCGATGAGGGCAAAGTCGGGTTGAACACTGCGAATTTTCTCAAGTCCGTCGTAGCCATCGACGGCAACGGTGATTTCATGACCGTCGAGTTCAAGCAACTGCTCCATCGTCAATCTTGCGTCATCGTCATCTTCGACAAGCACGACCCGGAACGACTGAATTTCCGTTTCAGCATCGTTCGACTCACTGGATTCAGGTGTTAAATTCACACCGGTCGGAACAGCGACCATTGGGAAGCTAAGCGTAAAGGTGGCTCCTTTCCCGAGTCCGTCGCTCTCTGCACTCAGTGTTTCGTCGTGTTTATCGACCAACATTTTCACGAGTGCCAAGCCGACACCCAATCCACCTTGCGTTTCTTCCGTCTCGCGACCGCGTGTGAACATGGCGAAGATCGACTCGATATGATCAGGCGAAATTCCCTGTCCATTATCGGTGACTGAAAGAACCACCCTGCCATCCTGCACTGCCAGTCGAACGTCGACCTTCCCGCCGGACTGCGTGTATCGTCGAGAGTTCGCGAGCAGGTTTTCGACAACTTGCAGCAACCGGATACGGTCTCCCACGATCGGGAAGCTGTCTGACTCGATGTGCAGCGAAACGTGCTGTTGCTTTTGATCGAAACTACCCTGCAGCGACCTTACAGACTCTTCCGCAATCTCTTTCATGTCGACCAGTTCACGTTGCAGCACAATTTTGTTTTGCGCAATGCGGGACGTGTCGAGCAAGTCTTCGACCAGCCGCGACATGTGATCGGTTTGGCGATCGAGTAAGTTTGTCAACTCCTCACGAGGAAGCTCCTCTTCGTCTGTTCGCCTGAGCAGAGAAATCGCGTTCTTCACTGCGCCGAGCGGGTTTCGCAGTTCGTGCGACAGCACGGCAAGAAACTGGTCACGTTGCAAAATGGCTTCCTCAAGCTCATTCCGGCTACGGACCTGCTCGCGGGCATCCTGAATGACAGCGATGCAATACGGATCGGTTTCGCCAGGCTCCTCCTGGATCGAAACGGTCAGATCAATCGGTACATCTTCGCCAGATTTGTGGATGTATCGTTTGCGAAGCGTGTAGCTGGGAATCTGCCCTGCTTTCAGTTGCTCGAACTGCACCAAGTCAGAATCCAAGTCATCGGGGTGCGTGATGGATTGAAAGTCGATTTCAAGCAGTTCGTCGCGTTGGTAGCCGACAAGATGACAGAGACGTTCATTGACCCGAAGCCAGTTTCCTTCAAAATCGACGTGCGCGATACCGACCGCTGCGTTTTCAAACGTACCCCGGAACCGAGCCTCGCGAGTTTCCATATCCTGTCGCGCCTTCTCGAGACGCTGCAGGCTGACCAGCGTCAAAACGGTGCCCGTCAACTCTCGCGTCGAATGGTATGGCATCAAACGAAGTAAGAAACGTTCACCATCGACACTCATCACTTCGCGTTCGTTCGGTTCCTGATCCGCGATTGTGTTCGCTATCAGATCATAGAGTTCGTCATCTTTCAGCGGGTTCCGAAAATTCTCCAGCCTTCGCCCCACATCGTCGTGCGTTAGCCCAAAAATCTCAGCCGCCTTTGGCGTCACTCGGCGAATTCGTGCATCGTCATCGAGAAACAGTGTAGCCACATTGGACGTCCGAAACAGGTTCTCCATGTCCTCGGTGATCTCAGTCAGTTCCTCAATCTTTGATTGGTGCTCAGCGTTTACCGTGTAAAGCTCTTCATTGACACTGTGAAGCTCCTCGTTCGTGCTTTGCAGCTCTTCATTGCTCGCGACCATCTCCTCATTCGTCGCCTGTAGTTCTTCGTTGCTCGTTTCTAGTTCTTGGATGGTTGCTTGTAAGCTTTCTTTCGTGTGACGCAGTTCCTCCTCCAGCGTCACTTGCGCCGAAAGGTCGACAGGATCACCGGCGAGTGCGGCCGAGCGCGGAGCCGCTTGCGATTCTTGGATCACACTCACGCTAAATCCATGTTCCTGCTTCCCAGCCAGGTCAACACGTCGAATCACGACGCCGACCATGCGAAAGTCAGCCGTCGATGGGGCGGATTCGTCAAGTTCGCTTGATCCATCAACTTGGGCAGCTGTTAAGAGCTGATCGGCTGGGATGGCGATCTGACCGACTACCACCGGCTTGTTTTCGTCGGTTTGCCTTGCACACCGTTGCAGACCCACCAGTACGCTGGTCTTCGAGACGGGCAACAGTAACTCGGGAAGCGTCGCCCCAAAACGACCTTCCTGCCGGCGCAGAAACGTGGCCGATCCTGGCGTCGAGTAGAGCAACGTGAAGTCTGCATTGGTCACGAACGTCGGAGGGAGGTAATCGTCGGCAAGTCCTTCAATCGCGGACAGAATCATCCGGTCGGTGTAGACAGATGCCGAACCACTGCGTCCGCTCATGTCACTTTGAGGAACGGTCAGACGCGAAGGCGCTCGCAATCGAGCCGTGCCAACTTTCGTCGCTGCGACCTTTTGATAAATTCGCCAACGACGGTTGATGGTTTCATAGTCCACCTGAATCTCGCCTGGAGTTTCGCTGGGCCCGAGGAACAGGACGCCACCGATCCGCAAACCAAAGTGCATGAGCGACAATGCGCGACGTTGCCCATCGTCACCGAAATAGATCAACGTGTTGCGACACACCGCCAAGTCGATGTTCGTGAACGAAGCATCATTAAGCAAGTTCTGTGGCGCGAACACGATCATTTTGCGGATCGCTTGATTGACTTGGTAGTTGTCACCAACCTTTTGGAAGTGTTTTTCCAGTCGCGACAGAGAGACGCCATCGAGTTCCTTTCTCGTGTAAGTTCCGGACGCAGCTTTATCTAGGCTCAAGCGATGCGCGTCGGTCGCGAAGATTTTGACATCGCAGACTCGGCCTGCGTCTTCCATCGCTTCAAAGAGAGTCATCGCTAGCGAGTAAGCTTCTTCGCCAGTCGCGCATCCAGGAGTCCAGACTCTCAGGGTTCTCCCGGCACTCTCCTCCACCAACCGAGGTAATACCTTGTCGTTCAAAATCGCGAAAGCTTCGGTGTCGCGGAAGAATCGCGTGACACCGATCAGGAGATCGCGGTACAGTTGATTCAATTCACTCGAATCAGTTTCCAATAGCCGAATGTATTCTTCGATCGAGTTGAAATGCAACAGACGCCATCGTCGTTCGATGCGACGCACAATCATGTTCGGCTTATACTGTGCAAAGTCGATTTACCAATCTTGGCGATTTGCAAACGTTAAAAGGGGACGCTTGGATGCAAACGGTTGGCTTGCGAGTCGACGGTGTCCCGATTGAGTTGTCGAACGTATCGCTTGATGTGGACGAGGGGACCGTTGCGGCGATGGTTGAAGGCGGAATTCTGTCTGGTCAAGTTCGGGGCAATGCAAGGATGCAGATCGATGCGATGCAGCGATTCCTAGCTACCGCTGATCGGCATATCGAAGAACTGCCCATCGAAACGGAAATTCATTGCACTGGCGTATCCCTTGTCGAAACGACTCGCGCCGCACGGCTTGGTCGCGAATTGCAGTCGCTTGGTGGCAGAGTCGATATCGAAATTCGTCGCGACGGTTCGGATCGCCAGTCAGGATCGCTCGCCCGTGCCAGCGTGTCTGCGCGAGATCTGACCTGGAATCGCGCGGTACTTTCACGGCGCATGACCGCAAGGACAACTTTGCATTCCGATCGCGTGCGTTTGGATTCGATTGATGGCAGGTTTGCCGATGGCGAACTGAGCGGAAAAGGCGAAGTCAGGCTGACTGGGTCGCCAACCGGGAACTTTCAGTTCGGCGTCAATCGAGTCAACCTGCGTTATTTGGCTGCACCACTTGGGAACGCGGCGCGAGACTATTCCGGAACAGCAAATATTCGCATTGATGGTCGAATCAACCGGACGGTCACCGGACGTGCTGCGGTATCGATGAATCACGTGACACTCGCCGGTGTCAAAGTGCATTCGGCGCGATTGCCGCTTGATTGGTCGTTTGCGTCCAACACCGCAACCGCGCGTTGGGATTGCCGATCTGGTCGCATCGAAGCCGGCGATGGAACGATCGCAATCAACACCGATGGTCGGTTTCAACGGAATCTGACCATGAATTTGCAGGCGGATTTACGTCGAATCGACACGTCGAAGTTGTTGGCCGGAAATTCAGCCGGCGCTGGACTGGTCGACGGCCGTGTGACGATGGCCGCCAAACGCGCCAGTAGCGTCAAGGATTTTTCGGGACGTTTCGATTTGCAGTTGTCGGACGTCGATTCGCTGCGTCTGCCAGTCTTGGACCAACTGCCAAGCATGATTCAGATCATGCCTACGCAGGGAGGACTGCAGAACAACGAAGGGCATATCAGTGGACGTCTTACCAATGGTACGGTGGCAATTGACTCGATGGCCATTGCGCAAAGTAATGTGCAGGTGACGATGAGCGGAAGTGCAACGCTTGACGGACGTTTGAACTTTGACGTCACTGCGGCGACTGGTTCAACCAGCCCAACCGAAGGACTGATGTCGCTAACCGATTCGCCGTTGATGCTTGCCGCACCGGCGCCTGCGAAGCTACTGGTCCAAGCAAACGAAGCGATGAAGAATCGGTTGATCAATATCCACGTCGGTGGCAACGCCAGTCGACCCAGCATTCAATTGCAGCCTGGACGTCAGTTGTCCCAGGATGCACTGCGGTTTTTTATCCAAAGCCAATTTGGTTCCTCGGTCGCACGAGCCAGCGACCAAGTCAAACAGGCCAATCAATCTCGACGCTGATTTGCCTTGCATTTTTCACAGCCTAACAACGGAATTGTTATGAGTCATAAGAATGGAACCGAGCGAACTTCGCGCGTTCGATATCAACACTTCGGATCGGCGTGTTTACTCGCGTTCGTGGCACTGTTGCCGACTGCTTTGTCGGGATGTCGCACGGCCGCGTCGATGGGGTTTCCGGTTGCTGCGGGTTCGCACGTCTTGCTTCCCTACGTGACGGGAGCTCGGCAGAGCGTGGGGCATCCCCAAAGTATTCTGACTGAATTGGCAAAACAAGCGTTGCCACCGCATCGGCTTGAGGCTGGTGACGTGTTGGTGATTGAGCCCAACGACTTCAATTCGCCGGTTCGATTTCAAAGTGATCAAACCGTCCAGCAGGACGGCACGATTGATCTTGGTGACTATGGGAAGTTTGCGGTGGCCGGCATGACAACGATGGAAATTCAGCAGCAGGTTCAGCACCGCGTTGCGTCTCGCGAGATCGAGAAACACAACACTCGGATCGCCTTGGCTTCCCATCGCGACGGCGATGATGTCTCGCCCGACCCGGACGACTTTGGGCTTTCGGTTCGGTTGGTCAACAAAGAAGCCGGGATGATCTATGTCATGGGCGAAGTCAACGCACCAAGTTCGTATCCGCTGGTGGGCAGCGAAACCGTCCTTGACGCGATCATCGCAGCAGGCGGACTTTCTGATCGGTCCAATGCGCACAAAGTGGTTCTGACACGTCCGCAACTTGACGGACAACCTCGCGTTATTTTGCCAGTGTGTTACCACCAGATCTTGCAGCTTGGCGACGTTTCGACCAACTATCAGTTGTTGCCCGGTGACCGCATCTATGTGCCAAGCCTGACAATCTGGGAAGACGTCAAACAAAGCGTCTCGTTTGGCAGCAATCAAAGCTGTCCGCATTGTCGAAAGTACACTGGTCACAAGTAGCAAAGTTTATTCAGAATCGCCACTTTCAATGAGGTGAGCTGAACGAGTATCTTACCGACGTTGAATCTTGACGCAGCAGGCTTCGTCACCATTCGTCGCGTACCGAGATCTCTGACACGATTGACCACGGCGTGGCCAGAACCGAAGTGGTGTTGTCCATCTAGCGACCGCTTCGAACTTCTTTTCTTTGCCTAAGGCCTCGGCAACGCTAGTTATACGATTTTTCGATCGCAGTTTGCGACCGAACCAACACAGCACGGATTCCCTTCATGTCCAGCGGTTCCAAGCACGAGCCAATCACGTCCACGAAGTTCGGAACCTTTGGGGGTGTCTTCACACCCTGCACGCTGACGATTCTCGGCGTCATCATGTTTCTGCGATTCGGCCAAGTGGTCGGACAGTCGGGGATTTTCACAGCGATCATGATCGTGTTGGCAGCGAAGATCATCACGACGTTGACGACGTTATCGCTGTCCGCGATCGCTAGCAACACCCGAGTCAAAGGCGGTGGCGCGTACTACTTGATTTCTCGCTCGCTGGGGGTTGAGTTTGGCGGTGCGATTGGAGTCTTGTTTTTTGCTGCCCAGGCGATTTCGGTTGCGATGTATATCATCGGTTTCACCGAAGCACTCGCGGCGACCTTCCCATCGCTTGCCGACGACGCGATGGCGATTTCAACGCTCGTGAATTTGATCACTTTCGTTTGCGTCTACATTGGTGCCGGTTGGACAATCAAGGTCCAGTATTTCATTCTTGCGATCCTGGCTGCGGCGCTCGGATCGTTCTATGTCGGTGCCATTGCAGAATTTAATCCCGAGTATCTGCAAGCCAACTTGCGGCCTTCGTTCTTGGAAGGCGAGAACACTTTCACAATGTTTGCGTTGTTCTTTCCCGCTGTGACCGGAATCATGGCCGGTGCGAACATGTCGGGTGACTTAGCC
>JBAUHR010000069.1:0-1528 GCA_049680385.1 Rubripirellula sp. | reverse complement strand
TCCCGCGAGCGGAGTCGCGGGTCCACATCGGGTGCTGCCTGGGTGGCCCGTTTGTTAACCGGCCAACCGCGAGATGCGGTTGTGTGGTTCGGCGAGTTCTTCGGGGCTGGCCTGATATCGGTACTGCATCAGGTAGGCGTCTTCGTCGGTGTCTTCGTAGAAGTCACGCAAAACCGAGACGGCGCGGAAGCCAATTTTTTTGAAAAACAATTGTGCGATTAGGTTCGTTTCACGGACCTCCAACATGATTCGGTTGCGGCGTTCTTGGGACAGTTTGCCCAACAACTTTCCGATCATGGCGAACCCGACGCCCGAGCGACGACTGTCTTCACCGACGGCGAAGTTCAAGATATGCAAGCGGTTTTTGTGGAGCTCGTAGATCATGAAGCCGACCACCTTGTCGTCCTCTTCGGCTACCATCCCGATGCAGTTTCGTTGGCGGAGGCAGCGGATGAAGTCATCCTCTGTCCATGCAAACTCGAAACTCTTGTTTTCGATCCCCAACACTGCCGGCATATCCCGGCGGATCATCCAACGAATGTGAACACAAGTACGTGTTTGTTCGGTTTCCACCCTGGGACTCCTTTCCAGCGAAACAACCTCGTCTCGGCAAACTTAGTCAGTCTTCCGAGCCACTCCCGAGCCATCATGGCTGAGCGATCTGGAGATTAGCAGATGACCAAAATGGGACCAAGGTTAAAAAGCAAACTTGTTGGGAACGGCAGCATAATTCCGACGCTTCGTGAAACGAACGTGAAACGCGGGCATGATGTTCTGGCACGCTGTGGTGATGCGTTTGGAAAGAAGGGGGGGAAGACAGGCTGGCAGCCTATCCTACGGGGGCTTGGAATTTGCGCATGAAAAAACCCGAGCTGCGTTGGCAACTCGGGTTTTTGGATCGTCGATTTTGCGTTGGCTTGGGTTAGCCAGCGATTCTTAGATTTGGTTTTGCGGCGACACACAGGATGTCTTTAAGACGCTCGAACTCTTCCGCGTCGGTAAAGTGGATCGTGATTTTTCCGCGGCTGCGAGCCGACGATTTGATCTCGATTTTTGTTCCGAAGATCATCCGCATCTCTTGCTGCATCGCTTCGATTTGCGGCGAGACGGGACGACGTTTTTGGCGTGACGCGTTGACGATCACTTTGCCCGTGTCTTCGTCTTCTTCGTTCTTCAACAGCTCGGCCACATGAGTCTCCGTCGCTCGGACACTCCAGCGTTCGTCCATGATTTTCCGCGCGATGTTGACCTGAACTTCTTCGTCGCCAATCGGCAACAGCGCCCGTGCATGACCTGCGCTAACTTCGCCAGCAGTTAGCCAGTCGAGGATTTGCTGAGGCAATTCCAACAACCGCATCAGGTTCGCAATCGTGCTGCGGTCAATGCTCAGCCGGCGAGCCAGGTCGTCTTGCTTGCACTTGTGCTCGGTGATGTAGCGTTTGAACGACATCGCCTTTTCGATCGGGTTCAAGTCCTTGCGTTGCAAGTTCTCGATGATCGCCAGCTCCGCGACCAATCGATCGTCGGC
>JBAUHR010000068.1:0-7067 GCA_049680385.1 Rubripirellula sp. | reverse complement strand
ATGACCCGCAAATTCTGGTCGATTCAGCCCAAATTCACCAACACCAGTTTTTCGCTCGGTAAACAAGTACCAGGAAACAAGGTGGCTAGGTACTTCATCAGATCGGTCGTCCGTCCGTAAGAACATGCGGGGCGTTTGGCGTCGATTCGCCCAGATCGATTCGCCCAGATCAATTCGACCAGCGTAGCGGAATCTTGGCGTAGCGGAATCTTGGCAGCCTCATCAGCAAACTGGTGGAATATAGTCAAGCATCACTTGCGGTGAGACATCAGTCGGAATCAGTCGAGGCAGAAAACGAATCAATGGACTTACGGTTTCCATTCCAGTAAACTCGATTGTCCCACCTAGATTTCCCACCAATCAAATCCCACAGTCCTCCAATGTGGATTCTTCGCTTCGCGGCCCCTTTCTTAGTCTTCGTTGCCTTGTGCGGCGTTGCGATGAATGTCGGCTCAGACGCTGCGTTCGCCGGCGAAAAAGACGCGGCGATCGCTGCCTGGGAATCGACCTACCGAAGCGACATTTTGCCAATTTTGCGAGATCGATGTGCCGAGTGTCATCGTGGGGACGAGGCGGACGGTGGATTTGACCTTGATCGGTTTGCCGAATCAACGCGTCTGAGCCAAAAATCGGACGTTTGGGACTCCGTCGGAAAACGAATTCGATTGAACGAAATGCCACCGAGCGGCAGCCCCGGACTTAACGATGATGAAAAGTCCATTTTGCATCGCTGGTTGGATGCAAAACCAGGACGAGACCTATGCAACCAAATTGCAACCGACGAAACCAAGGCGTGGTATCGCGGCTATGTAATGAGCCGCCGTTTGACGCGAACAGAATACGTCAATGCGATGCACGACCTGATCGGTATTCCGATCCGTGACCCGTCGCTGATTCCGTCGGATGGATCCGGTGGCGAAGGCTTCGACACCGCGGGCGATTCGTTGTTCACGTCGACGATCCACATTGAACAGTACTTGTCGGTTGCTTCGCAAATGATCGACTCGATCACATTAGCACCCGGCCCAGACACCAGCAACAATCGCTCGCCCGAGCAACTTGCCGCGCGTGAAAAACTGTTTGCACCCGCTGGAAACAACAACACGTTTGATCGCGATGCAGCGAGTTCGATCGTGTCGAAATTTGCTCGGCGTGCTTGGCGGCGACCGATCGCACCGGACGAGCTTGAACGTTTGCTGGCTCTTTACGATCACGCAAAATCGACGGACGCCGAATTTGACACGGCCGTTGGTCAATCGTTGAAAGCAGTCCTGATATCCCCAAATTTTTTGTTTGTCGTTGAAACCGAGACTGCCGAAGGCGGCGTCCAGCGTCTTAGCCCGTATCAATTGGCAACGCGAATGGCTTTGCTGATTTGGTCATCGATCCCTGACGATGAATTGCTTGATGCTGCCGGCGCGGGCGAACTGGATACCGACGAACAGGTGATCGCACAGACGCGTCGCATGCTAGCCGATCCGAAAGCTCGTGCGATCGGCGAGAACTTTGGATTGCAGTGGCTCGGCCTAGCGAACTTTATGACGGCCGTCCGTCCTGACACCGAGGTCTACCCGGACTTCAACGAACAACTTGCCAGCGATCTGCGCGAAGAAGCCGTTCGGATGGTTTGGAGGCTGTTCAGTGAAGATCGATCGCTTCTCGAAGTCATCGACAGCGACTCGATTGAAATCAACGGTCGGCTGGCGTCACACTATGGCGTCGCCTTGCCCGCCGACGCGTCGTGGCAACGAGTCAAAACAAACGACCGACGCCGAGGCGGCGTGATCACGCTGGGCGCGGTACTGATGTCGTCGTCGTATCCGCGGCGAACCAGTCCAGTATTGCGAGGACGATGGATGTTAGAGGAAGTGCTAGGCGACCGTGTTCCGCCACCACCGCCCGGCGTTCCGGCACTGGACGAGGCCGTTGCCGAGCGATCGATGACACTGCGCGAGCGACTTGAACTGCACCGCAAGAATCCAACCTGCGCATCGTGCCACGACCGAATGGATCCGCTGGGGTTTGGTCTTGAGAATTTTGACGGGCTCGGTCGTTGGCGAGACAAGGATGGAAAAGCGGAAATCAATGCGACGGGGAAACTTCCCAGTGGCGAGTCATTCGATGGTCCCGAACAGTTGAAACAGATTTTGATGGCAAGGTCGTCGGACTTCGAAAATCACTTTGTCAAAAAGATCGTCGGTTTTGCTCTCGGACGCGACCTTTCGAGCTTTGACGACTGCGTGGTCCGAGACTGCAAAAAAGCACTGGCCGCCAACGAGCACCGTGCGTCCTTTGTGATCGAGACCATTGTGACCAGTTATCCGTTTCAACATCGTTTTTTCAAAGCTGCCAAGTCAGCAGCCGAATCTAAAAACTAGCCGTGAAATCAATCGCGAGTTCCAATATGAATCCGATGCAATCAAGCCCACAACGGGGCGGCCTGTCACGACGAAATTTCTTGCGTGGTAGCAGCGTGATGCTGGGGATGCCCTTGATGGGATCGCTTCACGCGGCCGAGAATTCGGCCAATGAAGGAACCGCGCCGCTTCGCACGGCATTCTTGTACTTTCCCAATGGGGTCTGGGAAAAAGATTGGGTTCCGGAAACGACCGGCAGTGACTACAAACTCTCACCTTCATTGCAGCCGCTTGCCGAAGTGCGAGATGACATTTTGGTGCTGTCCGGACTCGACAAACTGAACAGCCACAACGGCGATGGGCACTACGCAAAGACAGCTAACTTTTTGACCGGAATGCCGGTTGTGAAGACGACCGGCAAGGACATCAGCAGCGGCGGTGTCTCGGTTGACCAATTGATCGCCAAACACATTGGCAGACAGACACCGATTCCGTCACTAGAACTTGGGACGGAACCGGTCATCAGCGGTATCGACAGCAACGTTGGATTCACGCGACTGTACGGTTCGCACATTTCGTGGCAGACCGCGACTCGGCCGATCGCGAAGGAGATCAATCCGCACACAGTTTACCAGCGGTTGTTCGGCAAGAAATCGGACGCCGACAATCGCGATGCGGAATCGCACGCCAACTTGCTGGACTATGTACTGGACGATGCCAAACGGATTCGCAGCAAACTAGGACGCGACGACCAGTTCAAAATGGACGAATACCTCGATGCCGTTCGGGCGGTTGAACGGCGAATCGAGTTTTCCAGCCGCAACGCCACCCGTTCATGGGAGCCATCCCCCGAGGAAAAGCGGATCGCTGGGATTGAACCGGGAATGCCAAGTGAGTTTCCGGAACACATCGACGTGATGCTGGACTTGATGGTGTTGGCGTTCCAAACCGACTCGACCCGAGTCGCGTCGTTCATGTTTGCCAACGACGTGTCGTCGCGCAACTTCTCGTTCATAGACGGAGTCAAAGGCGGGCACCACGAGTTGTCGCATCACGAAAATAACGAAAGCAAGATCGCTCAATATCAAAAGATCAATCGCTGGCACGTCGAGAAGTTTGCACGGATGTTGGAAAAGATGAGAGCGATCAAAGAGGGCGATGGCACGCTACTAGACCATAGCATGATCATGTTCGGATCCAGCTTCTCGGACGGCAACCGACACGATCCCGACAATTTGCCAATCGTGCTGGCGGGTCGCGGCGGCGGATCGCTGAAAACCGGTCGCCACTTGGCGTCGGACGGAATGGTACCGCTTTGCAATCTGTACCTGTCGATGCTGCGGCAACATGGAATCCCGCAAGACAGCTTTGGCGACAGCAACGGCGAACTGGCCGGCCTGCGCGGTTAAAGGACGAACCCAAGCATCCCGCGAACATCTGCTTGCCCAGCGGAACTCGTCAACGGTTTGTCGATTTATGCTTTGGTTTAGAAACAACGATCAGCAGTCGGGCGCTTGCCCACGGTTAACGTCGCAGAACCGGACGCTAGCGCGTTCCGGCTGATTTAATCGACAAACCATCAAGGTTTGCGTCCAAGCCGGAAAACGAAAGTCTTGACGTTTTGTCGATTTGGTCAGGTTTCCGGATATTGGGTTGCGTCGTTTGCTGTAAGGCCAATACCGCGAAATCGAGATTCTCAAGCCGACTCGAACTTCAAACAAAAACACAATGCGATTAGTGTGCCAACCCACGCGTCTGGGGGAACACTAATCTACGGAAATCGAACACCAATCTATTTGGATTGTTGCACTGCATTGTTGACCACATCGATGTGCCTCGGCAAAAATTGCGCGACGTCGAGTGACGCCTGCTATCCGCCTCCTATCAGTGTGTCACCCCACGAATCTGGCTCGTTCCGGCTCGCAAGATTTCGAGGCAGAGGAAAGCCAGAGAATGTCGATTTGGTAACCCACACTCTTGACGACGTTTGCCGACAGAATCAATGCGTCAGAAATCTGTCCCGAGATGCTTAGACCGGAGTAACGTGTTCCACAGTCGCTGTCGGTCGATCTGGTACGCCGCGTACCTTGGTATATCCCGAAACGGCGACGATGATCGCGGCCAGGATGACTAAAACGGTTAGCCATTTCTTTCGGTTGGTACGGAACGTTGCCAGTTTCTCGCTGCGTCCCACCAGCGCGGCGGCTAAGAAGAAGACAAATAGTGCCAACAGCATCTTGATACCGATCAGCATGTGGTAGGTTCCGTCGCCTTTGTGGGCCGGTATCGAACGCACGAAGTTGTACAGGCCACTGATGATGAACAGAGCGACGCCGCCGTGGACAAATTTCTTCCATCGGCTACCCACGGCTGCCGCTAATTGTTTGTGGGGTGCTTCGTCCAGTTCCCCTGCCGACGGCATCAAGACCAACAGGGTGAAGACACTTCCGCCAACCAGCGCGATGGCTGTGCTGACGTGAACGATCCGCGATAAAACATCAATCCAAAACATGTGCTCGTGCTTTCTTACTTGGGTGGCGACGACGGTGGCGCATTTGGTGGTGAAGTCGATGGCTTGGGCGCGACCGCTCGAGCTCTCGCGACGGGACGCCGCTTGATGGGCGCGAGTGCGTGCTGGCTCTGGTAGGCGACTTCGGCGATCAACGAGTCGACACGGTTTCGGCACACGGCATAGATTGCCAGCGAAGGGATCGCGACGATCAAACCGCCCACGGTCGTGATCAGCGCTTGGTAGATTCCTTCGGCCAAGTCGCCTGCGCCAGCGGCGCCGCGAGTGGACGCAACTTGTTGGAACGCGAAAATCATTCCGGTGACGGTTCCCAATAGTCCGACCATCGGCGCGATGTTGCCGATCACTGATAGGTATTCGATTCGACGCATCAGTCGTGCTGCCTGTCCGGCCAGCGAGTCTTCCATCGCTTTTTCGACTTCGTTCCATCCGAATTCGTATTCCGACAATCCCGACAACAGCACGACGCTTAAGACGCTTGGGGCTCGCCGGCACGCCGCGTCTGCTTCGGCGATGCGACCGGTTAACAGCGCTTGGCGGACGGCGTCACTGACGCCGTCGGGCAGCACTTCGGTGCGCCGCAGCGTCATCACTTGATCGAACAGCAAGTACGCAGCCGCGACGGACAGCGCGAACAGCAACAGCAGAATAAAAATGCCAACAACGCCACCGCTGAGGATGATCTCGATCATGGGGTCTCCGATTCGGCCGCGCCGGCCGACAGTAGAAATTCGGCATCGGTCAGCAAGGGTTCGTCCCATCGCAAACGCAATACACCGTCGCGTTGCAGTTTTTCGATCGCGTCATGGTGGCTGCTGCGAATCCGAGCCTCGGCCGCGCGGACGCGAGATCGGCTTTGGGCGATCGACAACACGATCATCGCGAACAGTGCGGTCGGCAGCACCGACAAGATCAGGCTGGTTAGCAGCATGCCAAAATCAGGACGCGGAAACGCATCCAAGTCGCCCGACAAATCACGTAGCGTGGTCAAGCTGGCGTCCAGGTATTCGCGATAGAGAGCGATCACCGGACTGGCCATCAACGACCAGAAAATCAACGTGCCGATTAGGGCGCAGGTCATCGCTGTGAACCGCGACATCGAGACTCGGTCGACTTCGGATTCGAAGATTTGTTGCGATTTTTCTTGCAGCGTGTCGAGTCCGGATAGGTGGGCGACTTGGCCGCGCGATGGTTTGTCCGTTAGCGAGGAAGTCGAGTGTTTTTTGCCATCGCGCAGCGCCGACACCTCGTCGCGAAACCGGATCGCTAGCGGTCCAAGTCGGTCCGCGACTGCGGCATCACTGCGTTTGCGAAGACCGTCTCGTACATCATCGCGCGCGTCGCGGTCCATCGTGAAGTTTTTGGTCGACGTCCACACCGCACTGACCAGCGAAGGCAGCGAACCCGACAACGACATCAACACTCGGTCCCACGCGCCATGGGTCAGGTTCAAAATGCCTAGCTGGGTTCGGTACGGAAACCAAAATGCGGCGGTGTCGTTTAGTAGTGACAATCGCAATCGCGATCGCACGGCTGCCTGCATCGAACCGCCGCTGCCAACCAGCGACTCGGCGACTTCGAGTGGTAACTGGCGTGCTTCGGTGTTCAGTCGCCTGACTGCTGCGGTCAAATCAGGCAAGCGATCGCCAAGGATCGAGTGCAGTGCCGATCGGAATCTTTCATCGAGCGCTGACATCCGAGTGCTGCGCCGTCGGTCGCCTTCCCAGGCGTCGCCGATTTCGGATTGCAGTCGGTCGGCGACGGTTTCCGCGGTCGCCTTGCCGACGGCTTCCTCGCTGCGTCCGTTGACATCAAAATCCTCGATGATCACGGGCGCGACGACTCGGCTAGTTGGCGCGGCCTTTCGCATTCGGCTGATGAACGCGTCGATGTCAGTATCGAGCGAGTTGTCGCGGCGAACCGCGTTAACGATCGGGATCACGACCGTTCCCTCGCTGGCTTCGGTCATGATCGCGACGGTTTCGCTGCGCAGTTGGTCGCGCCGGACCATCAGCAGCAGGACTGACGACATCGATAGCGCACGGCGAGCGACGGCGGCGATGGCGGGCCGATCGTCGGTCGCGCCCGGTGCGTCGACCAACAAGTACGGTACGCCGATTGGTTGCATGTCGTTATCGCTGCAATGGATGTGCTGTTCGTTCCTCGCATCCAAATCCGCA
>JBAUHR010000067.1:0-5552 GCA_049680385.1 Rubripirellula sp. | reverse complement strand
AATCGATTGGAACTCGTTGAACAAGACAGAGAAGCGGCGAATTAAGAAACAGCTTCGGCGCCAGGAACGTGCAGCGTAAGATCGCCGCGCCCGCCACCTTGGTAGCTGCGACCGTCTTTACTGTGGCCTTGAGCGTGGCGTTACTTTCGACAACGATTCGGTGGTTCGGTTTCGATCCCCACCACTCATTGGCGCCCCTTCAATGTCGACTGCTCAAGAACGCACGCTCGCACAATACCATGGTTTGATGCATGCCAACGCTTCGGCTCACCTGCTTCGGGTTGGCCGCGAAGTCGGTTTGATCGACGAGCTGCGTAAAGGCCAAAAGACGGCCGAGCAACTGACCGAGTCGCTGCAGTGGTCGCCCCATTCGGCGTCGCTGTTGATCGACGCGTTACTGACGATTGGGTTCATCGAAAAGTACGGCGACGACTACGCTCTTTCGCGAGCCGGCCACTTGCTGTGCCAGTACGACGAAGATCTCGGCGATGCGACCTGGATGCGTTTGGCCGAAGTCGTTCGCGGTGGCGCCCCGCGCAGCCAACACGACGACCAAAAACAGTTCGACTATATCGCCGCCACCCAGTGGGCTCACACCGGCGCGGCGATGCAGGCCGCCGAAATTTTGGATATCGGCGAAGGCGGCGAGTTTTCCGGCGCCAAGATTCTCGACCTCGGCTGCGGCTCGGGCGTGTGGAGCTGTGCGATTGCCCACCGTGATCCAGAGTCGTCCGTGACGGCGGTCGACGGTGCTGCCGCATTGGAAGCCGCCAAAGCGACAGCCGAATCGATCGGCTTGGGCGAGCGATTCGAAACGATCGAAGGGAATCCCGTCGATGCAACCCTTCCCGTCGACACGTTTGATCTGGTCCTCGTCGCCCAGCGGATTTCATGTTTGGACGGCGAAACGGCAAAGCATTGGTTGGCCAAAGCGGCCGCGGCGGCGAAGCCGGGTGGCCGAGTCGTCGTGATCGACCCGTTCCGTGGGCCGGCGAAACCGAATTTGGCCGAGTGCGTCGAGGCGCTGCGGATCGACCTGGGCACCCGAGGCGGCCGGATGCGTTCGCTCGAAGAGGCCCAGGCGGACATGCAACAGGCCGGGTTGCAGCGGATTCAGTTCACCTTTTTGGCGGCCAGCCAAGTCAATTTGGGACTGGCGGTTGGGACGAAAGCGGCTGGTTGACCGAGAATGGGCTCGCGAGCGTGCCAATTTTTCACGAAAACGTCGTTTTCGCAAAAAAAGTTGCCCTGGCTACGTTGACGATCGGCGTCTGAACTTCCTAAGCTACGCGGCTCGACACGTACCCGTAGTGACCCTGGAAATCGGACTTCACAGCCATGGCTGTTCCAAAACGTAAACACTCAAACGCTCGTACCGGCAGCCGCCGCGCCCACGATCAACTCAACAAGCGTCAAGTCGGTTACTGCCCACAGTGCAGCAGCGCCGTCCCAACGCACTCGGTTTGCCCCAAATGTGGTTATTACCAAGGGCGAACTGTGATCGAGCACGAAGAAGCCTAATTTAGGGAATCCTAATTTAGAGTTGGCCAGGATTCGTCTTGGCGACGTGCCCCCTGCCAGACCAAGTCCTGGCCTACGTTGGGTTTAGCGAACAACATGAATTCAGTTGGCATTCTCTTTCCCGGCCAAGGTGCTCAGGCACTCGGCATGGGTGTTTGGCTTTGCAAAACGTTCCCGATGGCTCGTCAGCTATTTGACGAAGCCGCGGATGTTTTGGGCTACGACCTGTTGGCGATTTGCACCGACGGGCCAGCCGAAAAACTCAACGCGACGGAGTTCAGTCAGCCTGCCTTGTTCACGGTCGGCATGGCCGCCGCCGCCGTGCTTCGCGACCAGCAACCCGACCGAATCGCAGCGGTCAAAGCAGCCGCGGGTTTGAGTCTCGGTGAATACACCGCGGTTTGTTTTGCTGGCGGGCTGTCGTTTGCGAACGCCCTGAAATTGGTCCAGCGTCGCGGCGAAGCGATGCAATCGGCGGCCGATATCGTGCCCAGCGGGATGGCCAGCGTTTTGGGGCTGGATCTCGAGGCAGTCGAAAAACTGTGTGACCAGTGCCGGCAAGACGGTGAAGTTCTGCAGCCGGCAAACTTGCTTTGCCCCGGTAATATCGCCGTTTCAGGACACCTGACGGCGATCGAGCGATTGATCCCAGCCGCGACCGAAGCCGGCGCGATGAAGGTGATTCCGTTGTCGGTTGCAGGTGCGTTTCACACGTCGTTGATGGCACCGGCGGTGGACAAATTGAAAGCCGCGCTCGACGAAATGCCGATCACCGACACGACGATGCCGGTCTACAGCAACGTTGACGCCGCCCCGCACACCAAAGCCGACGAGATTCGAGATTTGTTGAGCCGGCAAGTCGTTGGCCCGGTTCGCTGGGAAGCATCGGTTCGCCGCATGCTTGACGATGGCATCGACGGTTTTGACGAAATCGGTACGGGCCGGATCCTGCGCGGAACTTTGAAACGAATCAATCGTAAAATCGCCACTGACGGCTTCGGCGACGAGTCATAGCGACGAGCCACAGCGGCGAGCCGTTTGGTCTTGGCCTGACGACTGCAGGCTGCCAAGCGAGCTGTTTCTAACTGCATCCCGCCACGGCTTGGCGGGTTACTTCTACAACTTTGAATAAAGAACCATGGAACTGTCACTCACCACCGACCTGAAGGGTCAAGTCGCCGTCGTGACGGGGGCTTCGCAAGGCCTCGGTAAAGCGGTTGCGATCGCATTGGGCATGAACGGCGCGACCGTTGTTTGCTTGGCACGAAACGCCGACAAGCTGGCCAGCACGGTCGCCGAAATCGAAGCGGCCGGCGGAAAAGCCGAAGCTGTTTCTTGCGACGTCACCGACCGCAAAGCTGCCGCCGCCGCAATTGAAGGCGCCGCCAAGACTCACGGCCGACTGGACATCCTGGTCAACAACGCTGGCATCACTCGCGACAAGCTGATGCGTGGCATGTCGGACGAAGAATGGGACGACGTGATCGCGACGAACCTGACCAGCTGCTTTGTTTGCTGCCGCACGGCAGCGGGCATCATGCGACGCAAGAAATATGGCCGAATCATCAACATGGCCAGCATTTCGGGGCTGATCGGCAACCCTGGCCAAGCCAATTACTCGGCCAGCAAGGCGGGCATGATCGGCATGACACGAACGATGAGCAAGGAATTGGTCAGCCGCGGCGTGACCTGCAATGCCGTCGCCCCCGGGTTCATCGCCAGCGAAATGACGCAAGAATTGGGCGAAGTTGTGCTGGAAGAAGTGAAAAAGCGAATTCCTGCGAAACGTGTCGGGACCCCCGAAGACGTTGCCGCAGCGGTGCTTTTCCTCGCATCCAAGGATGCCGGATACATCTCTGGCCAAACCCTAGTCGTCGACGGCGGCATGATCGGCTAGAAACTAAGCCTTGGCTGCGTATTGACGCGTTTTGCTTGTTTGACCTATCTTTTCGGCGAATGAGACCGCAGGCCGCGGGCACTAGTGCATTTAGCTGGTGCGATGAACGATGCCCAGCCTGGCAAAACTGCTAAAATTTGACCGCACTTTCCACTAAATCACCCTCAGCTTGCTGACCATCCTTTAAAGACGACTCATGGCAACTATTGAAGAACGCGTGATCGATATCGTTTCCGAACAACTCGGTGTCGACAAAGACAAAATCACTCGCGAAACATCGTTCGTGAATGACCTTGGTGCTGACTCGCTCGACACGGTCGAATTGGTCATGGAACTCGAAGAAGAGTTCGACATCAGCATTCCCGATGAATCGGCCGAGAAAATCCAGAAGGTCGGCGAAGCGGTTGAATTCATCGAAGCTGCCAAAGGCGACGACGCATAGCATCGCGGGTTCAACATCTTACGTGGTGCAGGTAGCGAGGCATGCAAAACAGGCTGGCAGTCTGTGCTACGAATTCCGGTGCTAAGTCGGACAACGGCGCGGTCGGATGCAATTCTGGCCCTGCCAATTGATGATAAAATCGTTGCCGCCCCAGTATTTCGAGCTGCCATTTGGCTTGTAATGATGGGGGCGGCATTTATTTTTTAGGAATGAGCGGAAAAAGTGTCAGCACCTTTTTGTGCGAAGCACCCGAAGGGCCGGTCCCCGGCAAAATGGGTCGGACACATTTTTTACGCAGACCCTTTATTGACATTCGTTCGTCCCAAAACTTGAAGGCTTCGGCAAAGGCAATCGCGATGCAAAACCCAAATCAACGACGCATTGTGGTTACCGGTGTCGGCGTCGTCACGCCTCTTGGCAATGACGTTGGCACGTTTTGGAATCGCTTGATCGCTGGGGAAAGCGGCGTCCACGAACTGTCGATCATGGACGCCAGCGGATACAAAATTCACTTTGGCGGCGACATTCCTGATTTCAATGTCGAAGATGTCGTCGACGCTCGCGAAGCCAAGCGGTTGGACCGGTTCACTCAGTTCGCGGTGCACGCGGGACATCAAGCCATCACCGATTCGGGCATCGATTTCTCCAAGACGGACTGCACCAAGTGCGGTGTCATCTTAGGATCGGGGATCGGCGGACTCGGCGAAATCGAAGTTCAAATCGAACGGATGCTGACCAAGGGACCTGACCGCGTCAGTCCTTTCACGATTCCAAAGATGATGGTCAACGCCGCCGGCGGCAATATCTCGATCACGCACGGATTGAAGGGCCCCAACTACGCGGTCGCAACTGCCTGTGCAAGCGCCACCAACGCGATGGGCGATGCCCTGCGCAGCATCCGGTTGGGCGAGACTAACTTGGTGATCACTGGCGGGACCGAAGCCGCCATCACGCGGATGGGTTTGGCTGCGTTCCAAAACATGAAAGCACTTTCGTCGCGTAACGATGAACCACAGAAGGCTAGTCGCCCGTTTGATTCCGACCGCGATGGATTCGTGATGGGCGAAGGCGGCGGCATCCTGGTGTTCGAAGAACTCGAACATGCCAAAGCTCGTGGCGCAAAAATCTATGCGGAAGTCCTCGGTTACGGCACCACCAGCGATGCTGGGCATATCACCGCGCCCGACGCCGAAGGCCGCGGTGCGGCCGCAGCGATGCAAGCGGCGATTGACGACGCGGGCGTCGAGTTGACGGCCGTCGATTACATCAATGCCCACGGCACCAGCACTCCGCTTGGTGATAAAGCCGAAACCGCGGCGATCAAACGCGTCTTTGGCGATCATGCTTACAAGACTTCGATCAGCAGCACGAAGAGTTCGCTCGGTCACTCGCTAGGTGCCAGCGGCGGTATCGAAGCAGTGATCCTGTGCAAGTCGATCGAAACGTCAACGATCGCACCAACGATCAATCTGGATAACCCAGACCCTGCCTGCGACTTGGACTACACGCCCAACAAAGCGAAGTCGAAAGACATCAAAGTCGCAATGAGCAACAGCTTCGGTTTCGGCGGCCACAATGCTTCGGTGATTGTCGGTACACTGCGTAACGGTTCGCAATAGCCTTGCAGATAAAAGACCTTTGGAAAAAGAGAGTCCACCGCACGGTTTCATGATCAACCTGGGACGCACGTTT
>JBAUHR010000066.1:0-6627 GCA_049680385.1 Rubripirellula sp. | reverse complement strand
GGTCGAAACGCTGCTGTTTACGGCCACGTACGCGATCGTGCTTGGCATCTTCGGCGCGTTGGTTTTCTACGGATCCAAAGTCAAGACACGCATCGTCAATGACTTGGTCGTCAACATGATCGACGTTGGCGAAGAGACCGGTGAATTGGACACGATGCTTTACAAAGTCGCTGACACATACGACGAAGAAGTCCGCACATTAACCGATGGTCTAACCGCTCTGATGGAACCCCTGATGATTGTGTTCCTCGGGTTAGCGGTCGGATTCATCGTGGTCAGTTTGTTTATGCCATTAGTCTCACTGATTAGCGGATTGTCATAACAGGCACGCGTTGTCACGACGCAAACGTAGACCTGCCAAGTTATTCCCGCCAAGTAGTCCCGACAGGCCCTTGGCGGGGCACACAACGGTTGTCTCGACGCTCCGCGGCGGGACAAAAACCAACGTTTATTTCCAACCAACCTTTTTCATCCAACAACGTTTCGATCTTCTTTTCTGGCAAGGGTGCCGGAGAGGTCCATCGCCAACCAACCTTGGTCAATTCATGAACACGCTCCCACCCCAACCGCCCGCGCAAAAGAACGCACCGAATCGCGCCGATCTGTTTCGCCGCCCAACACGCACAGGCTTCACGCTAGTCGAGTTGCTAGTCGTCATCGCCATCATCGGCATCCTGGCTGGCTTGGCATTGCCTGCACTCCTAAGTGCGATCAACAAGGGACGTGATACGACACGCAAACTGAATGTCACATCGGTTCAAAATGCGGTCGAAAAGTACTACACGGCGAACGGTGATTACCCTCCCGATGGAAGCAATTGGGCAGTCATGCAGCGTCACATGCGAAAGTTGTATCCTCGCATGGCAGAGCCCGACAATTCGATCCTGACTTCCTTAACTCACGTCTCGGGCGTGTTCAGCCCCGTTGCGATGGACCGAGCCGAAGCGCTCGTATTCTTCCTGGGCGGATTTAGTCAGGACCTTGCCCACCCGATCACTGGCCCCGGTGGGCCCTTGGAGTTCAAAGACTACCTAGGTGACAATGACAAAACGAATCTGGCCAACTACCAGTACAACATGAACCGCGAAAACAGCATGATGGAGATCGACAACGGTCGCCTAGATGTAGAGCTTGTAACTGGTCGCTATGTCAGCAACGATGAAAATCGCTACGGTTACACGGGTACTGCGTTGTCGAGCAGAGGAAGCAATGACCTGCTCCCGACTTATTTAGCTGATGGCGGCGAAACGCCACTCGTCTACTTCGACTCGAAAACGTACGGCGAGCTGTCGCCTGGAGTTTACAACGGCTACCAAGTTGGCGGCGATTTTGGCGCAGTTCGCCCCTACAAAACAAACGTAGGAATCCAGGAACCTCCAGCGGGTAGCAGCTACGGGTCAGTTGGGGATGCATTTAAAGCAGTCAGTTTTGTTAGCCCGGGCAAGTTCCAAATCATCCATCCTGGTGCCGATGGAATTTATGGATCCGCGATCAACGAAGCTAGTGGCACGACCCCGCCACTGCCAATCCATTTTCTGGCTGAAACAGGCGAGGCAGTCTATCCAAACGCTGCGGCCATCGCTTCAGGTACAACCCCCGCTTCAGAACAATTGAAGAACATCCCAACGGCCAGCAGCACGGCCACCATCAGTGGATTTAACGACCGTGGTTGGGGAACACCGAGCATTGCCGAAAATGGGCACTTGGACAACATCACCAACTTCTCGGGATCAACGCTTGCGAACGACCTGCCGTAACGCACACTCGTGCTCATGCCGGCTGCTCCCAATTGGTTATCAAAATGAAACGTAACGCATTCACTCTAGTCGAACTGATGATTGTTATTGTCGTGATCGGCCTCTTGGCTGGCATGGCGTCGCTGGCGATTTCAGGTGTGGCTAACACGGCAAAGATCTCGCGGACCAGAGGGATCGTATCGCTGATCAACGATGTCTTGTTGACGAAGTACGAGTCCTACAAAACGCGTCCATTGCCTGTTGCAGTGGCAAACTTCAATGCAGCGACCGAGTTGAAAATTGAAGTGCCTCCCCGTGAAGCCGCCCGCATTCGATTGTTGATGATCCGCGATCTGATGCGGATGGAGATGCCTGATCGCAAGATCGATGTGCTGGATGATCCAATGTCCATCTCTGGTTCTGTTTTCCAGGTGATCGTTGACACCAACAATCAGATCATCCGACAGACAACCCCGGTGAAACGCCCGGTTGCTTGGTTTGACAACCCAGGAAACAGCGGCAAAAACATACCTGCTCAACTTCAGTCCTACCGCGACCGGGTGCCACAGCCTGTTCCTACACCCAGCAATCCAACCCCAACACGCTATGACGGATGGACACGAGAATGGGAAAGTGCCGAAGCACTTTACTTGATCATGTCGACAACCTTTGTCGATGGCATGTTGGCAATCGAGGGCATTCCCTCGTCTAACATCGGTGACATTGATGGCGATGGCATGCCAGAGATTTTGGATGCCTGGGACACGCCAATCGGTTTTATTCGCTGGCCAGTTGATTATGTCGACCACATCGATTTGCCTGTAACCGACGACGAGATGGACCCTTTTCGCGTGGACTTTGGATTCGTAGCATCCAATGCCCCACCAGTTGCAACGGGTGCTACGCGGCAGTTTCCGATTTCATTACGTCCACTCATCGTCTCGGCGGGCTCCGACCGGGTTTTTGATCTTCGATTTGGATATGAACCCGATGAGGTCCAGACGGGGTGGGATGATATTCGCTTTTCTCGCACAACATGGCCGCAGAACATGATGGGGGCGGACGCTGCGGGTCACTAATCAACCACTGCTTTTCCGTATTACTACATAGACCCTTTCCAAAGGCAACTTCCAGCTAGCCTCAGTCGTCTCGGAGCCTATCTTGATCAAGACAATGATGGAGATGAACAGCGAGCCGACAACATTACCAATTTTGAGTTGGAGGTAACACAGTGAGAGTCATGCTATCTCGTACGTCACGTGCTCGTCACAACGCATTTACACTCGTGGAGTTGTTGATTGTGATGGCCATTGTGTTGGTATTGGGCGCTGTCGCTTTACCAACCGTCCGAAACTTGTTGAAAGACGGTAAGAATGCTCATCAAGCACGGGCGTTGGTTGCGTTTCTGAACGAGGCACGTAGTCGCGCTATCGCCACCGATTCTGAAGTCGGAGTCCTGATCGACCGTTTGGGTGCAGATAACGACTTCGTGCGTTCTGCATCGCTGCAGATGCGGATTAGCAACTCGGTTCCGCCCTACGCAGGCGAATCAGCTGCAGCTCGTGCATTATTGTTTTACGATCCACCAGCGAACCATGTATCACCCAACGTTGTTCTTCCGCAAAGCTCGCGATTGGTGGCCGACCAAATAGGGCCGACCAACGCAGCCTTTTTTACAGCGGCTGATTGCCCACTGCTATACTTGAGCGCCATCAACGGTGGGGGCACCGACCAGCCTATTGGTGTCTTTGATCGGCTTGAACTTCAGGGCGGGCGCAGTGTCGTGATGACCCGGATTGTTGCCATCGCGTCTCAAGACAGTTCTGGGTTGGGAGCCGGCGTCAAAGTCATTTTCGATCCGCGAGAACGTTTGTTCGATGGTCGCTCCGCAGAAAATGCTGCTACGGGAGCGACGACGTATCAAACAGTGGCGTTTCCAACGTCGTCAAAACTTACGACAGCCGGATCGCTGGTTAGTTTCAAGATTCATCGCAAGCCAAATTTGTCTAGCGTCGGAGCGTTGACGTTAATGAAAGGCATGGCAGTTGACCTGAATTACTCGGGCATCGGTCCGAACGGTGTTCAGTTTTCTCAGTTCGCAATTGCGCCTACCGCGACGCCAACTTCGACTGTTGATTGTGGTCCGGTGGGGATCGTTTTCGCTCCGGATGGAACGGTTTCCTACGTCAATCATTTTGTGGATGTTAGCGGAACAGTGATTGGGTCCGTCGAACACCCCGCTAGCAACATTTATTTGATGTTAGGCAAAACAGACGGTGTTCGCCCTGACAGCTTGTACGACACAACCAGCAAACCAGTCGCCAACGTAATGAACCTGGAGATGTCTTGGATTGTGATCAATCCATTTTCTGGAAAAATCAATGCATCGCCGGCAGCGTCCGTGGATGCATCCAGTTTATCCGGAGGCGGTATTGGGGCGCTGACATCGGCTGTTTTCCAATCACGGCAGTTCGCCTTTCAATCCGACAGCCTGAGCAAGTTCTAATGTCCAAACGATATTCAAAACGTAGAGGCATCACGCTTGTCGAAGTGATGTTCGCCATGGGCGTCGCCCTGATTGGTTTGGTCGGATTGATTTCCGTTTTGCCAGTTGCTGGTCGACGCACACAAGATGCCATCAACCTCAACGATGGTTCTGCGTTGGCCCATAGCATTTTCGACGAACTTAAGTCGCGCGGTATTCTTAAGCAGGCTGCTTGGCGAGTACGCAGTGACCTTTCCGTGGCGAGAGCCGCCACCCTCAACCCGAATCGTGCTGGAGGAGCCGACGCTCTGGACAATGCAACGTCGTGGTGCATCGACCCACTTTTTGTTGCGTCGACCGCGTCAGCGCTTTCGGAAGCCGATGGCGGTTTCTTTAACACTTATATCGACAGCGCAGGGAATGGATATCGACGTTTGCTGTTTCCGTATTATCGAGCCGAACACAACCCACTGTACGATCCTTCGATCAATGGAACGAATCGGTCGACCTCCGATGAGAATTGGTGGATACCGACGCCGACTTATGGAGCAAACGGAGCCTCAACAAGCCCGTTTGGATCACGGATGACTCGAGTTGGGTTACCTGGAGTATCGAGTATTCTTCAGCGTGGCATTGAAGCTGAATTCATCGTTGATGATCGTGACGGAATCAGCTCGAACGGGCCCAAAGACCGGTCGCTCAACGCCACCATGCAGGGACGAACGGTTGTGCCCTCAGGCTTTGAATTTGGTAAAGCTTTGACGGACGGCAGCCTGTCCTGGATCGCGACTGTCAACAAACTTCCAGGAACCGACTTTGCTAGTGTCGCAGTCATTATTTTGCGCAACCGTGACCGTGGCTTCACAACCTACCTGAATACTGCGGCGGGAGCAGCGCCATCACCCAATGAAAATGCGGTCGATGAGCGACTCGCGTACGTGACCTATGCATCCGGATTCTCAGGCGGCGCGGGAGGCACGGTGCATATCGTCGGCGCATCAAATACGTCGTCCGAACTTTCCACCAACGATTGGGTGATGCTCTCACGGCGCAATGCGTCGGGCAACGACATTCATCGCTGGTACCGCGTCCTTTCCGTGGGAAAAGAAGCTTTAGAAATAACAATGCCGGATCCTGTGACGGGTTCAACCCGCACGGTTTGGGAACACAAAATTTTTCTCGATGGTCCTGACTGGACGTTTGGTTTCGACACGGCTCCGGCTGATACCATCGACGCACCTGGCCCGGCTGATACGTCGGTCGCTGATAACACCTATGTAACGATTCTCAAAGACGTGGTCGCAGTCGCGGAACACGTCATCCTTCTTGAATAACCTCATGCATCAACACGTCGCGAATTACTCGCACGTGCTCGTCTTTTCCAGGGATGCTTTAGCGTGCTCACGCTCTTACTTATGTCGGTCCGAAAAATGACAAATCAACGAACCCGCGCTGCTCGAATAACTCGGCAATCACGACGTCGACGATCAGGTTTGATTCTGCTTGTTGTTCTTAGCATGCTGGCCTTTCTCAGCCTGCTGGTCGTTTCCTACATTGCGTTCAGCAGTAGTGCCCGACGCACAGCCGATTCCTTGGCCAGATCGGAGTTTCGATCTCCCGACGTCAACGACTTGTTGGACGAGGCCATGCTTAAGTTGGTGCGTGGCACTAATGACCCGAACGATCCGTTTTATGGCGAAGACATTCTAAGCGACTATTTCGGTCGCAAAGGCAGCATGACGCTCCGCATCATGCCTCCGTTACAACTGCGAAATGGGCTATCGATCGTTGGCAATCCTCCGCCTGCTTTGATGCCAGAACGCCGTCCAATGCACGTTGGCGGTAGCTTCGTCCGCATCCCCATCGATTTTGCATACCATTACGGGACAACACCACGTCCGCTGGCGACATACTTGGATGACTATTTCGTTGGACGAACGATTACGTTCGTGGCCGGGCCACTGGAAAATCAATCGTTTCGTGTCCTGCGATCTGCCGGCGAACAAGCGTCAGCAACGCCCCAATACCAAAACACCGATTCGTTTCTAATTGAATTACAACCAGAAAGATTTGTCACGCTGGGAAACGGTCAGCGAATTCAGATCGGGAGTTTGTTGACAGCAAACCCACATGATGTTGGTGCCCTTTTTTACTTTCCACGCTCGGGCACTAATGCCATGGAATGGGGTGCACCCGGGATTAACGATGACAACAACGATGGCCCTGGAAACACACAAACTGGCAATGCTGCGGAAGCCGGCTATCCATTCAACAATGGCACCGTCCAGTGCGACGACGTCCCCTACGAAATTTACATGAATCCTGCGCCGCTGAATGCCGCTGGGTTTGGCGTCAGCTTCGCCGCAAATGGATCAGCCTCGTGGGTCGGCGGAAACGGTTTTGATG
>JBAUHR010000065.1:0-4502 GCA_049680385.1 Rubripirellula sp. | reverse complement strand
GATTGGGAGAGTCGACGACTCTAACGACTCGATCAACCAGAACATCGCCCGTGATCGCGTTCAAGCAAATCACTCGCAGGGTCGCCGAGCCAACGACATCCTTCATGTCCGCCATTTTCACCTTGGCCAGCTTTGCCGCTTTCTCTTCAGCACTGGCGGCAACGGTTTGAGCGGAAGTCATCCAGAGTCGAGCCCCATCGGTTACTGGTGACGACCAACCCACTCCCTGCGTTTCGGTCCGCCACTTCAAGTTGCGATCGAGATTCAGCTGCATCGTCACGTCCGGGGCAAGCGTCGCACCCATGCCGTGGCCGCGAAACTGTGTCCATTCGGTATCAGCCGACTTGCCTGGCAGTGTTTGCTGAGACCAACCGGTTTGCGGAGACCAGATAGCGATCACCATGAACAGCGGCAAAATCATTGAAAACGTCGCAATTTTCATTCGTTTCACTCTTTCGTTGGAAGGCTGATTCGCCGGATTACACGACCTGCGCCATGCTCGCCCAATGTCATGATCGATTGTTTTTCCCTTTGATCATTGAACCAAGGGGCGCCAAAGCGTAAACTGGATCGTTCGGTCCAGGTTGTGTCAGATTAGCAACCTAGACTAGTCAGTCAAGGTTAATCAGAGACGATCGGAACTATTTCATGCCACCACCAGGTCCCGCCAAGCAATTTGATCGGCAAAAAGCGTTACAAAAGGGCTTAGGACTTTTTTGGAAACGTGGGTATCCAGATGTCTCGTTGAACGACTTGTTGGCGGAAATGAGGATCGGACGCCAATCGTTCTACAACACGTTTGGCTCCAAAGCAGACTTGTTCGATGAAGCCGTCCAGCAGTACGTCGGCCAATACCAACAGCCCATGATCAAACTGCTGTCGGCAGGCGATTCGCCTGATGCGAATCTGATGAAGTTCTTGTCGCAGTGGGAGACCGCTGCCGGCAAGAAACCAAACGACGGTTGTTTCCTGGTCAACACTTGTGACGACCTGCCCTGTCTTCGGTCGGAGTCGGTCGATCTGGTGACGGCGGCCGCGAAACAAATGGAAGACGCGATTGCAAAACAAATCGAACGGGCGAAGAAGACGCTGGAAATAGCAAGCGATCTCTCCGCACGAAAGATCGCTCGAATCCTGACGATGCTGGGCAACGGAATGATGGTCGACGCACGCAATCCCAACTCGACAGCTTCCAGCAAAGGTCTACTGACCGCGACCTACCGCGGACTTGTCACGCCGATCGAATGAGCTTGAGGTGTTGCTGGCTGGCAAGTGAATTCCACATTCCTGTTTCAGACCATTGAACCGTGTGTTGCGATCGTCGGAGTCCGCCGCTGAAGATGGCCGGCTGGAGTGCCAGTCGCCAACCGTCGAATATCCCTGATCAAAGAGTTGGTGTTGCGGTAGGTCGTTTTCTTTCATGAACTGATACACGTCACGACTGGTCCAATGAAGGATCGGCAGAACCTTGTGACGCGCTGCGTCCAGTGAAACACGCTTGAGTGTCTTGCGATAATCGGTTTGCTGTCAGCCGAAGCTACGCTGACGCAAGGCAATGCCTTGCGCGGATTGACTGCCATTCGTGCTGAGCACGGATTTGGCTGTTGGCCTCACTCTTGAGGGCCTAGTCGATAGAGGAATTGATCGCTTCGAAGGAGAACGCTTCCGTCACTGATCACCACGGGCGAAGCGTTAAAGATCGAATCATCTCCGTCTAGGTTCGTGTGAGAAAGCAACTTGAATTCGGGAGTTGCAGCGACCGTGAAAATGCCGTTCTTGCGACTGACATAATACAACCGTCCGTCGGCGAGCAGTGGCGAGGCGTAAATCAAATCGCTGGACGGATTGAGTCGTTGCTCGTACTTCGTTTCACCAGTCTTGGCGTCAACGCAATACACCACTCCACCTTTCTCACGTGCCCAATACACATGCCCTTCGTGATACACGGGTGACGATACGTTGGAGCCTTGCACAATGTCCCAGATCTTGTGCGACTCGGTGACATCCCCAGACCCGCCACTTCGAATGGCAATCAGTCGGCTTCGTCGGCCACCACCGGCGTAGAAGATGCCGTCTTCAACGATAATGTTGGGACAAATGTAGTCGTCGATGCCAGCGCAGCTCCACAGTGGCTTGCCCGTGTTCGGATCGAAAGCCAAGATCTTTCCCTTGATCGACAACGCCAATTCGTCACTGTTGGTCTGGCTTTTGTAAATGACTGGCGAATTCCATGACTCGCCGATACCACCCTGTCGCCAAACTTCACTGCCATCAGACTTTTTCAACGCAATCAAGTCACCGCTTTCGACACTTGCGTTGATGATCACGGTGTCCTTGTAAAGAACTGGTGAATTGCCCGAGCCGAAGCTATGGGTGTTGGATCCGCAATCGGCTTGCCAACGCTGGTTGCCATCAAAGTCGAACGCGATCAGTCCAGCTTCAGCGAAGTATACGTAGACTCCCGTCTCATCGACGGCAGGTGTGCTCGATGCGTAGCCGTGGACACCGACTCCCCAGTTGTTGAATTCGGCTTTGTGCGAGGGAGCCGGCACGTCTTTCTGCCAAACGATGCTGCCGTCAGACAAATTGATACAGAAAAGGTGCCGAACCAAGTCACCGGGATTGCCGGGCGCATCATCGTTGATGCCGAAACCGGTGTACGCGGTGACGTAAGCAAGATCTTTGAAGACGACCGGACAGGAGCTTCCGCGACCCGGCAGAGGAGTCTTCCAAGCGACGGCATCTGAATTCCAAAGTTTGGCAACTTGTGACTCTGAGGTGCGACCAAAATCCGAACCACGGAATTGATTCCATTCTTCCGCCCGCAGTCCAACGGAACCGAAGGTGACAAGAGCAGTTGACAGAAGCAACGAATAAACTGAACGTCGAATCACGATCTTCTCTCCGAGGAGTTTGGTAGTCATGGCTGGGTTGCAAGACGCGTTCGGCACGAGCACATGGGACGCGAACACATTGCTGAGTGTAGCTTCATTGTTGCCCATGCCGAAGGCGACGTCTAAAACTCCAATAATCGATTCTAGGTAACGCCGTTAGGTGAATCCACAAGTGAATCTTGTTCGCAGGTGGGCAGCGACGCGACAATCCCCTTGTGCTTTCAGAGTGTACTGGGAGGTTCATTTGCCGAGGAGATGAAACCCCAACCCTCTTTGAAAAACGTTTTTCACAACGGAATCACAGGTGCCCAATCCCCGTCCAGATTGATCGGCATGGGCGTTAACTTTGCGTTGGCCATTAATGACGAACGCCGAATCTCCCGCTCAATCCAACCGCTCTCAATCGCGTGACTTTTCTGGATGTCGAAGATTGGAAGTGGCTGGGGAAAGGGCTTTGGAAACGTGTTGGGCGGATTGGTTCGTATTCCGTCGAGATCGAGGAACTTCCTTGGTGAGTTTGGGACGACAGATTCTGCTTATTGGGCTAGAAGATTGTTATGGACGTCGCGGCGACCGTCTGTGAAATTCAGGCTCTAGATGTTGATTTTCCAACCATCGCGATAGTCGCGCTGAATGTGCTTTTTCAGTTCGGGACGTCCTTTGATTTCCATTGCTTCCGCGTTCCACACCAGCGGAGATTCGGGAAAACGCTGCGCCAGTGCGCCGATCAGAATCGTTTCCGTCATTGGACCGGCGTAGGAGAAGTTTGATTCGGGTTGATCGATCTTGCCCTGGATCGCGCTGAGCCATTCAAGATAATTGTTTTGCTGCGGGGCTCGCGGCAACGTTTCCGGGACCGATTCTGCGCAGGCGGCAAGTGCGTTGGGCTTGAGTACCCATCCGGAACTTCGCCTGAAGAACAGTTTGCCTTCGCTGCCAATGATCACACTTCCGAACTTCTCAAAGTCTTGACCATCCAAAACGTCCTGGTCGGGATGATTGTACTTGTTTCCGTTCTTTTTTAGCTGCCAATTTTCACGATCAAACTCGGCGTCCACATAGCCGTCGCACCAGTGGAACCTGAACCCGTCCGTGGCACTGTATTGGTTCGGTCCGTAATCCCAGGTGACGGTGGAATTGATCGGAGCGGACAGGTCGCTAGCACCGGTTTGCTTTGCAGTCACGCTTCGCGGTGCCGATGGATCCATCGCCCAGTAGCCCAAGTCCATGATGTGACAGGCCATATCACCGAGGGCGCCGCAGCCATAATCCCACCAACCTCGCCAAGCGAACGGTGCGATGTTCGGGCTGTAGTCGGTCCATGGTGCAGGGCCGATCCATTGCTGCCAATCGATGCCATCGGGGACCGGTTGTTTTTCAGGAAGCGACGCGAATCCTTGGGGCCAAATTGGTCGATTGGTCCACGCGTGGATTTCTTGCACTTTGCCGACGATCCCACTTCGGATCAACTCGACGCCACGGCGCATCACATTGTTTGCATGGGCTTGGTTGCCCATCTGAGTTTTCACGCCGGTCTGTTTTGCCAGACGTGCCAAACTTCTCGCTTCCCAGATGCCGTGAGTCAGTGGTTTTTGGCAATAGACATGC
>JBAUHR010000064.1:0-1864 GCA_049680385.1 Rubripirellula sp. | reverse complement strand
GTGTAAGCCGTTACGGCCGCGGCGCGGTCCATCGCTTTCTTGTAACGAGCCGTTGCGATCAATTCCATCGTCCGCGTGATCTTGCGGATGTTACGAATTGATTTGCGTCGTTTGTCGAGGGCGCGAGCGTTGGCCATGGATCTTTACAGGTGGTTTAGTTTGCGTTCTAGCTTCGTAGGCCGGGTCTGTTCGCACCCTGTGGTGCGAACGGTTCCGGCATTGGATTTCGGCAGTCTTAGACGGCCGATTCAACGACCTTGTAACCGCTCTTGAAGTCCTTGATGCAGGCTTCGATTTTCTCGGTCACTTCGTCCGTCAAATCCTTCTTGTCCTCAAGCAACGAGATCAAACTCGAGTGCTTGTCTTTGGCGAATTGCAGGAAGTCAACTTCCCACTGCGAAACCGCCTTCACTGGCACGTCGTCCAAGAACCCGCGAGTACCGGCGTACAAACTGAGCACTTGTTCGGTCACGCCCATCGGGCGGTACTGCGGTTGCTTGAGCAATTCGACCATGCGGTAACCGCGATCGAGTTGCGACTGTGTCGCAGCATCCAAGTCGGTACCAAGTTGAGCGAACGCTTCCAACGCACGGAACGCGGCCAAGTCCAAACGCAAACCGCCGGCGACCTTCTTCATCGCCTTGACCTGAGCCGCACCACCCACGCGAGAAACCGAAATACCGGCGTTCATCGCCGGCCGGATACCGGCAAAGAACAAGTCGGGTTGCAGGTAGATTTGTCCGTCCGTGATCGAAATGACGTTCGTCGGGATGTAAGCCGAAACTTCACCTTCAAGCGTTTCAATGATCGGCAGGCTAGTGATTGAACCGCCACCAAGAGCGTCCGAAAGCTTGGCCGAACGTTCCAGCAGGCGACTGTGACAATAGAACACGTCACCAGGGTAAGCTTCACGACCCGGTGGGCGACGCATCAGCAAACTCATTTGACGATAAGCCGTCGCTTGCTTGGACAAGTCATCATAAACAATCAGCGAATGGCCGCTGTTGAACATGAAGTGTTCCGCCATCGCGGTGCCGGCGTACGGTGCAACGTACTGCATCGGAGCCGGTGCGGATGCACCAGCAACGATCACCGTGGTGTATTCCATCGCACCGCTGCGCTCGAGCACGTCGATGATCCCTGCAACCGCCGAGTCCTTTTGACCGATGGCGACATAGAAGCAATTTACGCCCTTGCCTTTTTGATTGATGATCGCGTCAATCGCGATTGCCGTTTTGCCAGTCTTGCGGTCGCCAATGATCAGTTCGCGTTGGCCGCGTCCGATCGGCGTCATCGCGTCGATGGCCTTCACACCGGTCTGCATCGGCTCGGTCACCGGTTGGCGTTCTGCAACGCCCGTTGCGATGATTTCGACGGGACGGGTGATATCCGTTTGGACTGGGCCCTTACCGTCAAGCGGGTTGCCGAGTGGGTCAAGAACGCGGCCGACCACTGCATCGCCCGCGGGAACCGACAGCAACGTGCCAAGGGCTTTGACTTCGTCGCCCTCTTCGATCGTCAGATAGTTGCCGAGAATAATAATCCCGACGGAGTTTTCTTCGAGGTTGAAGGCCAGGCCAATCGCGCCGTTTGGGAACTCGACCATTTCACCGGCCATCACACCCGACAGCCCATAGACCCGTGCGATACCGTCACCGACTTCCAGCACGGTGCCGACTTCGCGGACGTCAATCTTGCTATCGAATTGTTCGATTTCTTGTTGCAAGACCGAAGCAATTTCGTCGCTGCTAAATTTCATGATTCTATTAGGTGGTTGTCTTTGTTTCGTTTAACGCCTAGCGGAGAGGCGCCGGCTTTGAATCGGTTGCTGTCCGAAGGCAAGCCGGCACTTTCGGATCGGTTG
>JBAUHR010000063.1:0-2720 GCA_049680385.1 Rubripirellula sp. | reverse complement strand
CTTCATGACACTGGCTGTCTTGATGGGGTAGTCGCTCAAGATTAGCGAAGCGATGTCAGCGAACGGGTCATCTTTTGCGGCAGGGCCAGCCGGTTTCGGTGCGGCCAATAACCCTTCTTCGATCAACTTGAGTTCGAACGCATCAGCCTGCACCGGCGTCATCTTTGCCCGACGTCGATGGAATTGCGTGTAGTGCCGAGTACATAGCCCCCGTGTGCGAACCGGGTCGCCACAGACAAGACATGTACCTATTCCATCGCCGTTTGCATCCATGTGTTGCAGTTTATGGAGTTTTTTTCGCTTTGTCTAACTCTTTAGCCGGAAACATCTTACGTTGCCGAACCACGTCTAATCTACAGCAAATGCCCGTCTGTCTATTTGCTTTTCTGTAGCAGTCCTGTAGCATCAGATCAGTTGGCCAATGGAGGGCTTTGTTTCCTCACTCATTTGGAATTGGCCTGATGATCTACGCAAAACGCATCTACATGCGGACGGTTCAAGTGAAACGCACACGACAAAAAGAAATCGAATCGGCTATCGCTGCCAAAGTCTGCATCGTGCCTGGTTGTGACGAGCCGATGCACGGACGCGGATGCTGCAAAAAGCACCTGAATCAGTTCAACAGCGGGATTCGCCGGCGTAAGTCGGATGATGAAAAGGCTGATTTCGAACAGCAGATGATCCGCGAGGGGATGGTGTTGGACTCGTACGAGCAACGCACGCTTCGGACCAGCAACCCGTTCGAGGATCTGGCCAAGAAGGTGGCGTCATGACTCGGATGACGAAAGCGGAGCGGATTGCGGCGTCCACTCCGATCAACCAGCGGGCGTTGCTGACTCGGCCGATGGCTTGCGACTACTTGTCGGTGTCGCTGAACACATTCAAGGGTTACGAGTCGGTGAAGGACGTCGTGGGCATCCCGATCGGCAAGGGTTCCGAGAAACGTTATCGCCGCTGTGACCTAGATGAACTGATTGAGGCGATGGCGACTCAGTCGACGAAGCTGGACCGGATCAAAGCGAAGGCGGTGGCATCATGAGCATGGGTACTCGTCGTGATCAGCATTTCCGCGAACAGCCTTCGCTGTTTGATCAGCCTTCGCCGGTGGTTCACTCACCGGCCATCGACCAAGAAGTTGACCATGGCATTGCGTCGCGTGACGAAACGTATCGCGACATTGTCGACAACTTGCCGGACCGCTGCCGGATCTGGTTGGCTCGCGTTATTGCGGCTGGCGAGAACGGTGTGACGTTGGACGAGTTGTCAGCGATGACGGGAACGCCGGCACATGAATTCAGTGGACGAATCACCGAGTTGAAAGAGCGTCGGTTCGTGCGGCACACCGAAACGCGGCGACCGACCCGCAGTGGCAGTACTGCGTCGGTGATTCAAGCGACTGCACGGGCGACCGAACCACAACCCATTCAACAGGAAATCTCGGCGATGGCGACGAAAACGATTGCGACCGATTTGCCCGATGCGATCACGAACACAGTGGTCCCGCGAGACCAGGACGGTGATGTGATCCAGCACGGTGCACGGTATTTGGTTCCGGGCGTTGGGAGGGTCCAGGTGCATCATGACGTCGATGCGGACGAGTACATGATTTTCCCGGTCGGTCGTCCGGACAAGCAACAGACGTTGGCGTCGTTCCCGAGCCAATCGCAGGCGTGGGAACGGATGACTTAATAGAGACTTCGCCGCATGGTGCGGCGTATGGAGTTTGATTTTTTGGCAATTGCACGGAAGGGTACAGGATGTTGGTTTTGTCACGAGAACGCGGCCAGAGCATTGTGATTGATGGTGGCCGGATACAAATCTTTATCAACGACATTCGCGGGGACAAGGTGCGCATTGGAATCGCTGCACCACGCGATGTTGTGGTTGACAGATGCGAAGTACACGAGCAAAAGATTGCTCGGGCTGCCGCAGCACGCGACGCTAGTGGCGAGGCGTGATCGATGTCATCACGATCCGATTCGGCTCAGTCCGACGTGCGGCGAGCCACGGCACCAATCCCGTTGGATTTGGTGAAGCCGTTTTATGAAGCCGCCTGGTCGCTTGCTGCGAGTGGTTGGTGCACGGCCCAGGATGGTCACAAGATCGATTGGCGTAGTGCCAGCGGTCGTCGTGAATGGACGAAACGCCGGCACGCTTTGTCGGTGCTTTGGTTGACGTCGTGTGCGTTGCGGTTTTCCGAGTTTCGGCGACTGCGTGTCGCGGACGTTTCGCTTGGTTCGGCGTCAACATGGGTTTCGCGATCCAAGGGCGGTGACAGCGGTGCGGTCGATGTGGCCCGAGCCCTGATCACGTTGACATTCGATTGGCGATCGCAACGCACACCGGCATTCGTATCGCCGTGGTTGTTGCCTACGCGAACGGGCAACCGGCTGGACAACGATTCGTTCAACCGCGATGCGTGCGGGATGTTCGGCAGGATGTTCGGCATTCGGCTGTCGAGCCACTGCTTTCGCGACACGGCATGCCAGATGGCGATGCGTCAGTCCGGCGAACTGCGAGTCGTACAGCGTCTGCTTGGTCATCGATCGGCACGGACGACGGAGCATTATCTACGCAAGCAACAGGCCCGGTCGTTTCAGTTGTCGTTGTACGAACCGGGTAATCCGACCGAGTCGGAATCAGTACGGGAGTCGGCTGGATGAAAGTGTTGACGAAGGACGGCCGACGGATCGACGTACGTGCATCGGATTTTGAGTCGT
>JBAUHR010000062.1:0-2752 GCA_049680385.1 Rubripirellula sp. | reverse complement strand
AACAAGCTGAACACCTTGGCCAGCGACGGCGTGAACTTACGCACTCGCAAATCTGAATCCAAGAACAGCAGCCCAGCATCCAGGTGCTCGAACAAGTGATTCAGGTCGTCCGTCAATTCAGTTAACTCAGCGATCTTCTTTTGATACTCGCCGTTGACCGTGTAAAGTTCTTCATTGACGCTGTGCAGTTCCTCGTTGGTCGATTGCAGTTCTTCGTTCGACGCGACCATTTCCTCGTTGGTCGCTTGCAGCTCTTCGTTGCTGGTTTCAAGCTCTTCGACCGTCGTTTGCAGGTTTTCCCTCGTCAGTGTTAACTCGGACTCCAGCATCCGCAAGCGATCGCTAGACACTTCGCCAACGTTCAATTCCAAACTACGATCATCTGGTGATAGATCGACCGGCGTGAACGTGATCATAAAGTGGGTCGCTTCACCCTGCTTGGACAAAATGGGCTGAATGCCCATGCGGACGATCGGAGAATCATCCTCGTCTTCGACCTTCAAGCCGTTGAAATGGATCGTTTCCAACTCACGGGCTGCGCGGTGCATGCCGCCCGCGGCGGCGGATCGCAAGCGAGGCGGAAACCAATCCAAAGTATCCGATGTTGGCCGCCCCGATCTCAGTTTCACATAGTCGACCGCGTTGCCAAACAAGTGAATCAAACGCCGTCGGTCGTCCAGCAACACCCCAGCAGGCATATGGGTGTCAAGCAATCGGTCGTAAGCGTTGGCGAGTGATTGGTCGATCGTCGCGGCTCTTGCCACCATCGCGCCCGACCGCGTCTTGGCCTGAGTGAGCGCTCGGTCGTTGGCGACGACGACATTCAGTTCTCGGACCAGTCGAACGTCTCGGCGCTTTCGATAGATTTTCCAGTGTCGATCAATGGTCGCAAACTCGCCGAAAAGATCGCCCAATGTTTCACTGGGCCCCAGCCACAGCACCGCATCTTTCTTCAACGCGAAGTGAAACAGCGAAATGACGCGTGCTTGAATTTCGTTTTGAAAGTAGATCAGCATGTTGCGACACGACACCAAGTCCAGCTTCGTGAACGGAGCGTCAATAATGACATTGTGGGGCGCAAAGACGATCATCTGTCGAACTTCCGGCGACATCTGGTAACCGTGGACGGTACGAATGAAAAATCGACGACGGCGCTCGGGCGTCAATTGCGCCAGGCTCGTTTCGCGATAGATTCCTGCGCCAGCGATATCCAACGAAGCTCGATGGACGTCAGTGGCAAAAATCTTCACATCCAGTTGCAGATTCATGTCTTCCAATAATTCGGAAACCAGGATTGCCAACGAATACGCTTCTTCGCCCGTTGCGCAGCCGGCTACCCAAGCCCGAAATTGGTCGCCCGGTTTCAATTCCTTCAAGATCCCCGGCAAGACTTCTTTTTCCAAACGGTCATACGCGGCCGCATCACGGAAGAACTGCGTCACGCCGATCAGCAGGTCTTTGTACAGTGTGTTAAGTTCGTCCCGATCGTCGGCCAATAACTCCACGTAGTCATCAAAGTCCACTGATTGGCTCAGCAACACGCGACGTTCGATTCGTCGCATCACAGTCGCCGATTTGTAAAACGCAAAGTCGATTCCGCATTCTTTACGCAGCAAACGCAACAACCGGTTCATGGAGTCTTCGTCGACCACCATGGGCTTGTCGAGCAGTTGCGTTTTGTCCGTGATCGGAAAGCTGGCGTAACGGATCAATGTCTCGGCAATGGACTCCGGCCCCAGCATCATGTCGACGACGCCTGTGTTTTCAGCACTCTTGGGCATCCCGTCGAACTTGGACGTTTCCACACTTTGCGAAATCACTAGCCCGCCGGCTTCGTGGATACTGCGAATCCCCCGCGATCCATCGCTGCCGGTGCCAGAGAGCACGATCGCAACGCTCTGGGCTTGCCAGCTTTTGGCCAACGAATGAAAGAAGATGTCAATTGGCAGCGACAGCCCGTCATTGGGGTTCTTGCAAACCAGATGCAGTCGGTCGCCTTCGATGGAAATCTCCATCTTGGGGGGGATCAAATAGATATGGTTAGCTTCCACCTGCATGCCATCGTCCACTCGGTGGACCGGCATGTTCGTCCAGCGTGCCAGCAGTTCGTCCATCAGACTCTTGAAGTCCGGTGACAAGTGCTGAACTATCACGAAAGCCATCCCAGTGTCATCGGTAAGATTTCGAAACAGCCATTCGATCGCCTCCAGTCCCCCTGCGGATGCGCCCACACCAACGACGTGAGTCGGTGTGGCAGCTTTGAGCGCCCGGTCACCTTCGGTCGGATTATTATTTGGTTGGGTCATCATTTGCTCTGGGCAGGATCACCAGATGGTAGAACACGCCACCGGAATTTTCGTTGCGTTCAACGCATTTTTCGTACCAAGTGAAAGTAGGGCCTTTCATAGCAAGCGCTGAGCAGTCGATTGCCAAGACTCTTTCCACGTAGCCAAAATGTCGGAAAATTATTTTCCAATGACCGACCGCCAACGATGCAGAAGTCGCCAAAGCTGTCGTGTTTGTTCGTCGTGAATCGGCAAGGGATAATGCTTGTCAGCAGAGTTTGATCGAGAGCTGGCCAAGAGCTTTACCACACCAGCTAGACATCCAAACGCAATTTGCGAATGCGTCTGCGTAGCGTCGGTCGACTGATCCCTAGCCGCGTGCTTGCCTCGCTGATGTTGCCACCAGTTTGGTTAAGCACGAAATCGATTATCACGCGGTCAACCTGGAAGTGAACTTTCTCCAGAAT
>JBAUHR010000061.1:0-6281 GCA_049680385.1 Rubripirellula sp. | reverse complement strand
GGCGAGGCATCATTCTTGGAAGGTGACATGCAAGCGGCCCAGCAGCATTACCGAGCCGCCGTGCTGATGGATGCGTCCCGATCTGACGCGATCTTTGCTCTGGCGCAAACCAAGTGGCAACTCGGTGACACCGATCACGCGATCGAACTGATGGCCGACATTCCTGTCGACGACGCCCAGTGGGGATTCGCAGCGCGCGGTCAAATGGCCGACTGGCTGGCGCAAACCCGTCAAGCACAAAAGGCAGTCGTCGTTTACCGAGAACTGATCGCAGCGCGTCCCGATTTTAGTCCTCTTCGCCATCGATTGGTCAGCGCGCTCAACTCGATCGGCTTCCGCACGGCCGCCGCCGAAGCGTTGATGCCACTGGTAAAGGAAAGGCAGGCTAGTGAAGACGAACTGCGGTCGTTGCTAAGCCTTTCCCGACCGGCTGACTTTGCACAGCGTCAATCTGAACGATTTGATGAACGGTCGGCGTCTGCGGAATCGATGCGATTGACGCTGGTTCGATTCAATCTTCGCGACCTGCGCAGTGCAGCCGACTGGCAACAGCAGGTCGTCGATGCCAATCCGGACAATTCCGAAGCAGTGGCCTGGATGCTGTGGTTGAGGGCTCAGTTGATGCAGTGGGATCAGTGGACTTCGGGGATGCTGTCCTTGCCGCCGGGGACACAAGATCACGCCATGTTTTGGCTGGCTGCTGGCGACTATGAAATCAGCAAAGAGCGTCACGAAAGCGCGGTGCGTTGTTATTTGGAATCCATGCGACGTGATGACACGATCCCCGAAACGCATCAGCGTCTAACAGCGGCTCTGTTGGTGCTGGGGCAACCTGAGGTCGCGCAAGCTTTTGACGAGCGACGTTTTGCGCAAATGGATGCGATTGAAGCTGGCAAAGCCATCGGAAAAGGGCAACCCGATGACCGAGTTGCTGGCGAAGCCATCGTTGGTGACATGATTCGGTTTGGACGCTTGCCCCAAGCTGCTGCGTGGTACCACGTTTTGACGAGCCGCCATCCCGAGACAAAAAGCGAGGCCATCGAATCACGACTGCGGATACCACTTGATGAACCGGAGTTCGATCAGGCAAAGTTTTGCGGACTATCCGCCGACGATTTCCCGATGCCCGAATGGATTGACGAAGACCTGAAAATCATTGCTGGTTCATTCGGATCGTCCCAACCGATCGCCGCCGGCATCCCCACTGAAAACTCATTGCCATTGGCGGCATCACAGACGCCGCCAGTGATGGTCGAAGTCGCAAGCGAGCGTGGGATCCGTTTCCAATATCGAAACCACTCCGTGCATCGCGCCAAATACATGCGAATTCATGAATCGCTGGGGGGCGGTGTCGCGGCGTTCGATTTTGATCGCGATGGTCGTGTCGATCTGTATTTCAACCAGGGCGCCGGCGTCCCTCCCAACGAACCCGGCAATCAACCGAACCAACTCTATCGCAATCTGGCATCAGGATTTCAACGGGTAACAGAATGGACCGCGACGGACGATCGCGGATACTCGCTAGGCGTCACCGCCGGCGATCTGAATCAGGATGGATGGCCAGATCTGGTTGTCGCCAATCTTGGCACCAATCGAGTGTTCATCAATCAAGGTGATGGAACATTTCGCGATGAATCGGACTCTAGTCAGCATCAACAAACTGCCGAAGCCTTCACGACGTCGGTTGGTATCGCAGACGTGACGGGCGATTCGTTGCCGGATCTGGTTTCGCTGCGATACGTGACCGACCCAAGGATTTTTCAAGAAATCGAGTTAGGCCCGGGGGGAGTCGCCTTGCGGTATCCGGGGCCGCTGCAATTCACGCCTGCGGTTGACGCGGTCGCAGTTTGCATGCCCAACGGCGACCGAACGATTCTGAATTTGGGTCGAGCACAAAGTGGCGGTAACGCGATGGTCGGCGAGGCTGCCCAACCGGGACTCGGTCTGATGATCAGTGATTTTGATGGGAAGCCGGGCGCCGAGTTTTTTATTGCCAATGACCAGCGTCCCAACCAGCTTTGGAAGTTCGTATCGCCAAGCGATGTCGACATCCTGTCAAGCAGCGAGACGCTGTTTGCCGATATCGCAGTCCCGATGGGCACGGCGCTGAATCTGCACGGACGCGCGACTGCGTGCATGGGTGTCGCTTGGGCAGATTTTGATCACGAACACGGCGATGATTTGATGGTCACCAATTGGTACGACGAGTGGATCAACGCGTACCGTTCGGGGCCAGTCACTGGATTCCGTGACGACCCGATTCGATTTGGTGTCGACGTGTTGAGCGAAAAGCGAGTCGGATTTGGGATCCAGCCAATCGATTACGACAACGATGGCTGGAACGACCTGATTGTCGGCAATGGCCATATCGAAGACTTCCGCCACGCCGGTACTGCGTTCGCCATGCCGACTCAGTTGCTGGCCAATCGGAACGGACATTTCGTCGATGCTCAGCCAACTGAATCGACGACTTCTGAGGAAGCTGAAGCTGACGCCGGCGATGACTATTGGTCGACGGATCATCATGGTCGATGCGTGATCACGTGCGACTTGAACCAGGACGGTCGCATGGACGCTGTGGTCAGCGACTTGAACGGTCCGGCGGCTGTTCTCGAGAACCAAACCGTGACGCCCAATCACTTTTTGCAAATTGAATTGGTCGGACGATCGGTTGAACGCGATGCGGTGGCAACGATCATCCAAGTCACTAGCGGATCAACCAAGCTGCGCCATGCAACGGCGACAGGTGATGGATACGAAGGCAAGAACGAAGCCGTGACTCAGTTCGGATTGGGGGCCGCAAGCGATCCGGTCGATGTCACGGTGACATGGCCGAACGGGCAAACCGACCAGTACAAACAACTGAGCGTCGACCATCGTTGGATGATCACCGAAGGTGACGCCGAGGCGTGGCAACTGAGATAGATTTATCTCGGGGGCGTTGCTGGGAATCCTTGATCATGGGTTCTTGATCCTGATGCGCGAGGATCTTTAACGCGATCCACCACCGCCTATGTGAAAACGGGGCTGCCTCGGCTGATCACCGCGACGGTGCTCGTGCAACCGCTGGGTCACTGGGCTTGGTGCGATCGGTTGCCATCAGGGCTCGTAGTTTCATTTCGGCCGCAGCTTCGCCGGGCAATTCCATCCCAGGCGGACTGCCCCAGTAGTGACGCGCACCGTTTTGCATCGTCAGTTCCAACTGAGGCACTTGGGTGCGGCGTGGATCACCGGTGACCGAGATACCAACGACACCGGTTTGTTCGCGAATCGGCGCAAGCGCTTCGGCAAGGATGGCTGCCGCCGCGACTCGTGTATCCCCGAACGGCATCCCTTCGGCGTTGGCTGAATCGGCGCCGGGCACGTCGATGTGAATGAACTGGGCGGTTTCTGAACGAGTGAATTCGCTGGTCGGCAACAGCACGCTTTGACCATCGATTGGAAAGAAGAATCGATCGCGAACGCCATCGACGCTCCGGTAAACTTGGACCATGGCGACGGGTCGGCGATAGTCCAGGCGGACGTCAACGATTCCGCCGGGCAATTTGCGGACGCTGGTGACGCTGCGGATCCACGGATGCATCGAAAATGCCGAAGCAATCTTTGCGGTCGCTTGCCGATCCATCAGCGACAAGCCTTCCATCGCGGTGTCAAGATAGACGCTTTTGACGATGTCGCTGCGGACAAAACTCGGCGGTGGGCTGATTTGGATCTGTTCGACTGAGACGCCTTGGTAGGGGCCCACGACATGCTCGGCACCCCATTGGTGCCACGAAACGTATCCGCCAACGATCATCAACGCCGGCCAAAGAATCGACAGCGCAGCAGGCGCCTTGATCAACCGGCGCAGCGCATCGGTCAGCGGTCGAGTTTGGTCAGGTTCGGACGATCGCATCGCCACAGGCACGCCCTCGGGCTGACAACCACTGATTCACAAGCTGAGGTTCGTGAAACTGGGGCGTCGTCAGTTAAATCTGGTTTTACGAATCGGGCGGCAAAATCCGTCCGATGATCAACAGTTACCAGATTTGCAGGTTCAACTGCAAGTCGACCCCGGTTTGCAGCAAAACTTGTTCGCGAACTCGCTCGATCAAACGCAAGCATTGATCGCTGGTCGCGCCAGGATGGGCAACGATAAAGTGCGGTTTGCCGGTATCCAGCGAAACGTCACCTTCCCGCAGTCCCGCCAACCCAACCTGCTGGATCAAATCGCTGGTCGGCATTCCATCAGGATCAACGAACGGCATCGCGATGCGGCGCTCTTCGGTTGGCCGCGACGCGTTGTAACCGATCCACAGTTTCTGCATCCGTTTGGTCAGCGCGGTCACGTCACGCGGCTCGAGTTCGAAGATGACTTTCAGAACGATCAAACCGCCCAGCGATGTCTTGCGGTGCGAGAACCCAATTTCGTCCTGCGACAGAACCCGCCGAGTGCCGCCTTTTTCCAGCACTTCGATCGAATGAACCGTCGACCCGATGTCTCGGCCGCCACTGGTGACGTTGCCGACCACCGCACCACCGACGCTGCCGGGGATGCCGACTAGGTGTTCCAGGCCCGCCAATCCGGCGCCGACTGCCTTGATCACGGCGTGCGAAAGTTTGGCGCCGGCACCGACCGTCATCAGGTTTCCTTCGATCGACATTCCGCTGGTGTCCGCCGCTGCCAACGAAATCACCAATCCGTCAACGCCCGCTTCGCGGACCAAGACGTTGCTGCCATCGCCCAAAATACGAACCGGTAAACTGGCTTTCGAAGCCGCCACGACCAGACGTTCGATTTCCGCTTCCTCGACGGGTTCGGCAAAGTAATGAGCCGGTCCACCGATGCCCAACCAAACCAGCGGGCCCAACGGTTCATCGGTGCGAATCAAGTGATTCAAATCGTCCGGAAAGGTCATCGGCAAAGAGTCTCAGATGGCGTCGGGGGGAGTGATCTTGGTCGGTTCAACGACCAGCGGCAGTTGTCTGTCCCGATAGGATAGCGAATTGACGGCCGATTTTGCGAGACGCCCGAACCACGTCCGACGGTTTTCCAATCAACGAACAAACCGGCCAGCCCGCCAGGATCTCGGCACCGTCGGCGGGGATGTCGGCAATCTGCACGGCGGGCGGCAATCCGTCCGCGAACGATTTCAGATGAAAACGAAAACCAACCCGGGCAAATACGACTTTCTTAAGAATCGCATCCTTCGGCGGCGCATCGGCCTGAAACGGTGTTTTTTGATTTTGATTGATCGCCAACGCCATCAGCGACGTGATTTCGAGACCCTGCTGGATCAGTTCGCTCGATCCGCTCCACCGCGGATTGATTTCAATCAGCCACGGCGTCTGGTTTTGATCGACCATGAAATCGACGTTGCACAACCCAGCCAATCCCGACGTTTCGCCAATCGCATGCTCACCAATCGCATGCCCAAGCGAAACCAGCCGATCGGCTAGGCCTGGATCACAGGCGATTGGCCCCATCGATCCGCCGTAAACGAACGGATAAACGGAGTCGGCGGCGGTCGAAATCCGGTGAAAGGTCGATCGACAGACTCCTAGAAGCTGCGAAGCACCAGGGCGCACCAGCAGCGTGGCACCGAAACTGCGGCCGGAAACCCATCGCTGGATCCAGCCGTCCTTTGGCGGACGCGAACGGTCGAGCCATCGAATTCCGATTCCGCCGGAACCGTGTCGAGGCTTGCAGAGCCAACGCCCAAGCGGGATTTGATCAGTAGACGGATCAGTAGACGGATCATTTGTCGATTCGAGAGTCTCAGGAAACGAAAACCCATTTTCGCTGGCCAGTCTCGCCAGCACGCTCGGATCGGCCAATTGACGTTGGATTTCGATTGAAGGCGACAATCTGGCCCGTGCCGCGGGGTGAATCCCGAGCCAATCCTGGATCTCGGACAGCCCGCCGACCTGGATCAGCGGCACGTCGGCGTATCGCCCCAGCAACTCGCCGACGCGATCGACATCGTCCAGCATCGCAAATTCGTCGCATGCCGCCACCGCGTCTCGGTCGCCAAACTGGTCCATTCCGACCACGCGATATCCACCGGCAGAGGCCGATTGAGCCGCCGCCCGCACCGATGCCCCAATCATCAAAACCCTTCGGCTGGCCGGATCATCCGCCGATTCGTGATGCATACTGGCGTTGTTTGGGGCGGCGGGTGGTTGCATCAGCGGTGGGGTCTGCTACTTTTGGCATCGGTTTATGAGGACCGGCGGATAGCGAAATCGCTGCCGATGGAGTCTCCGAACGATTTGCATTGATCAAATCTGCAAGCCTGGAT
>JBAUHR010000060.1:0-4244 GCA_049680385.1 Rubripirellula sp. | reverse complement strand
GCCATCGACTGTTGCCGCGTCTTCAACGAAGGTGATCGTGTTTGTATTTGCACCTGCGGTGTCTTGATCGAGCGTGATCGTCTCTGTACCGACGGCGAAGGTGGCGGATGCTGCCACTGCAGGAGTGTCAGCGCCAGGGGCAGTGAAGCCTGGAACCGAAACGGCCGCCTGCGTCGCTGCTTGCGAAACATTGATGTCGACGCTGACTGAGCCCGTGCTGCCGAGGCTGGCTTGGTCAATGCTGAGGTCTTCGATGTTCTCGGCGCCGGTGCCGTTTGTCGTCACGAAATCCAATGATCCGTCGAGCAGTTTGCGGCCCTGGAATGTTGTCGTTTGAGCGATTCGGTTGATGGCTTCTAGCGAGCTGTCGACCTGCAACTGGTTTGCGTCAATTTCATCAGGGCTAAGGGCACCCGTGTTAGCCGCTTCGACGACCAATCCTCGAATGTCGTTCAGCAAGTTACTGACTTGCCCAAGTGCGCTGTCCGCGGTCGAGATGATTTGACTAGCTCGACGGGTGTTCGTGATCGCTTTACCGAGGCTAGTGATTTCCGATCGCAACGCTTCGCTGGCGATCAAACCGGCCGGGTCGTCTGCACCGCTGTTGATGCGAAGACCAGTGCTCAGTCGCGTCAGTGCCGTTTGCAAGTCCGAGTTGCTCGTTTGCAATCGGTTTTGGGCGACGAGCGACGGTACGTTAGTATTGATTCTTGTCATGGGAGGACCCTTTATTGGTTGATCGCGGGGCAGATTGGGGAGGTATCCGGCCGCGAGGGACCGGGACGGACCGCTGCCGAAGCGATCGAACATCGATCAGCACGGGGAGGCCTTCACAACCGAGATCGGACCTGCGGGGCGTGTCTTCCGCAAAATAGTGGGAAATAGACTGGATTTTGATCACGTGTTCCCAAGAAAAGCCGCGCAAACGTCACAGATGGTCGTTCGGGCTAGTGATCAACGAAACCAGCCGGCCGAAGGTTCCCCCTCGGCCGGCTGGCGATCTCTATCAATATCGTTCGTGTGAAACTGACTTCTTAACGAAGCAGCGACAGAACGTTTTGTGGGTTCTGGTTGGCCATCGAAAGCACGTTGGTGCCCGATTGAACCAGAATCTGTGCTCGGGTCAGGTTGGCCGATTCAGTAGCGAAGTCGGCGTCACGGATCGAGCTTTCAGCTTCTTGCAGGTTAGCCTTGGTTTCCTTCAAGCTGACCATGTTGCTGTCCAGAGTCGTCGATTGGAATGCACCCAGTCGACCACGAAGGCTGGTGACTTGGTCGATCGCTTCGCTGACGATTTCAGCAGCCTTGGCTGGATCTTTCGACAAGTCAGCCGATTCACCGCTGCCCAGTTGGTACAGTTTGCCAGCGGTTCCGCCCAATCGAGCGGTTGAAACGCTGCTGATGCCGACGCGAGCTTGTTGGTTGCCGACAACGTCAGGACCCAGTTGGAACTTCGCACCACCACCGTTGATTTCGAACGATGCTGTGCCAGTGAAGCCTTCTTTGACGGACGTCGACAAGTCAAGCGTCGAAGTGTTGACCGACAACTTGTTGCCGTCGCCGTTGGCTGCACGTCCGTTGACGGTCGCAACGATGTCGGTACCTTCTGCGCGGGTCGATGTGAAGTTACCACCGGATTCTTGTTCAAGAACTCGAACATCGATCAGCGATTCCGAACCGTAGGAAGACGAAGTCAGGTCCAGAGTCTCGCCATCAGCGTTGACGGCAGCTTCGACGCCCGTTGCGTCCTTGACCAGGTTGATTTGGTCGCGAACTTGTTCGATGGTCGAACCAGCTTTGATGTTGAACACTTCCGATCCGGTTGAACCTTGCAATTCAAAGACAACGTCTTTGGCAAGTCCACCAGCCGCACCGGGGATCAAGTCAGCACCGCCAGCGAATGCTGTGTCGCCAGGTGCCGAAGTGATCGTTTGAGTACCTGCACCGTCGGTGGATGCGGTGATATCAAGGCCGGCAGCGTTGATTTTGTCAACGATTTCCTGTGCCGATGTTGCTGCGGTTCCGTCGATGGTGATGGTAATGTTTCCGCTGCCATCGTCAGTTACGACGGCTTCGCCATCGACTGTTGCCGCGTCTTCAACGAAGGTGATCGTGTTTGTATTTGCACCTGCGGTGTCTTGATCGAGCGTGATCGTCTCTGTACCGACGGCGAAGGTGGCGGATGCTGCCACCGCAGGAGTGTCAGCGCCAGCGGCAGTGAAGCCAGGAACCGAAACGGCTGCTTTGGTCGCAGCTTCGGAAACGTTGATATCGACGCTTACCTTGCCGGTCGAGCCCAAGCTTGCTTGGTCGATGCTGAGGCTTTGCAGGTTTTCGGCGCCGGTGCCGGCCTTCGAAACGAAGTCCAACGAACCGTCGAGCAACTTACGACCTTGGAAAGTCGTGGTTTGAGCGATTCGGTTGATGGCTTCTAGCGAGCTGTCGAGTTGCAACTGGTTAGCTGCAATTTCTTCTTTGCTAAGTGCACCACTGTTAGCAGCTTCAACGGCCAAGCCGCGAACATCGTTTAGCAAGTTGCTAACTTGACCCAAGGCACTGTCAGCGGTCGAGATGATTTGGCTGGCGCGTTCAGTGTTGCTGATCGCTTTGCCGAGACCGTTGATTTCCGATCGCAGTGATTCACTGGCGATCAATCCGGCAGGATCGTCTGCACCACTATTGATGCGAAGACCGGTGCTCAATCGAGTCAGTGCCGAGTTCAAGTCGCTGTTGCTTGATGACAAACGGTTTTGAGCGACGAGTGACGAAACGTTAGTGTTAATTCTGGTCATGTTTAAGTATCCCTAAGGAGCGGCGAATCGCAGATTCGAGGAAAATGGATCCGGCCGCAAATCGACCGGTTACAACGCGTGCCCCGCGTGGCAGCGATCGACAACCGATCGCAACATGCCTGCAAGCTCTGCGTTCGAATGAAACATGGGTCACTTTTCCGGTGTGCACGGTTAAAGAAGGTGGTAAAACGGTGCCGATTCGTTCACCTTGGGGAGCGCAATCGTTGCACCCGATACAAGCCGCAGGAATTCGGGCTGTTCGGTGGCCGTCTAGCTTCGCTAAGCAACACAACGAGCACAGGAAACGGCTTGGGCCAAAGAAAATGGCAGAATTAAGTGGCCGTCTGAGCCACTTTCAACCGAATCCGCGATCCGGTTGGTTGAAGTAAATGCTGGGGGCTGACTAGATGATCAGCATCGCGTCGCCGTAACTGTAAAAGCGATACTCGTTGTCGATCGCCGTTCGATACGCCTTCATCGCCAACTCGCGTCCAGCAAAGGCGCTGACTAGCACCAGCAGTGAACTTTTGGGCAAGTGGAAGTTCGTCATCATGCCGTCGACGACGTTGAAGTTGTACGGTGGCCGAATGAACAAATCGGTTTCGCCGGTCCATGGGGTCAGCTTGCCACCGTTCTTGGCCGCAGAACTTTCCAACACGCGTACGCTGGTTGTGCCGACGGCAATGCAGCGACCGCGAGCTCGCCGGCCACGGATGTTTTCGACCGTCGACGCATCGATGCTGCCCCATTCGGTGTGCATGACATGGTCATCAAGTTGTTCGGTTTGGATCGGACGGAAGGTGCCAATCCCGACGTGCAACGTCACCTCGGCGGTATCGACCCCTGCCGCACGCACTTTTTCTAACAGTGTTTTGGTAAAGTGCAGCCCTGCGGTTGGCGCGGCAACGCTGCCCCGGTCCTTGGCAAATACCGTCTGATAGTTTTGAACATCCGCATCCACCATTTGGCCGTCGCGAATGTAAGGGGGCAAAGGAATTCGCCCAAAGCGATCGAGCCAGTCAGCGGGCTCCTTTAGTTTGTCGCCCATCACGACCGACATGTCGGCGGTCAACCGCGGTTTGACCAACAGTTTGCCGTCGTCGGTTCGGGCGACGACCACCAATTCCATTCCATCGCGTGCGTCACGATCCTTGATGGTGATCGCTTCGCCTTCGCGTAGGGTGCCGCGCGTCTTGGTAAGGACTTCCCAGATTCCTGTTTCGCGATCGGCCTGCAAGAACAATCCTTGCCAGCGACCGCCCGTTGTAGCCCGCTGGCCCACCAATCGAGCCGGCACCACGCGACTATTGTTCATTACCAAAGTGTCACCGGCCGACAATAGTTCCGGCAGATCACGCACGTAGTGATGTTCAATGGAACCCTGGGTGCGATCGACCACCATCAGACGCGAATCGCTGCGAGTGGCAAGCGGTTCTTGGGCGATCAGTTCCT
>JBAUHR010000059.1:0-2123 GCA_049680385.1 Rubripirellula sp. | reverse complement strand
CCTTGGATTCGATCTTTCGCTCCCACAGCAACTTGCCTTCGAGGTCGTAGCACCACTGGCCCAGATCCCCAAACAGAACGTACAGCCGCTCTCCATCGGTCGTCGGAGTTTCAGACGCGTAGGTACTCTTGGGATGTCGCGGCACTTGCGGTTGGCCGACGTGAGCCTCGTCCTTCCACAACACGTCGCCTGTGTTCAGATCGAAGCAATAGACCATCCAACGATGAACGCCCTTGGCCGGGTCACGAACGCCTTCACCAAGGTACATCCCTTTCTCGGGAATCTTGGTCGGATTGTCACTGACGACGGTCGTAAGGAAGACACGATTTTCCCAGACCACAGGACACGACCAACCCAGGCCCGGCACGTCAGCTACCCATTTCACGTTATCGGTCGTTGACCAAGTGATCGGCAAATCGTCATGGTCCGGCGCAACACCTGCCGCATTCGGCCCACGAAAGCGCGGCCAATGGTTTTCTTCTCCCTGAAGCGGCGAATAAAACACCCAGAAGAGAAGGCAAGACAAAAAATGGATTCGCATCATGTTCTTCGACACTTTACTTTTCATTTGGAATCCGATTCCTTAATGTCATACACAAGAAGGCGATCAGCCCAACGCAAATAGAGCTTGCCATCACTGATGACCGGATGCGTCCAGCAAGGACCTTCACCGTCTGGTAAATCGAACATACTGACCAGATTGAATTCCGTTGGACTGGCTTTGATGAGTCCCATCCGGCCTTTTTCTCCGAGACAGTAGAGCATACCGTCGGCGTAAATGATCGAACCCTTGCCAGGGCCGCGACCAAACCATTTCTCTTCGCCCGTTTTCAGTTCGACACAACTCCAACCGACGCCTTGGTTCACGTAGATGTAGCCAGCGACAACCACGTAGCCGCCATGTTCACAATTCAACTTAGAGCTTTCCCAGGCAAGATCCGCTTGTATCCCGTCCGACGCCGCTACGAGAGACACTGCGCAACCACCGCGGGTGTGGTAGCTGGTTGCTTCGAAGACATAGCCATCCCCATAGGCTGGCGAGTTGCCATGAGCGGTGGTCGTCTCTGGAGTTCCCCTCTTGGCGTTACGATCATAACGCCAGAGCAGCTTTCCGTTATCTGGCGACACCGCAACTAGTCCGCCGCGGCTCATCGTGACAACCTGTCTTACGCCATCAGTCTCGATCAAAATCGGTGAACCGTATTCAGCTCGCTCGGTGACTTCACCGCTTTGCCAAATCAAGCGACCGTTATGCTTATCCAACGCAGCGAACGTTCCTTTTGTCTCGCTGCCCGGCGTACAGATCAGTTTATGACCATCAATTAGTACAGACTCGGTATAGCCCCATGGCGGCACGCGACCGCCAAGTTTCTTGACGATGTCTAGCGACCAAATGAGTTCACCGTTGCTGATATTGTAGGCAGCCAATCGACCGAGGCCGCCGAGCAGATAGACTGTGTCGCTGGCGATGGTCGGAGCAGCGCGGGAACCGGGATAAGGCGAATGGGGCGCATCGGACTCGCGAAACGCTAAGCCATGCGTTCGTTCCCAAATTTTGTTACCCAACAGATCGAAGCAAAACAGCTTGAGATCATCACCGACTTTGCCGGTGATGTAGAAGCGATCTCCTGAAATCACAGGCGACGAGAAACCGCTGCCAAGGCCACTGATCGTGCGGAGAAGCTTAGGGCCACCCTCGGGCCACTTCTTCAGCAGGCCTGTTTCGAGTGACTTGCCATCCCGATTCGGTCCTCGAAACTGCGGCCAGTCCGCGGCACTGACAAAACAGGTGAATAGCATCAAGGACAGCAAAATCGGTGAGATAGATTTCATAGCGAATGCTTCATCAGTTTTTTGAAAGTCGAAAGATGTGTGTCGAAACATGGCTTTCAATTTTTCGTCACAAATTTTTCGACAGCTTTCAATGACGGTGCGTTATCTGGTAGGGAAACAGTCGGTGCTCCGCTGAGGTAGCCAAGTCGCATTAGATATTCGTCCAGACGCAGCGTGGTGACCTCCAACCAAGGGCTGTCGTTGAAGAATCCGTGGGGCTGATCGGTGGCCAGCCAAAATTCGACATCGAGACCGAGTTCTCTCGCCTTGGCCTGATACTCAATGCCTTG
>JBAUHR010000058.1:0-19706 GCA_049680385.1 Rubripirellula sp. | reverse complement strand
GGATCGGGTTCTGCCATGATTCGGGTAGCTCACTTTCCAGGTTACCCGATAGCCGCCCAACTTGGTTCAGCACTTGCAGGGCATCGAGCGCCGATACTTTTCCGTCGCCGTTGACGTCATAGAACGGTGGCGGACCAACGTCATCCGTGATCGCGAACAGGTCTCGCGTCACCGGATCGTGAACTCGCTTTCGATGCAGTTCGTTGATGATCAGCAGGGCGTCCCGAGCGGTAACGTCACCCATGTCATCGACATCAAAGCGGTCGATCGGATTTTGCCATCCGAGGTTAAAATTCATGCGAACATCGCTAACGGTGATGCTGCTGGCCTCGTCGCCGAACCCGATCAAGTCAAAGTACAACGTCACCGCTTCACCGGTCGCCGATTCCGGAACCGGCAAGGTGATGCGGATGTCTTCGCGATTAACATCGATGACGTCACCGCTAGCCGACGCACCCGACACAACAACGCCGCTGGCATATCGCACGGAACCATCGGCCTGCAAATTAAACGCCGCATCGCCCCCGGCCATACCGACCATTTCACCAGCAACCGAAGTCGTCTCGACCGCCCGCAAGATCGCCGCCTCAAAAGCTTCCGAAGGATGCGTGCCCGCTACATCCATCGAAACGCCGCCGAGCGTAAACGAGACCGAGCGAAGTCCCACCGGTACCACAAACGTCTGCGACAAGTCACTGATCATACCCACGTCTTCACTGATCGTTGCCGTACCATCGGCGACGCTTACGGATCCAATCGAATTCCAAAGTGGGCTGTCGATTGCTGCGAGACCTATTCCGGGATCGGAACGAAGCGAGTCGGCGACACCGGTTGCCAAGGTCACGAATCCGCCGTGATTACCGGCGTGGTCGTCAGTGTGTAGGAACGCCTGCTGCGAAAGTTTGACGTCCAAGTATGACGTGTCGTGCGACATGACCAGCACATCGGAGAGAATCTGCAAATCGACGTCACCGGGTGCTTTGCGAAGACCTGGTGATAGATTCGCGGCCATCAACTGGTCGGGGTAAAGCGTCGGTTCCAGTTCGCTGCCCGAGGCGTTCAAGCGGTAACGATCGTCGCCGGTGATGAACCAGACTTGGCCGTCAAAGTCGGTTTCGGTTTGTGTCACAAACGGACGATAGACGTCGCCGAATCCGATCGCGTGGCCGAGTTCGTGCCGGATCACGGTCAACAAGTCGTACTGAGACTCATCGCCATCGATCAAGTTGCCGCTGGCGCCGAATTCTTCATCTCGTTCCGGTGTTGGATCGACGAACCAGCCATGACCGGCCGCGTCGGTGTCGATCGTGATCTCGAAAACGGGACGATCATCGTCGTCGGTTGGTGGCAACCAAAGTCCTTGGCCAAGCTGTCCCGCGGGTAGGTCATTCCAAACGAATCGGATCGAGTTGACGATGCTGCGTTGCTGCCATGGCAATAGCAGCGAGTCGAACGATTCGATCGCGACGCCGGCAAGTTCTGGCAACGACGGCAGACTCGTGTCAACTTCGACATGGACGGGATGGGGGATGATCGCCGGCGTTGTTTCCATTGCGTTTAATTCCAGCGGTCGGAAAAACGGTTGGATGTCTAGCAAGTCGGCGATCTCGTCAAGCATTTTGACGGTGCTGCTCTTGAGCAGTGTCGGTCCGTTGAGACCCGACCGAACGGTTTCCCAAAACATCGACGTGGTGTCTCTCGCTAAGTGCTGCGTAACTTCCAACGCTCGTGCGACTTTGATGTCTTCGGCAACGATGCGTTGCAGACGCAGATTGTCCGCAATGTTCAGTGCCGATTCTGGCAAGTCCATGATCGCTTGCCGTAGCAACGCTTCTTCACTGCTGATTTTTATCCGCAGCTCAGTTAGCTCTTTTGCTAACGCCCTTGGTGCCTCGGAAAGGCGTTTGTAGTGGGCGGCGATTGAACCAGTGACCGAGGATGGCGAGATGAACGGTTGGCCAACGGAGTTTTGCAAACCGCGGTTTGCAAAATTGATAGCGTCCTGCAGAACGCCGTCCGGCAATTGGCGCCCGAGCCCGGCCATAAACGTGTCGAAACTCTCGGCGGCTCGATCCCACGAGCGTCGCATAACGACTTCGGCATTTTTCAACCGGTTCAACGACGCCTGCTTTGAAATCGACTCGACTTGTTCGACCTGTTTCCGCAGCGCGTCTCCGGTGGCTCCCGCGGTTTCCGCCGTGGTTCGTCGGAAATTTGCTCGGATTTGGCCTTCCAACAGGTCGATCGTCGACGGACTTAGGTTCTTACTCAAGACACCGCTGACTTCGCGAATCGTTCCCGCGGTTAGCCCCTTCATGTGCTCGATCGATTTCGCCAAGTCGTCGACGGCGAAGAACAGGTTGTCACCGCTGGACCGAAGCACCGACGCAACTTTCGTTGTGATGGTGCTGGCCTGCGAACGCGATAAACCGGACGCATTGCGCAGGGCCTTTTGAACCGACGAAATCGCGGCCGTTGGATTGGGCGGCAGCGGCGCTCGCATAGCCGGTGGAGGTGTCGGTCCGCCAGTCGGTCGGCCGCCCGTACCGGATGGTCCGCCGCCGGCGGGGCCACCGGAACCGGAACTGGGTTTGGGAGCGTTAGGTGGCGTCGACGGCGAACCTGGTTTGCCGGGTGCCGGTGGCGGATCCACGTCCGGCCCATTGCTGGCGGCTCTCTTCGCCGCTGAATCGCCCGCGCTAAGTGGCGGCTTCGCGTCGGGGGCGGCTTTCCTGGCTTCCGAAAATTTCGCTGACATTGAACTACGTCGTGCATCAGCGACTTCACGAAACGCACTCCTCTGCTGCTCCACAAACAGCTTTTCGTTCAGCGTGTCAATTTTGCGTTTGACCGGTTTGGCGGTCTTGTTCATCGGCTGGGACGAAGGCGTTGTGTTGGGCTGAGTGTCGGCACCCTGTCCTCGGCCTGGGCGTTTGGGCGGAGGCGTTGACTTGCCACCTGACGCAGCCGTGTTGCCGGCTTGGCTGGACCGACCCGCCGGTTTGTCCGCGGACGCTTCCGCAACGGTTTTCTCAGGCGTGTTGACTTTCGAATCGCCTGTGACGCGAGTTGGTTTGGCGTGACCGGCTCTCTTGGCAGCGATTGCCTTGTTGAGTCCCTTGACCCCGAACGGCAAACCGATTGCCGATAATCCGATGTCGACGTACCCTTGCGCGATTTTGCGTGGGTCTTGTTCGTTGAATCCTTCTCTGGTTGTTTTGGCACCGCTGACGACACCGAAAATATCGCCCGCGATCATGAAGCCGGCTGCCGCGCCAGCCGGTCCACCCACCAATCCGCCTGCCACACCACCCAGTGCCGCGACTCCCAACCCAACGACCAACGGTCCCATCGTGGTCAGCTTGTCAAAGTCATCCGTCGATCCGGTCCAGAACGAACCCAAAGTAAAGAAGTCACTGGTTTTGGACTGGTCGAATGTCGCCTGCACGCCGATCAAAATTGGGTCAAAGACGAAACCGATGACTTCGTTGACGGTCGTTGCAAAGGCGTCGGGCACATACAACAAGGCTTCCAAGCCCAACATCAATCCCGTGCGTTCGCTGTGCGTGCCAACGTAAACCGATGACCAGGGGTGAGGCGATACTGCGGGCGACAAACCGGTTGGGTCGCTGATCATCGTCGGGCTGTTCATTGCATAACGGAAACCGTTGATGTCTCCGTCGATGCGGCCCAGCGGATCGTCGGACAAGAATCGCCCGGTTTGCGGATCCATGTACCGCGCCCGCATGTAGTACAACCCAGTGTCCACATCGAACTCGCGGCCCGCCATCAGGAACCTTACCGCGTTCGCCGCATCGGTCTGTTCGACGACGTTGCCAAACGCATCCATCGTGATGTGGTTCGCCGATGTGCCTTGGTCGTGCGCGACGTCGCGAATATTGCCCTGCGAGTCGCCCAACAACCACACGACTTCGCCGTTGGTATCGTCCACCGCGATCGCTTGATCGGTTCCCATGCCGAACAGATTCACGGACACCAGATCGGTGTCCCCGCCATCGACTTGCGTGTATTCCAGTGCCACGTCCTGGCCGTCGTAGACAAAGTACCGCGACGTTGCGACGCCGCCACTAGCTGATTTATCCGTGATCATCTCGACGCGTCGATCGAGCGCGTCGTAGATAAACGTCGTCGTCGACTGGACCTCGCCATCGACGAAGACCTCGATCTCGATCAACCGATTGCGATGGTCGTAATCAAACGTCGAACGGTTTCCGGTGGCAATTTCGATCTGCTCGATCAAATTGCCTTCGTTGTCGTAGGCAAACGTATGAATGCCATCACTGGTTAGCCGATTCTGACCCTCGTATTGCAGCGGTCCGATCTGCGTCGTTGACGACGACCGACGACCGTCTTCCGCATACCCATAGACTTCGTCCGCCAAAACGTCTTGCGTGTGGGTGACGGACAGCAATTGATCACCATCGTCATAGCTGTAAACGGCACTGTCGAAACTGTCGCTGCGGCCCGTGATTCGGCCCGCCAAGTCATAAGCGTGCGAGTACGAGTTGATCACCCCGGCACCGGCGTGTGCCAGCGAATCGACCAGTCCTCGCGCGTCATAGCTATAGGTGGATGTGACGCTGACGGCATCCGCAGCGACGGTCTGTCGCCCGATCGTGGCCGGTTTGTCCAGTCCGGTCGCGTACGTCCAGTCGACCGTCTTGTCGGTTACGGCAGGGCCCGATTGAGTGATCTGGCTGAGTCGTCCCAGCGCGTCGGTGTACTGATACTGCTGGCCGAACAAGGCTTCTGTATCTGCGATCCAAGCGGCTGAATCGCGACGACCGAGCGAATCATAGCCAATCGTCAGCTCAATTGCGCCACCGATCGGGACATGGTTGGTCGTCTCGCCGGCGACTTGCCGATTGCCATCATCGGTGAAGTTGCGTGTGACATCGATCGCACCGTGCGTTGCTTGGCTTAGCCGTCCGTCGACGGTGTAGTTGTACGTCAACGTATCCAGAATCGTGTCGGTATCGTCAAGCCAGTCTTCACGGGTCACCTGATCTCGCGTATTGAACTCGCGTGTGATCACTCGATCGTTACGATCCTTCATCCGCGTTTGGTTTCCCATCGCGTCGTAGTCGTACAAACGGGTGCCGTGTTCGTTCACGTCGGACCATGCAAGCCCCGTGATGTCACGATCATACGTCGTCACCGATCCCGAGGCGTCGGTGATAGTATGGATGAATGACGCGGCGTCATACCCATACGTCGTGGTCGACCCGTCGCCGCGGGTTTCGGTTTCTAGTCGCCCACGTTCGTCGTACTCGAACACTTCTGGGTTACTCAAGCCGGGACGCTGACGAGACAGCAAGTTGCCCTCGGCGTCAAACTCGTAAGTCGTCACGTTGCCCGCCGGATCGGTCTCGGTCTGCAAGTGTCCGCGAGCGTTGTAGCCGTACGTTGTCGTCCGATCGCCAATGGTTTCGGACAGAACCAATCCTCGCGCGTCATACTCATAAGACTCGGGTTGGCTGCCGAGCGTTTGCTGGGACAGCACGCGACCGCGTCGGTCGTACTGAACCGATTCGATCAGTTGACCCTCCGGTCCGATTCGTTCGACTTTTTGGCCGAGTGTGTTCGCCGAATACGTCCATGTCGAATCGATGAATGCGTCATCGCCGGCTGCGTCGGTGCTATAGCCCGTGATGCGATTGAGCGGATCGAACGACTGCTTGGTCACAAAGCCAGCCGAATCGATTGACTGGACCAATCGTCCCGCAGTGTCGTAGACCAAGCTTTCCGTCACGTCGACAAGCGAGCCGTCGACATTGACCTTGTAGGACATGCTGGCCGCATGGTCCATCGCATCGTACGTGTAATCAATGCGATAGTCGTCGCCGCCAGCCGGGATTTCGTAAGCCACGTTACCGGTCGGCGTGTAGCGATACTGATGAACGGACTTGTCAAAACCGGGTGTCGGCGTACCGGCTCGCGTTGGTGTCCCGACCGGTTCGTGACGTTCGATCAATCGACTGAGATTGTCATAAACGTAGGTTGTTGTGAAAAACTCGCCGCGCGCGTCGGTCTCGGATTTCAATCGCCCCAGCACGTCGTATTCCAGCGATGAAGTTGCTTCGACGTCCGCGCCGACCGCCTCGGTCACTCGAAGCGGAAGATTCCGTGCATCGTAAACGATTTCGGTGCGAGTCCCTCGGCGATCCGTGATGGTCGTCGTGTTGCCGACTGCATCGTATTGATAACTTGTCTCGCCACCATCACCGTCGATTCGCTTCGACAAACGGCCTAGCACGTCAAATTCGCTGGTACCGGCAGCTTCGCCGTTCAACGTGGACGAGATGATCGAGTCATTCGCGTAGGTAAAGACTTCTTCATTACCCTCCGCATCCAAGCTGTACGTGAGACGATCAAACGCGTCGTAGTCCGATCGCGATTCGCCCTGGTAGTCGACAATGCGGACTTCGTTGCCAAAGCGATCGTAGGTGTAGTCGGTCGTTTCCAAAAGCGGATTGACGACTTTGACAACACGCCCCAGTCCGTCATAGGTCATCACCGTTGATGTTCCCACATCAGCCAATCCGAACTGCTCGATCAAATTGCCGGCCGGGTCGTAGACGAATCGTTCGACTCGCGATCCAGGACGATCATCGCCAGCGTACGTGCGACTGGCAAGGTTGTCTTGCAAGTCATAAGTCATCACCGTCGCAAAACCTTCACCGCGAGCATCCACGTATTTGGTGACGTTGCCGACGATGTCATATTGGAAGGTTTCGACGTTACGCCGCGCATCATCGGGCGTTCCACCCAGTCGATCGATTTTCGTGACAAAACCTTGCGCGTCATAGGTGCGGAAGGTCGCATAGTCATCGCCGCGGGGGTCGATTTCTTCGACCACATTCCCAGCGCCGTCGTAACGGTACTTCGTCGTCACCGACTCACCGGGCAACTCAAAACTGCCGGTCGGATCGGTTCGTTCTAGCAGCCGATTCGCACCGTCAAAGCGGAACGTCGATTTGTAGTAGTCACCTCGCGGATCGATCGTTTCGATCGCATTGCCGACGTTGTCTCGACGGATGAATTGTGTGTTTCCAGATCCGTCAGTCGTCGATTTCATGAATCCCAACGCGTCGTAAGCCATTTGGGTCGTCATGACCGAACCCGCCGAGTCGACGAATGGGCCGGCGATAAGCGTGATGTTGCCGTTCTCGTCGTACTTCGTTTCCGTCGTGTGTCCTTCCAAACGCTCGAACCGCAGACGGTTCAGTTGGTCATATTCCAGCGTTGTGATTCGAGTCGCCGTGAATCCGTCGCCCACTTCGGTGCGCTCGCGAACGTTTCCGGCATCGTCATACTTGTATTCGGTTCGATAGCCGGCCGCATCGACTTCAAAATTCAAGGCGCCGCGACCATCAAGATCGAACGTGTGCGCATATCGCTCGCCATCCGCGTTCGCCCGCGGATAAACAATTTTCTCGACGTTCCCGGCCGCGTCGTATTCGATGTCGGTGACCGCATCGGGGCCTCGCTCGAGCAACGTTCCAGTCGGCCGAACGATGCGTTCGATTCGACCCGCGTCGTCGAACTCGCGGTGAACCGTGAACGCATCGCCTCGACTGTCGCCCTCGGCGATCAAATTACCGGCCACGTCGAACTGATACGTGAATACCGCTGGCGTGCCCGGTGCTTCCGCGCTGCCGGTGGGCTGGGTCGATGAAACGACGCGGTTGCCCGCATCGATCTTGAAGGTGGTGGTGAAGTAGTCGCCGCGAGGATCCGTGATCGCAACGATATTGCCGACGTTGTCGTATGCGATTTTTTCGACCAACGATCCGGCATCCTCGTCGCCGCCCGAAACGACCAAATCGATCGACGACTGGATCATTCGGTAGTGCCCGTCGTATTCGTACCGAGTTTCGTACTCTGCGCCACGGGCGTCTTGGTGCATGCGCAGGTTTCCGACCTTGTCGTACTGGAACGTCTCCGTTGCCGTTTCGTTTCCATCCGAACCTGCGTCGCGAACGATGCGAGCGATGTGATCGAGTCCGTCGTAGCTATATTTAGTTTCAAAGCCACGCCCGTCGGTGATCGATCCGACATTTCCAACGCCGTCGTAATTGGTGTAAAGCGTTTCGTTGCCTTCGGCATCGGTCGACGAAAGCAAGTAACCGACTTCGTTGTAGACGTTGACGGTGCGATGCGATGAAGACGATTCCGCCGTCAATCCTTCGCATGTGGTCCGTCCGGCGCCAGCGCCGACTTCAACGACGACGTTGCCGACCGCGTCGAAGACCTGACAAACCATGCCGCCCCCGGGCTGGCGAACACCCGTCGGACGATTCAGTAGGTCGAACTCATAGACGGTCGTGAATTCGTCTTCGCCACGAGCGCCACGCGGATCCGTGTAGGCAACCAGATTGCCGATCTCGTCGTACGCGTAGTGAGCCAGATTGCCCATCGCGTCTTCTTCGCTGATTCGGCGTCCGACCGCGTCGTACTGATAGCTTGTCAGCAGTTCGGCATCGCGGGGATCCGAAATCGTTTCAACATTTCCAACCGCGTCGTAGGTGTAAACGATTTCGTAGGGCTTCGGATCGTCGATGGTTCCTGAAGGCCCGGTTTGTGACAACGTTTGTCCCACCAAGTCAACGTCGTACTCGGTCGTGTAGAAATCGCCACGGGCGTCGGTGAACGAAGTCAGATAGCCAAGCTTGTCGTAGACAAATTTCTGAACAAATTCCAGCCCATCGGCGCCCGTCATCGTGACGGATTGAGCTTGCTGCAGCGAATCGTAGTCATATGCCGTAACCAACCCCAACGGATCGGTTTCGGTATCGATCAATCCAGCCGCGTTATAGGTCGTGGTATAAGTCGCTGCTTCCGGACGAGCAGCAGCCATCGTCGTGGTCAAGACACGATTCAGTCGGTCGTGTGTGTACTCGGTGCGCACGGCCGCACCGCGAGGATCAACGACGCGGATCAAATTTCCGACCTTGTCGTAATCGTAACGAGTCTCGCGGCCCAACGAATCGGTCATCGTCTTGACTCGGCCGTCGGCGTGATAGTCCCACTGGGTTCGGCGTTCCAGTTCGTCGCCGTTGTAGATTTCTTCCAGTGTTCGGTAGTTGAAATTCGGGTCGTAGCCCAACACGACGCGTCGACCTTCGGGCTCGATTGTCTCGATCAGGTTCCCGATCCGGTCGTAGTCCATCGTCGTTGTGGCCGCTTCATCGCCCACGGTTGCCGATCGCGGAGAAATGATGCTGGTACGGTTTCCCGCTTTGTCGTAGCCGAAACGAGTGACGCTTCCCACCGCATTGGTCACGGTGGTCTGACGGTTCGCTTCGTCATAGACGAATGTCGTTCGGAAACTTTCATCTTCTCGACTGGCACCACGTGGATCGACGATGGCGGTCAAGTTACCAACGCCGTCATAGACATAGTGCGTCGTTTGACTGATCGCATCGGTGACGCTTAGCAACGAATCCATCGTTCCGTAAACGTACGTCGTAATGCCACCTCGGGCGTCCGTGACGGTATGCAGCTGCGAATCCGGATAGTATTCATACGTGGTTGTCGCCGTTCCGCCAGCCACGCTGGTTTCGATCCGATTTCGGCCGTCAAACGTGTAGTCGGTTCGAAACTGGTCATCGGTTCCTGACGCGACGATGACTGCGGTGCGGTTGCCTGCCGAATCGTATTCCTGAAGGTGAACATGCTTTTCGGCATCGACAGTCTTCGCGACTTTGTCGAACAGGTTGTACGTGTATTCGGTGATCTGATCGCCCGTGGTTGGATTGACATGCGTTTCGCGAATCAATCGGTTCGCCAAGTCGTACACGTAGGTCGAAGCGTTCTGGCCGGCGCCGGGCCCCGACTTGCCGACCATGCGTCCGATTTTGTCCGAGGTGTAATCGATCACGGATCCATCGGGCAACGTCGTCGAATCGATGAAGTCGTTGTCGTCGTACTTGTGTGTCGTTTCGCGACCGAGTTCGTCGTACTCGGCAATCAGTAAACTCTTGGCGTCGAAGACCTGGCCGGTCCAATTGCCTCGCGGGTCGCGGCGGAATGCGTATTCGTAGTTCTGCCCGGTCTGGGTGGCGTAGAGTCCTTCCAGACCTGCCGGCGAATACGCGTACAGGGTTTCTAGATCGAGGGTGCCAACGGCATCCACCCGCGAAACCGCACGATCGAGTTTGTCGTAGGTGAACTCGGTGATGTTCCCGTTGTAATCAACCACACGTCGCAGGTTACTGTGTGCATCGTACGAACGTGTTTCGGTATAAGTCGTGTCGTCCAACGTTTCGGTGTAAGTCGTTGTCTCCAGACGTCCCAATGCGTCATACGTGTACGTCATCATGTCGCCGGCGGGATCCGTCATCGTGGCCAAGTCGCCCGACAGTCCGACGTAGGTGTATTGTTCGACTCCGTTGGTGTAGGTGACGGTTTGGATTCGTCCATGTTCGTCGAAACCGTGAAGGACGACGTTGGATTCTCCATCGGTGGTGCTGGTCAGCAATCCGCCGGTGCCATACGAGAACAGTCGCGTGACGCTTGATGGGCTGCCCGCCGGTGCCGACGGATCGTTGATGACTTCGTGCGTTTTGTTGCCGAACGCATCAAGCGTGTAAGTGAACGTGCGTCCGACCGCATCTTGGCGGAAGTCCAATTGGTTGTTTAAGGCCGTGTCATAGCGGTAGATATCGACCTGCTTCGCACCATCGAGACCGTCGGGGAAGCGAGTCGTTTTTACGACGTTGTCGAAGATGTCGCGAACATGGCAGGTGACGACGCCACCCGGTGATATTTCAGCGACGATTGCGCCGTTATCCGCCGCCCGCAATGACTGATAGCGTGTCTCGTTCTCGTTCTTCTCTTTGACCAGCGAACCGAATCCATCCATCAAATATTTGTGATCGCGCCCCTCGAAATCGACATAGTTGGCTTCCGCTAAAAACCGCGTCAACGGCTCCTCGTTCATTTCAGGTTCGCTGACACCACACCAGGTCGTCAGGATACTGGTGTCGGGGGCTTCGCGTTCACTATCGGTTAACTCTACCAACGGAACCGCTGTATCGAGTTCACGAAAGTTATTTGGCAGGATCGCGCCCAGCGTTTGCGCGGCAGTCAACGTGAATGACTTGTCATCGACCCGCTGTCCGCCCGTGATCCGTCCAAACGCGTCGTAGTCATACGTTTCACGGAAATCGGATTCCGTTTCGGTGACATCCGACGGTGCCGGCCCGCCTCGTTTCAACGTTTGCGCGGTGATTAAGTTCTCGAACAAGGGCTCTGCGGAATCTTCATAAGCGATGCGCGCATCGTACTCGAATGTGCGGAAGGTTCCGTCGGGATCTGTGATCTTGATCAACCGGTCGCCGTTGTACTTAAACCGTGTCGTGCGACCGGCAGGGTCGGTAATTGCAGTGACTTTTCCACCACTGGATTCAAAAACGGTTTCCAATTTGACTGGGTCGATCATCTTGCTAATCACATCGCCGGAATACTCGAACTTCGTTTCGTTTAGGTTTCGGTCACGGCGAGCGACCAGCAATCCTTTGTCATTGAACTCGTGCACCGTGCCGTCGAGTAAACGCCAAGTGAATGCGCCATTTTCGTCCTGTTCCAAACGCGAGTAGTCGGGAACCAGCGGCGTGTAGGGCTGCCCGGGAACTTCGGGACTCAAGAAAATCTGTTCGGTACCGTTGCCGTCGACCAACAATACGCCATCGGTGCCGGCATGGAGTCGAAGCAGTCCTTCCAGTCCCCAGCCCGCGCCAAACGGACTGTCGATTCCGTTGACAACCGCGAGTGGTTCGGTTTGGTCAATGACAGTACCCAAGCTATATCCGCCACCCGAACTCTTCAGCACGCCGGCTTCGACGCGCAAGTTGTAGAGCCCGGTCGGTGCGTCGGTGAAGTCGATGGGCACGCCCGCGCCGTAGCCGCTTCCTTTCTTGATTTCACCGACTTTGAACAATGCTTCGCCACCATCCAAACCGGCCGCTGCCAAGACTGGATCGGTTGGATCAACGCCATTGGGTCCGATGCGAATGTCGCCGCCGATAGCGGTGACGCCGACGGCAAGAAAGTCTTCGTCGCCCACGTTCAAGTCGGGTAAGTTGGCGACTTGGAAATACTCCAACGTGCGCGGTTCGGCACGCAACGAATCGTACCGAAGCCGCAAAGAACGGCTTTCGTTCTGCGACAGATACGAAACCAATTCGTGACCATCCAGTAGCGCGCCGGTGTGCGCATCGGCTTGAGCAAACCGTCCGGCTTCGACGGTCATGCCCACGCCTGGAAACGCTTGCAGCGCAACCCGTTGACCGAAAGGTGTCGGTGTCAACGCAGGAAAAACGGGCGAAACCGTGGGTTGGACCGAGACGCCGCGAGGCGAATCGTCGACCGCGATCGGAACGTAGTTGTTGGGTTCGTTACCGAACGGATCCAACGGAGGAACACCGTATCCGACCTCGAGCTTACCGTCCCTGATTTGATCAAAGTAACGATAGTCGCCTGCGATGGCGAGATTCGGATTGATCGCATCGATCGGAACGGTTGACAGCGGACCGCGCAGCAATCGACTCAGTTGGGTGTTGACCGCGGGGTCTTCGGGAAACTGGCTCCATTGTGGCAGCTCGTCTCCATCGACCTCTTTCTCGATCTCTGCAATGATTCCCAGCAAGTCATAAGCAAACACACCATCAGTCGCTTGGAACGGCGCGATAATCGTTCCGGTTCGAATCGATGCCGCGATGTCATCGGGGAAACCGCTTTGGATGGGGCGTGTCGCAGCAACAATTCGAGGCTTGTCCAGGATGTTATCAAAGTCACCCAGTGGGCTGCGAATGATTCCAATGGTTCCGCCCGCGCCGACGGGTACGCTGATGGTGTAATACCCGTCGCCGTCGGGACGGTCTTCCAAGACGTTGTAAGCGAAGAACGGCGCGATGCCGGGATCTTTTTTGGGATCACCCTGTTTGAGCGCGTTGTATCCGGTGATGACCGCGTACGCCGGGTGGCTGCCGTCGTCGGAGTCGGTTTTCAAGAACTCTTGGAACGCGTTGGCTGGCACATACGCAACGCCGCCCACGTTGCTGATCGCGAACGCGTGTGTGTCGCGTCCTTCGGCCTGTCGAGGAATGCGCCCAAAATCGACCACGGAAACGTAGTCATCGAGATACTCTTCGCGTCCACTCTCGGTCACCACACGGCGGATCACACCAAATGCACGACGATCGTTGACACGGTCCGTCACCAGCATGACATTCGGGTCTTCGGTCGCCGTAATCTCGAACGGACCGGGGCCCACGAACGTGACTGCGTTTTCGCCATTCAAGTCGAACGAGATTGGCAGCGGTGGCGTCGCATCCAAAATGGGTTTGCCATCCGGCCCGGTGACTTTGGTCCCAAAACGAGCTTGGTCGCGAAGTCCGGCAAGCGAAATGTTCAACACGGCGCCTTCGTCACCGGTGATGGTGCGGAACAGATCTTGAGCCGGGGCGGCCACATGAAGTCTCGCTCCGTCGCTGCTGACCGCAATCCCGCGCAGCCCCAACAAGCCGACGGTTTCCCCCGTCCGCGTCGTGCCACCGACGTTCAACATGCCCAAGACAGTATGGAACGATGGCGAGAAGCGATCGATGTCGATGACATAAATCGTTGGGCGCAAATAGTCGCTGACGAACAAGTAGTCGCCATCGGGGTCGGTGACCGCGTCGAATGGCGTTGCCCCCTCGGGCAATTCGATTGCTTGAATGCCGATCCTTTCGTTGTTCATGTCGACTTCTTGCAACGCAACCGCGTCGACCACGGCGATCGCAGCGCTACGCTGAAGCGTGACATACAACAGCGATCCGTCGACGGATGTGACCGTTTTGCGCGGCGCCTCGCTTTCGCTGACACGGGCATTGTCGCCGACTCCCAAAGGAATTTCCGCAATCAACTTGGGGCGGCGTTGCTGTCCCAAGCCGGACGCCGAGTCAACGACCGCGGAAAGATCCAACACCGAAACCGTGTCGTTACTCGCCGACACGGTAAACCCTAGGTTCCCCGCACCCAACGGCGTGACAGGATTGCTGGTGATGACTTGGCGGCGGAACTGTCCGTCGGCGGGCAACTGCATTGGTCGATTCACAGTGATGGTCGTGTTACCAATGATTGCACCGGCAGGAATCGGCGCCGTCAATACTTTTCGTCCTTCACCTCCTGACGAATCCTCGATGCTAAGCAAACTGCCATCGATGCGAATATCTGCCCCGCCCAACACGACCAATTCGCCATCGGTGCCGACAAAGTCTTTGCCACCGACTTCGATCAAAACGTACAGGTCTTCGACCTTCGACCCCAGGTCCGACGCCTGTGCGTACGGGTTGACGAAGGTGAAGTCCGTGCCTGTCAGCTTTAGCTTGGGCTCATCTAAATCGAAGGTGACCTCCGCTGATAAAATCGTGGGTGGCGTCGATGCCGTGACGACTGATCGCGGTTTCAACGGAACGATGAAGTTGGATGTGGTGCCTTCGTCAACGCGAACGGTGTTGCTTGAAATCAGCGATAGCCCGCCCTCTTCCGCGGCCAAGAAGCTCATCGTGTAAGCAAAGTCAGGGATCGCAGGAATTGCGTAGTCGAAATCGAGTCCGGGATAAACATAAAACGCATCCGATCCACCCAAGTCGCCGGTGGCATCCATTTGCACGACACTTTGATGGCCTTCGGGTTTGATCGCGAAGTTCAAGTACTTCTTTTCACGCAAATCCAAATCGCTAAGCCCCGCCAAAATTCCTAAGATCGAACCCGGCGCAGCCGCCATCAACGCGCCGCCGATCGTCGGGATACGGCTGATGCCACCGCCCGCCCAAACGCGGTTTTTCGCGCCGATGTTGGGCAGTGATGTCGTCCGAGCCATACCGTCGGATCCGACGATCATCGAATCCACCAAGAACCAGCTTTGATCCACGCTGCCATCGGCGAACACAAACTCAGCCGGTTCGAACAGGTAAAGCGGATCGCCAGGGTTCATACCGACCGGTGCGGGAATCGCGACCGACAATGGCAAGTCGCCGTCGACGCCCTCGGTATCAATTCGCAAACCAAACGCGGCATTCCATCCCGTCGGTGGCGCGTACGGAAACTCCGTGATCGCAACTTCTTCGACGTCGATTGCAATCGCTTCGTCAAACGCACCCGCCGGAATGCCGACTTCGATGCCGTCGTTCTTGATCAATCCGCCGTCCGAATCGATCATCGCGCCGCCGGTTTGCACGGGAGCGACGCGAATCGTTGTGACAAAACTTCGTCCGCGAGTGATCACGGTCACCTCGGTCACACCTTCGGCAACCGCCGTCAAGAAACCATCCTCGTTGATACCGGCCACTGTCGGATCGGCAACCACATACGTCGTGTCCGCATCGGCGAATAAGTCGATCACGCCACCGGAGGTGACTTCACGCACTTGGTATTGACGATTCTGACCTGTCGCCAACGTATAGCTGTCGGGGAAAACGGTAACGATACGTTCTTCCTTTGAACCAACCTCGACGGCAGTCGCAGCAGTCAACCCTGCGGTGGTCACCAACAGAGTCGTTGTTCCCAAGTCGCCGCCGATTAGCATTCCTCGATCGGTGATCGCAGCAATGGATGAATCACCGATTTGGAAAGTGACTTCGTTCAGCGGGATGACTTCGCTGGTCCCGTCTTCCAAAATGCCCAGCACGTGAATGCTGGTCGAACCACCGGACGTTAGCACCGGATCGCGACGCGACAATTGCAATCGAACGTACTCGACTGACTGGAACTCGATCGGTAACGTCACCGATGCGCTGGCGATCAATCCGTCGTCCGCCGTCGCCGAAACGGAGATCACATCGGACTCAGGAATCAAGCGATAGAGTCCGCCGCCCATCGCTTGAACGACCGCGCCGGTGGCTGTTGCAGAAAAATGCAGAAGATCACCTTCGGGGTCGCTCGCATATTGATGCAGCGAAAAGGTTGCCGGATGATTGCCCCGAACGACGATCGGATCGGCCGACGTATCGATGACGGGCGATTGGTTGGCGATGAATCCGAACATAGCTTCCAAGGCCGCGCGGTCGACCGCGTCGACGTCTCCATCGCGATCAAAGTCAGACGTTGTTAAGACACCGAACGCTGCGCTGTCGGCGCCGTCGACGTCGCCATCGGAATCGATGTCACCGACCAACCGAATGGTGGCGGTGTAAGATCCAGCGTCGCTGCCGGCGAATGCGATCGAGTAGTTGCCGGATTGAGATAACGTGAAGACGGCAACGCTGCGACCGGATTCTGTCAACTCGAATCCGCTTTCGACGCCGTCGATCATCGCGACCGCGGGATCGAATGCTGACGACGTTACCTCGACGGAAATCGAAACTGCACCCGTGGGACTGGTTCGCAGTTCTCCATCGGTGATGGTGAAGGCGTAGCGATCCGTTGCACCGGATGCAATGGAGGCCGTGATCGGTGCAGCCAACAATGTCCGCGTGCCTCCAATGTGCGGCGACTGCGGCGCCAAGACACCGTCAACTTCGTAACGATAGAAGGAACGGTCTGCGGTGGTCGCGTTGATCGCAGTGGCGACTTTCGAGTCGCGATCGTAGCGATAAACGAACTGCTGCTGGTCTGGGCCAACAATCTCGCTGATGCGGCCCTCACTGTCTCGGACGATGGTTAGTCGTGACCCGTCGGGGGCGATGATGCCGCTGTCGGTAACCCGTAGGGACGTGGTGCCTCCGGTGGCGACGATTCGGGTGAGCGAAAAGAGGCCTGACCCCTTTGTTGAGAATTCGTGGCGTTCGCCGCTGGGTGAGGCCAATGTGAAGGCGGGGCCGCCGGTGATCGTTGGCGAGTAGGGTAGGCCGGTGCCGACGACGAAGTAGGCGTTTCCGGATTTGCGCAAAGGGGCTGTTGCGGTGCTTTCCAGTGACCATGTGACGCCGTCATCAGCCGTCCAGGCGGGCTGGAACGTTTGCACTCCGGAGGCTACGTCGGTCAGTTCGGTGGGGGCGAAGGTGTAGCCGACTCGCTCGCCGGTGGGTAGCGTTAGGTATAGCCTTGTGCCTTGGGCGAGTCCTGAGAAGGTGTCGGTTGTCGTCTTGCCGCCGATCGCGATTTGCGGATCGATCAGTGGCCATGACCAGGCGCTGCCAAAGTCGGATCCTTCGCCGAGTGTGGCGATGGAGCTGTAAAATCGTGTCACGTCGACATCGATGCCTGCCAACGTCACCGTCATGTCGGTTGCCGATTCGGTGACGGCGCCGGACTTGTCGGACGAATTGATTTCCAAGTCGAAGGTGGCCACCGACGTCAAACCCCCGAAATCGCTGGCGGTGACTCGCGCGGTGTAAAAACCGTTTTCGTAGTTCGATGGATCGATCGTGACCAAACGAACGATGCTGGTCGTGCCTTCTCGCAGCAGGATCGGTTCGCCGCCGCCGCGTGGAACCAGCTCGACTTTGTACTCGGCCAATCCATCGTCAAAGATGTCGAACATCATGTCGCGCGTGCCGGTGACGATCGGCGGCGCGAACTCGGTGATCTCGATCCGCGGCGCCGTGCGATCGGCCAAGTCGCGGATGAAGATCGGACGTGTGACTGTTGTCGTTCGGCCTTCGATGTCGGTGACCGTCGCGGTGACTTCGTATCGTCCGGGCGAGGTCGCGACGAAGCTGCCGCGTCCGAGTGCGTCCAGCGCGATCGGATTTCCGTCGATCGTTAACGTTGCTTCGCCGACGGCCACGTCGCTGTCGGCGATTGGTTCGATCGTGACGGTTTGTCCTGGTGTTGCAGGGAAACTGGGCGTCAACACGACTTGCAGATTAGGCGAGACGGGTTCAAGCGAGGCGACCAAAGTCAACGCACGCCGCGTTTGGGTCGCACCGTCGTCGGCGGTCAAACGAACGGTGTAAGTTCCCGCTTGGAAACTCTGCGGCGTCCATTCGATCACGCCGACACCGTCGGTCACGTTCAACGTCGCACCCTCGGGCAAGTCGGATGCAGTCAGGGTTACCGAATCGCCATCCAAGTCCGCCGTCGGAATCGACAACGTGAACGCTTCGCCGATCTGGGCGTTGCGAAGCTGGGGTGCGTCGATCGACGGCGCACGATTGGTCGGCAACACTTGCACTTCGACGTCGATGGTGTCGGTGCCGCCACTTGGATCGTTGACCACGAAGGGCAGCGTGTACGTACCGGCGGAATCGAAGTCGACATCCCAAATGACGGTTCGTGTCACCGGATCAAAATTGAATCCGTTGATCGCAGCGCCAGCGTATCCATAGATCAATGGCTCGCCGTCGGCATCACCACCGTTGATCGAGAAGACGGTTTGATCGCCTTCGCGAGCGAACAGCTTGGGAAGCGTGTTCAAAACGGGCGGTTGATTGGTGTTGGTGACCGTGATCACCACGTCATCGCTGCGCGAACCGGCTCCGTCGGATGCGGTGATACGGATGCGATAGGTGCCCGCCTGAGTCGAAGAAGGTGTCCAGGTCAATTCGCCACTGGCGCCGTCGAACAGTACTCCGACGGGCAAGCGAGTCGTCGAAACACCTTGGACGAGCGCCGCGGTGAAGAACACATTGTCATCCTCGGCGTCGGTGGCAACGGCGCTGACGCGAAGCGTTTGTCCTTCGGCAACTGTTTGCGCACCGATCGGTTCTAGATTCGGTCGCGTGTTGGTGTCGCGTACCGTCAGTGTGATGCTTCGTGTATCGCTCAATATGGCGCCGGCGCCGTTGTTGCCGCTATCGGTAACGTCGAACGTGATCGACGTCGTGCCGATATCGCCTGCCGTCGGCGTCCACTGGAATGTCGCACGCCCATAGAAGGAGTCTTCAACGAACGTTGCGCCGGCTGGCAACGTGCTGGACGTGAACGTCAACGGATCTTGGTCGGCATCTGTCGTGTTGAAAACCAGCGTGAACGGTTGTCCGACCAAGGCGACCGAATCGAAGATGGGATCCAGCTTCGGTGGCTCGTTCGGGCTGGTCGCTTGCAGAATGAACTGGACGGTTTCGCTAAGCGGTGCTTCGCCGGACGATTCCTTGGCGGTCACCGTCACCAAGTAATCATCGCGATCACCGGGTTGAGGTGAAACCGACAGGGTTCCCGTTCCGTCGCCGTTGTCGGTCAGCGTTGCCCATGACGGCAGCGCCGTGGCTTGTCCGATTTTGACGTCCAGTGCAATCGCGGTACCGTCGGGGTCGACGGCCACGATCGGAATGTCCAACGTCGTTCCAACCGGCACGACCTTGTTTTCGATCGTAGTGATTTCGGGACGGAAGTTGGCGTTGCGAACGTTGATGGCCAGCGTCACCGTGTCGCTGGTGGGCGTCCCGGTTCCGTCGCCGTCGTCGGTTGCGGTGAACGTGATCTCGTAGCGCTGAGTTTCTGTGACGCCGGTGGCATCGAACCCAGGTGACCAAGCGAAAATCTGACGCTGGGTATCGAACGTGGCGCCGGCTGGCAACGTGCCGTGCGAGTACGTCAGGTTCGGCAGCAGGCCTTCGAAGTCGACGAAGAAGTCGTCGCTGGTCGCGAGGGGATTCGTCGGAGCCACTGGGAACTCGGGATCAAACGCCGCGACGCGAACCTGCAGCGGTTGTCCCTCGAAGATCGTGAATTCATTGATCACGGGGAACGCAACGGCGCCGTTGATGTTGTTGACCGTTAGCGTCGACGTCACCTGAGTCAACGAAGTTCCG
>JBAUHR010000057.1:0-22332 GCA_049680385.1 Rubripirellula sp. | reverse complement strand
AGATTTCGTCTATGTCGGCGCTGTGCAATTTGGGCCTTTGCAGTTTGGTGCTGTTGAATTTTTGTTCCGCCACTCATGCGACGGAGCCTGCACTTGATGCGTCTGCGAAACTGATCGGGTTCCCGGGTTTCAGTTGGGACCGTGTGCCGCTGAACATTCACTTCGGAAAACGAACCGCCGACGTGACTGATGACGAGATCGATTTTCTTGCCAGCCACAGTCGTTTCATTGTGCTCGAAAAAAGCCATGGTGCTCGTGTCCACGGAAGCACCGAAGCTGGCATCGCTGACACAGCGCGGCGGATCGTTGCACGCAATCCGGACGCGAAGGTGCTGTTCTATTTGAATGCGATGATCAACTGGCCCGGCTACGAGGCGTTTGATTCGTATCGGCCCGAATGGACATTGCGAAACACAGCCGGGGAAATTGCGAAGCACAGTTCAGGCGTTCCGCGACCGGATCCATCCAACGCAGATTTTCGCCAGTGGTGGTCGAACGTTGTCGCGGATGCGAACCGCAGCGCCCCGCTTGGCGGCGTCTTCATTGACGCGATTCCACAAGCGATTTCACCAGCCCTGGCGAAGCAGGTCGGTGATGTCAAAGCACGCGCCGTTGTCGACGGACTGCGTGAGATGATTGCGATGACCAAACGCAAACTTGGCCCCGAAAAAATTGTCTTGGTGAACGGTTTGCGAGCAACGGACTATCGCGAAATCCTTGACTGGGAAGGCATCGACGGAGTCATGATCGAGCATTTTGGTGCCTTCAGATCAACCTCGGCCGAAGACATCAAAGCGGATCTCGATTCGATTGCGTTAGCTGCAGAAAAAGGAAAGTTCGTTGTCATCAAGGGCTGGCCTGGATTCAACTGGCTTGATCGCGAAATGATGAAACGTCCTCACGCCGAATTGCTGGAACTTGCTCGCCAGCGGATAACGTTTCCGCTGGCGTGTTTCTTAGTCGGTGCCCAGCCTGGGACGCACTTCTGTTATTCGTGGGGCTATACCAACACCGACGGGATGCTCGATTCCTATCCTGAATTGGAACATCCGCTCGGCCCACCAAAATCAGCCGCGCTGTGGGATGGCATGACTGCCACTCGCGATTTTGAACACGCCTCGGTTTCCGTCGATCTGTCGAACCGAAACGCTCGCATCCAGTGGCACGCCGACTGAATGAACGAGTACTCTGTCCAGTACACCAAATTCCTTTCCCTCGAAGCGATCCGAATATGAACGTCATCTCATTGCAGTCCGCATGGTTGTCCACCGTCATGGTGCTGTTGAGCTGTTTCGCAACCGCCCACGCCGACGATACTTTACCTAACATCGTTTTCATTCTTGCTGATGACATGGGATACGGTGACGTCCAGTGTTTGAATCCTGATCGCGGCAAGATCGCGACTCCGGCAATGGATCGGCTGGCCGGCGAGGGCATGATCTTCACGGACGCGCACACGACTTCGTCGGTTTGCACACCAACGCGATACGGCATTCTGACCGGGCGTTACAACTGGCGAACTCATTTGCAAAAAAGCGTGCTGTTCGGATTCGATAAGCCGTTGATCGACGAAAATCGATTGACCGTTGCAGGCTTCTTGAAGAACAACGGATACAACACCGCCGCGATCGGTAAGTGGCACTTGGGATTGGACCTGCCAACCACTGATGGAGAGCCGATCAAGGGAAACAATCCAGCGAACATCGATTGGGATCAACCCGTCAAGAATGGTCCAGTGACGCGAGGGTTCGATTACTACTTTGGCATCTCGGCTTCACTGGACATGCCGCCATACATCTATATCGAAAATGATCGCTTCGTCGGCAAGGGGACTGCGACCAAAGCGTTCAACCGCAAAGGTCCGGCGGAACCCGACTTCGAGGCGATCGATGTGTTGCCCATGATTGGCAAGAAGGCAGCGGAGTTCATTGGCAAGCAAGACGCGTCGAAACCGTTCTTCGCTTACATCCCGTTCACTTCGCCGCACACGCCCATTTTGCCGTCGAAGCAGTGGCAAGGGAAAAGCTCGCTTGGCAAGTACGGTGACTTCGTCATGCAAACCGACGCCGTCATTGGTGAGATTGTCGCCGCGATCGACAAAGCAGGACTCGCCGATAACACGCTCGTGATTGTCACCAGCGACAATGGGTGCAGCAAAGCAGCAGGGATCAAAGAACTAGAAGCGATGGGGCATTTTCCGAGCGGCAACCTGCGAGGCTCGAAGGCCGACTTGTGGGACGGTGGGCATCGCGTGCCGTTCATCGTTCGCTGGCCCGGTAAGGTCAAGCCGGGTTCGGTCAGCGATCAATTGATTTGCCAAGCGGACTTGATGGCGACCGCCGCAGACATCATCGGTGGAACGGTTCCCGGCGGCGCTGGCGAGGACAGTGTTAGTTTCAAGCCCGCGCTCTCGGGCCAGCCGATCGTTTCGACTCGTGCGGGGCTGATCCATCATTCGATCGGCGGCCATTTTGCCTACCGCCAAGGCAAGTGGAAACTCTTGCTCGCCAAAGGTTCTGGCGGCTGGTCCAGCCCCAACGAGCGACAAGCAAAGGACCGCACCGAAGCACAGTTGTATGACATGGAATCCGATCTCGGTGAAACAAACAATCTCTACGAATCAGAACCCGAAGTCGCTGAGCGATTGCTGAAGCAACTGACGTCGGACGTTGAACGTGGCCGCAGCACCGATGGCCCCGCGTCCGCCAATGACGTCGATGAAATCAACCTGTGGAAATCCCGATGAATCCGAATATGAAAACTACGTTGCAACGAATAAGCCGAGCTGCCGCGGTGCTCGCGGCCGGGTTGGTGGTGTCACCGCTGATCGCGGCAAAGCCAAAGCCGAATGTCGTCCTGATTTTGACGGACGATCTTGGGTGGCAAGATGTGAAGTGCTATGACATCGACGAGCCGTCGCCGATGGAAACGCCGAACATCGACGCGTTGGCTAAGAAAGGCGTCATGTTTTGGCAGGCGTATTCGCCGGCGCCGACGTGTGCTCCGTCGCGATGCGCGATCATGAGCGGCAATCATCCGGCGCGTGCTCAGAAGACACATGTTGTCGGTGGTGCCCCGCCATCGCCAAACAATCGACATTCTCGGATGATGGACCCGTGGTACAGCGGTCGAATGCCGGCGGGTGAACAAACGTTGGCAAAAACGCTGACGGAAAATGGCTATTTCACCGGCCACGTTGGCAAGTGGCATATGGCGATCGATCACAACTCGTTCCCACAGCCCGAGGATCAAGGGTTCGACTTCACTCGCAGTAACCGCGGTGCCCAGACGGGGCCGAAGGATCGATTGACGGGATTTGCGACTGACGCCGAAGACGATCCTTATCGATTGGATGCCAACGGGTTTCCGTATCACCAAAACAACGAAGATGCTCTCGCGTTCATTCGCGAGAACCAAGACAAACCGTTCTTTCTCTATTACGCCACTTGGCTAGTTCATGCGCCGATCCATACGCGGTCGAAGGCATTGCTGGACAAGTACGCGGAACGATTGGGAGTTGATCCAAGTGACACGTACGCAAAGGAAGTTCCCGGACAGCAGAATCCGTTCTATTGTGCGATGGTTGAGATGCTCGACTACTACGTTGGCCAGGTTTTCACGTACTTGGACGAGACGGACGACCCCCGTTGGCCAGGCCACAAGCTGAGCGAAAACACTTACATCATTTTCACTTCCGACAACGGCGGGATGGAAGGCGGTCCCGACGAACGCTACACCGACAACAATCCACTCGACCGCGGGAAGATCTCTGCGAAAGAAGGCGGCACGCGAGTTCCGTTGATCGTTGTCGGGCCTGGGATCGCGAAAGGTGTCCAAACCGATGTGCTGGCCAATGGACTGGACTTTTACCCGACCATCTTGTCGCTGACGGGTTCGGAGCTCCCGGCGGGCAAGCATTTCGATGGATGCGACCTGTCGAACTTGCTGCACGGCGACCCGGCCAATCCAACGCTGGTCAAAGACGCGGATGGTCAGGCTCGCGACACGATGACTTGGCACTTTCCGCACGGCGTCGCATTGGAAAGCACGATTCGAGTGGGCGACTACAAACTGATTCGAAACTACGACCACGTCAACAACGATTCAACACCCGAGCTAGAGCTGTTTCAGTTGTATGAAACCAAAGATGGCAAACAGCAACGAGTGGATATCGAAGAGGCCAAGAACCTTGCGTCCGCGATGCCTGAGAAGACCGCGACAATGAGTCAAGAACTGGCGAAACGTCTGACTGAGATGAACGCCAGCTATCCCTACTACAACCCAAATTGCGACGGAGACCTTCCGGGCAAGGACGCCGTTTGCACGGTTGTCTCGCACGCGAAGGATGGCGACAGAGTCACGTTCACTTACCAGGAAAATGGTGCGAAGGTGGTGCGTGCGGATTTGCTCTACACGCTCAACGGAGGCCAACGGTACGAGGAGTGGTTCCGTAAGCCTGCAAACCTGCTTGCTGGTATGAAAGTGTCTGCCGAATTACCCGAGGGAACGACGCATTTCGTATTGAACTTGGTCGATGAAAACCAGTTTCTGCGCAGCTACCCTGAAATAAATAGCGGCAGAAAAGGCAAAGCGTCGGCGAGTGCCCTGTCGACCCTTGCGGACAATGCCGAAGGCGATGCCGTGATGGTTCCCTCGGCGCCCGAGAGCAAGCCGATCCGATCGAGAAAGTCATCGTCATCGTCGTCGTTCGCAGAAAAGGACACGAACAAAGACGAGCGACTGTCGCAAGAAGAGTACGTTGGTCACGGAGTCGCTGGTTTCGACCGCAAGGACAAGGATAAGGATGGATTTCTTGCACCGAGCGAACACAGTCATCCGTCATTCGAGTTCGCTGACCAGGACAAGAACGAGCAATTGACACGTGAAGAGTTTGCGTCAATTTTTCAGCGTCAATTCGACAGCCTTGACAAAGACAATAGTGGGTTCGTCACCGCCGATGAAATGAAACGCTAAGTCGATTGATTCGCCCGCGATTTCACAAACTTTGATTCCAGCAACTTCCATCTACGCCAGATTTCAAATGAAACCGTTTTGCCTTTTTGCTTTCCTTTTTGTACTCGCCCCGCTAAATGGGTTCGCTGAGACCATGCCGGCGAAACCCAACATCATTGTGGTGATGCCTGATGACCTGCATTACGGCGACTATGGGTGCCTCGGCAATCCGGTTTTGCAGACTCCGTCAGTCGATGGATTCATGAAGGAAAGCCTGCTGTTCACTCAGTTCCATGTCAGCCCAACTTGCTCGCCATGTCGTGCTGCACTGATGAGTGGTCGACATGAATTCAAGAACGGTGTAACGCACACCATCCTTGAACGCGAACGGATGAGTTTGGACACGATCACGATGCCACAAATGTTAAAGTCGGCGGGCTACACGACGGGGATCTTTGGCAAGTGGCACCTCGGCGACGAAGAAGCGTATCGCCCCGAGAGTCGTGGTTTTGATGAAGTCTACATCCACGGTGCTGGCGGCATTGGGCAAACGTTCCCCGGTTCGTGTGGTGATGCGCCTGGCAATACCAACATCGATCCCACGCTGTGGCATAACGGCACGTTCGTCAAAACCAAAGGATACTGTACCGACTTATTTTTTGATCAATCGATCAAGTGGATCAATGCAAAACGAGAAGCGAAGCAGCCGTTCTTTGCATACGTTTCGCTGAACGCTGCTCACGGGCCACACGTTGTTCCGGACGAATACTGCAAAAACTACGTCGGCAAGCCCAATGTCAGTGACGGTCTGGCAAAGTACTTGGGAATGGTCGAGAACATTGACACGAATTTTGGAAAGTTGCTTGCGAAGCTGAAAGAATGGGACATCGAGGACAACACGCTGGTTATCTACATCGGAACTGACAACGGTGGTGGAATCAGTCGACGTCTCTTCGATGCTGGATTGAACGGCGGAAAGAACTCGGTAACTCAAGGTGGCACGCTCTCGCCCACTTTCTTTCGTTGGCCGGCCGGCGGGATCCCAGCAGGTGTAACCTGCGATGCACTAAGTGCTCACTTGGATCTGTTTCCAACACTTGCGGAAATCACAGGTGCGACGATGACGGAAAAAATGCAGCAGCAAGTTGAAGGCCGCAGTCTGCTGGCGTTGTTAAAAGACCCCAGCGCCGATTGGCCGGACCGAACCTTGGTACATCACACCGGACGTTGGAAGGACGGTGGCGTAGCGGAGGCAAAGTATTCGAAGGCGGCGATTCAGAATTCGCGTTTCTCATTGGTCGAGAATACGTCTCTGTATGACTTGAAAGCTGACCCCGGTGAAACAACGAACGTCATGGAAGATCACCCCGATGTCGTGACCGGGTTGCGTGCCGCTTACGATAAGTGGTGGGATGACGTGCAACCATTGTTGGTCAATGAAGACGTCACTGCACCGACCATCAATCCGTTCCAAGAGTTGTACTACCAACAGTTCGGCGGCAGCCCAAGTGAAAGCGATCTGGCCAGGATGGCGGGCCGGTCAACGAAAGCCACCCCTGCAAAATCCGGCGCCAGTGAAGGACGAGCCGAGCGACGACGCAAAGCCAAAGCTGCAGCGAAAGCAGCAAATTAATCGGCTGTTGCTGGTGCTGGCTGGTGACGTCGACGCGCCGAGCTTCGGCAATTTGGAATCGCAGTTGGCTCGAACGCACGCTGCATTTTTGTAGTCCCCCAAGGATCAGAGTCATGGCGTGGAAGCACCTTTGTTTGGCAGCAACGTATTTGGCGTTTTTCGGGCCATCGGTGATTCATGCTGTGGCAGCGCCGCCCAATTTTGTCGTCATCTTTACGGATGATCAGGGCTACGCCGACGTCGGTTGCTTTGGGTCGCCCGACATTCGCACGCCGCGTTTGGATGCAATGGCGGCGGAGGGCATGAAGTTCACAAGCTTCTATGCCCAACCCGTTTGCGGGCCGTCCCGCGCGGCGTTGATGACGGGCTGCTATCCCATGCGAGTTGCCGAGCGAGGCAATCAGAAACAAGTTCATCCAATTCTTCACAGCGAAGAAGTCACTGTTGCGGAAGTCTTGAGATCGAAAGGGTACGCAACGGCTTGCTTTGGAAAATGGGATTTAGCCAAGCATGCACAAGAGGGGTTCTTCGCGGACTTGATGCCCACGCGGCAAGGCTTTGACTATTTCTATGGGACGCCGACCAGCAACGACAAACATGCCAATCTGTATCGCAACGACGAGTTGATCGAACCGAACACGCAGTTGGCGACTTTGACAAAGCGTTACACCGATGAAGCGATTGGTTTTATGCGCAAGAACCAATCGCAACCATTCTTTGTCTACATCCCCCATTCCATGCCCCACACGCGGTTGGATGCTTCGCCGCCGTTCAAGGGCAAAAGCAAGCGTGGGCTGTACGGTGACGTCATCGAAGAAATCGATTTCAACGTGGGGCGAATTTTGGACACGGTCAGCGATCTCGGGTTGGCGGAAAACACTTACGTGATTTTCACAAGTGACAACGGCCCATGGTTGATCAAAAACGCGAAACATGCCGATGGACATTTGCCGGGCGATCATGGCGGTTCGGCAGGCCGATTGCGGAGCGGTAAGGTGTCGACATTTGAAGGTGGCGTTCGAGTTCCCTGCATCGTCTGGGCACCGGGGCGAGTTCCCGCTGGGACGACGTGCGACTCGATCGCAAGTACGCTCGACGTCTTGCCAACCCTGGCAGCTCTATCGGGTGCGACGGTTCCGACCGATCGTGTGATTGATGGGGAAGACATCCGGCATTTGATTCACGGTGACTTTGACAAGGCAAATGCGGACAAGGCGTACTACTATTATTTGCGCGTCCATCTGCAGGCCGTCCGGCAAGGCAAATGGAAGCTGCATTTAACTCGCGACAAAGAACCCCTCGGCGCGGCGCCGTTCAGCAAGAACCAGCACATTGCATCCGCCGATCGAATTGGTTTCGACGCTCCTTTTCTTATCGATCTCGACCACGACCTTGGCGAAACGACCAACGTCGCGGACGAGCATCCGCAGGTCGTTCAGCGATTGCTGGGCTTGGCCGAGTCGATGCGTTCGGATTTGGGCGACTTTGACCGCGTCGGGAAAAGCATGCGATTTTTCGATCTGGATGGCCCGCGCCCGACTAGGCCACCGGTGCCGTCCCAGCGCGGTCCGGCTAAAAAAAGAGCAAAGCCAAGCAATTGACCCTAGCAGGCCTGCAAGTTGGAGCGCGGATGACGAGTTGATCCGCTAGCTGTGCGCCCGCCGGGCGGTTTTTACCTAGCTGGTCCCCAGAGAGACACCACATCCGAATTGTCGCATTTCGATGGTGTGGTGTCGCATTTGATTCTCGGCAATTCGACATCTGCTATTATTTTCATGGTTGGAACTCGTTTTTTTCAAATCACCGATTTGTCGCATTTTGTTTAGACTCAATGCCTGTGGTGAACCGAAATGCCCGGTTCCCAACTACAATTTCTGTTGCCCGCCAAATTCCCATGGATGCGTTTTCTCGACGAATCTGTGCAAGGAAAGTCTAAAAAGTATGGTTATGAAGAAGCACATCCGTTGTTTGCTTGCGTTGATCGCCTTTGCATGGCTGAGTCCAGCTAACGCGCAAGAGATGGAAAAGATGTGGGGCGAGCAGGTCATCAAACTGCGCGCTGAAAATGCCGATCGCGGACAACTGTTCAGCGAAGGCAACTACGCCATGTTCATCCACTGGGGTTTGTATTCGTTGCTTGGAAACGAAGTTGACGGCAAGACTTACTATGGGATCGGCGAATGGATCATGAATCCGCGCATGGCAGGAATCCCGGTGGACGACTACAAGCAGCTTGCCGGCAAATTCAATCCCACCAATTTTGATGCCAAGGAAATCGCTCGCATCGCCAAGGATGCAGGAATGAAGTACATCGTGATCACTGCCAAACATCACGATGGCTTTGCGATGTATGCATCCAAAGCAAACTCGTTCAACATCGTTGACGCGACGCCGTGGAAGAAGGATCCGATGAAGGAGCTTGCTGCGGCGTGCCGCGAAGCAGGACTGGGATTCGGGTTCTATTACTCGCACAACCAAGACTGGACTTTTCCTGGCGGCGGCAACGGCCCCGAAACCGACGCGGACGGGAAACCTGCGACCTTCGATGACTACTTCGAAAAGAAGTGCTTGCCGCAGGTCAACGAAATCACAACCGAGTACGGACCGATCGAACTCGTTTGGTTCGACACACCCGGCAAGATGCCGAAACATTATGTCGAACAACTTGTCGATCTGGTTCACAAAAACCAGCCGCGAGCCCTGGTTTCAGGCCGTGCTGGTCACGGACTCGGTGACTATCAAACATTGGGCGACATGGAAGTGCCACGCCACAACATCGAAGGTATGTGGGAGAGCGTCGATACAACGAACGATTCTTGGGCCTACGCTTGGTACGACGAGTACTGGAAGTCGCCGAAAGAAATCCTGCATCGTTTGATCGCCTGTGTGGGACGGGGCGGAACCTACATGCTAAACATCGGCCCACGTGGCGATGGATCAGTCCCCCAGCGTGCTGCGAAGACGCTTACCGATGCGGGCGATTGGATTCGCCGTTACCCACAAGTCGTTTACAACACGGATGCTTCGCCTTGGCAGCACGCGTTGCCTTGGGGCGATGTGACTCGCAAGGGCAACTCGTTGTTTCTTTGCGTTTTCGATTGGCCAACATCCGAAAAACTCTATTTGCCGAACCTTACGACCAAGATCAAGTCGGCACAGTTGCTCGGTGGGGAGCAATCGCAATCGCTGACATGGTCGCAAGAGGGCGATTGGGCAGTGGTCACGGTTCCAGCGAAGGCACCTGAAAAACTTGTTTCGGTGATTCAACTCGACTTGGAGTCGGAACCAGAAGTGGACCCTGTTTGGGCACTTGATCCCGAACACGAAACCGAAGTGCTCACGGAGTTTGCGACTGTCGAAAACGCCAAGCAGTCGCCCAAACGTTGGATGGAAAAGTTTGGCGAATGGAAAGGCATCGTTCACGTACACGGCTTTGAAAGCGGCGGCAAGGCGTCGTGGGAAGTCGATGTACACCAACCCGGTGACTACAACGTCTCACTGACGTACGCAGGTACGGGTCGGTTGGTCTGGAATGTTGCTATCGAAGGCGGCCAGGAAATCCAGAACCAACAGAATTCGTCACACAACTATCAATCGTTTCCGATCGGATGGCTGAACTTTCCCAAACCGGGCCGGTATACGGTGTCGGCAAAATGCGTCGATGGTGATGTCGCTTCAGCAAGCTTGAAAACGATCAGCTTTGAACCGATGAATTAGTTCGTGAATTTACGTGTGTAGTAACGCCACTTCCAAACCCCTTTTTTTATCCTGCATCCACGAGTCTTCACTGTTATGCGAAATGCGATCTTCGTTGCTTTGGCAATGCTCGGTTTCGGTCACGTCGTTTTAAATGCCACTGAATCGAGTACGGCAAAACCGAATATCGTATTCATATTCGCGGATGATTGGGGATACGGCGATCTCGGGATTCACGGCAGTACGTTCTGCAAAACGCCGAACCTTGATCGCATGGCGAATGAGGGGATCGATTTTACGAACTTTACGGTCAACAGTCCCGTCTGCTCGCCCAGTCGTGTTGCTGTGATGACGGGACAATTCCCGGCAAGGCAATGTGTTCACCAGCACTTTCAAAGCATTGGTGCCCACATCAAAAGGGGAATGCCCGATTGGCTCGACGCCCAGGCCCCAATGTTGCCGCGGATGTTGAAAGAGGCAGGCTACAAAACGGGCCACTTCGGCAAGTGGCATCTTGGCAGTGTCGGTGGCTCACCGTCCGAAGATGCCTACGGATATGATCGGTTTGCGACCTTCAATGGGTCGGGAAAGAACGAGATCAAGAAGGATGGTTTGGCTTCGGTCGATCATGCCGTCAAGTTCATCCGAGAATTCAAAGACCAGCCGTTTTTCATCAATTTGTGGCTTCATGAAGCACACCTAGCGCACTACCCGCTGGAAAAGTACCTCGAACAGTTTAAGGATTTGGATGAACAGAAACGGGTCTATGCATCGGTGATCGCTGAGGCAGACGAAGGCGTTGGACGAGTGTTCGCTTTGCTGAAGGAATTGGACCTCGACCAGAATACGCTCGTTGTCTTTTCGACCGACAATGGTCCTGAACTGACCCGCGGTGAAGACTCGAAAATTCACCATGAAGGCGAAGAGGGTTTAGGCGGCTATTACTCGGTCGGCGAAACTGCTGGATTGAAGGGCCGAAAACGAGCACTCTTTGCTGGTGGAATACGTGTGCCTTTTATCGTTCGATGGCCGGGGGTTGTACCGGCGGGAAAGACGGACACCACTTCGGTGCTTACCGCTGTTGATCTGTTGCCAACTTTTCTAGACGTTGCCAGCGTCACGATGCCGGATGGATACAAACCCGACGGGCAAAGCGCGCTCTCGGCATTCAAGGGAGAGCCATTGTCGAGAACCAAGCCCATCTACTGGGAATGGAAGGGCGGTGATCATCAAGATTACACCTGGCCTTCGCTCGGCATTCGTGAAGGGAAATGGAAGTTGCTGGTGAACGAAGAACAAGGGAAGATCGAGTTGTACGATTTGGAAAGCGACTGGGCAGAGAAGAAAGACGTAGCAGCCGATTTCCCAGATGTCGTTGGGCAACTGTCGAAGAAGCTGGGTGCCTGGAAGGATTCACTGCCGACTGTTCCGAGCGAAAACAGCGTCTCGAAAGCAAGGGCCAAGATTTCGAAAAAGAAGAAGCGGTAAAGTCTGTCGACGCAGCCGTCGTCAAAGCGAAGCTGCGAGAATTTGATTCCGGTAAAAATCACTGCAACACGTCCAAACGGTTCACCATGAAAACTGCGTCCCTCTTCGTTCTTGTTTTGCTTGCACTTGGCGGGGATGCCTGTGCGCAGGACCGGCCCAATGTGATCATCGTGATGCCTGACGATGTGAGTCACGGCGTGTTCACGTACTACAATCCTGATTCGACTTCGCAAACGCCACACATCGACAAACTTGCCGAGACCAGTGTTCGGCTGACCGATTTTCACGTGTCACCAAGTTGTGCGCCGACACGCGCCGCAACGCTGACGGGGCGGTCCAACAGTGTTGTCGGAATCTGGCACACGATCGCGGGCCGAAGCCTGCTGCGAAATGATGAAATCTCGATCGCCGATGTTTTCAAACACAATGGGTACGCGACCGGAATGGTTGGCAAATGGCACTTGGGCGACAACTATCCATTTCGCCCCAAAGATCGTGGCTTCGAATACGTGGCCTGGACCAAAGGCGGCGGAGCCGGGCAGCAACCCGATTACTGGGGCAACATGCATCATTCGGCCCACTACTGGGTCAACGATGAGTTGGTCGAAATGACCGATGAAGACGATGGACTGGAGGGAGCTTTTCTGACGAACTCGATGTTCAATCGTGCCTTTGAGTTCATGGAAGACAATCAGAAAAAGAACAAGCCGTTCTTTCTATATTTGCCGACCGCGGCGGCTCACAGCCCGTGGCCAGAAGCACCCAAAGACGCTCGAAGCGGACTCGGCAGCAAGCCGGCGACTGTGGAAAACATCGATAAGAACGTCGGGCGGCTGGTCAGTTTCCTAGATGACAAAGCACTTGCCGACAATACGATCCTGATCTTTTTCACGGACAACGGAAGTGGCGAGTTTACCTATCGCGGCGGAAAGATTTCCTTCTATGACGGAGGCACTCGGGTTCCCAGCTATGTTCGCTGGCCGGCTGGTGGATTGGGCGGCGAAGGCAAGGGGAGAGACGTTAAGGCACTAACCGCTCACATGGATTGGTTGCCGACGTTGATGGACATGATTGGTCTGGATGATGTTTCCGATCGGCCTGCCAACTTGCAACTGCATGGCCAAAGTTTCAAGAACTTTCTGGATACCGACGCCAGTAATGACCCCGGGGCTGAGTTCAAGGATCGGAAAGTCACCATCTGCAATATGCGGAACGAAAAATTTGACAAGTACAAGCAGTTCTCAGTCAAGAAGGACGAATGGGACGGAGACACGATTGTCCACAAGTGGCGTTTGACGCGCAAAGGTTCGAAGTCCGGATGGGAGCTCTGGGATGTGCTGGTCGACAAGGCTCAAACCAACAATATCGTTGATGACCCAGCAAACGCCGACATCTTGGCGGAACTGAAGCAGGCTTATGAGGACTTCTATCAACTGGTCGCTGAACGAGAAGACGAATTTGCACGGACCATTATCGGCCATCCTGCTGAGCCCGTCACCCAATTGAACAGTCATGATTTTCACAAACAAGAATTATGGAACCATAAAATCGTGGCCGAGGGAGTTACTGGAAGCGGTTTTCTAGCCGTCGAGTTTGCGAAGCCCGGTGCCTACCACTTTGACCTTCGGCGCTGGCCGAAAGAAATCGAAGACCAGTCAACGCTGACAACCGCGCCTGTTGGAAAAGTTTATGACGGCAAGAGCACGCCCAAGGCGATCGATGTCGCCAGTGCTCGGATTAAGATTTGGAACGGCGATGATGTCTACTTTGACGAAACGAAAGACGCCGATGCGGATGCGGATGGTGTTCCGTTCGTTATCAGTCTTCCTGCAGGGCCGGCCTTCATCCAAACCTGGTTTTACAATTCAGCGGGTGATATGGAGGGGGCCGTGTATTACAACTATGCGCGGCCGATGCAGTCCGCAAATTGAAAGATGAATGGGCGGGTTTGTACGCACGTGTTCGACAAGCGGGTATGCCAACTCGCTCTTCCGATAATCGGCCATGCCAACTTGCTTCCTCTTACTCGCCAACGGTCTCAACATGTTGCTCGCGTCTCAGTCGGTAATCGTCCAGCATCGTTCCAATCCGACAGCGACGCCTGTTGGCTATGGGCGGGTGAGCAATCTTGTCCGTTGTTTTGCGTTGATTGTCGCGATTTGTGTTTCGCTCGACCATCGGGGTGTTGCGATTGCTGATGACGGAGTGAAGCCGCATGCCGTGATCGTTGTCGGCACACTGCACTATTCGCCAGAACTTACGATGCCGGTCTTTGCGAAAGAACTTGAGCGTTTTGGTTTTCGCACGACGGTTGTGATGGGTGACGGGAACCCGGAAAAAAAGACAGAGAACGTTCTGCCTGGAATCGAAGTCCTCGCCGAGGCTGACCTTGCGATCTTCTTCATGCGGTTTCTGCAGTTACCGGACAGTGAGTGGCAGCCGATCGAAGACTATGTGAAATCCGGCAAACCTGTCATAGGTCTTCGCACGGCGAACCATTCGTTCAAGTATCCGAAGGGGCATCAGCGGTTTGCATGGAACGATGATTTCGGCCGACGCGTTTTGGGAACGCCGTACATCGTGCATCAAACAAGTGAAACAAAGATCAGCGTGGTTGCGAAATCACTTACGCATCCGATCATGTCAAACGTCGCTAAGACGAATTGGGTCTCACCAGGAACTCTCTATCTGACACGATTGCAGGATGGGTGCGTTCCCCTGGTTACCGGATCGGGAACGGGCAAAGTGAGGACGCTAAAGAAGGCGTTTGGCACGATTGAGGTGAAAGAGCACGAGTCGGATGTTGTTGCCTGGGCGTGGGAAAATGAATGGAGTGGAAAAGTTTTTGGAACGACGTTCGGACATCCCGGTGATTTTGCGGAAGAGTCAGTTGTGCGAATGTTGGTCAACAGTGCGTGTTGGGCTGTCGATCGACCGTTGCCTACGGCAGACGAAACGGTCAAGACGTGGGAAATTCAACGTGTTGATAAAAGGCCGAAGTAGCCAGAATTCAACTTCGATCCACCCGGAAATGAGCGACGAAACGAATGACTGCTGCCACGAATGTTCTGAAAATTGCATCTGTCGTTGCAATTCTGACCTACAGCCTGAATCCTGCGGTTGCTCAGTCGCCGATTAGGCCGGGCGACCGGATTGCGATCGTCGGCAACACGTTTGCCGATCAACTGCGGATTCATGGATATCTTGAAACCACGCTTTTACAGCATGCCAAAGGTGTCTCGATCCGGAATTTGGGTTGGGGCGGCGACATGCTTGACGCGCGTGATCGCCCGACGAACTTTCCGTCCGAGGAATCGACTCTTGTCGCCCATCGTACGGATGTGATCATCGCTTGTTTTGGAATGGGCGAATCGTTTGGTGGCATCGAATCGCTGGGGAAGTTTGAACAAGACTTGGCGGCGTTCATTACTTCGCACGCGGGCAAGAGCTACAACGGTAAATCGCAAGTTCGCCTAATCATCGTGTCTCCGATCGCTTGTGAAGACTTGGGCGGTTTGACGCCAAATCGAGACGCTCGCAACGAAGATTTGTTGGCGTACACTCAATCCGCCAACAAGGTCGCGTCGGCTGCAAAAGTGCCGTTTGTCGATCTGTTTGAAACGTCTCGTTACTTGATGGATGAACCCATTGGTCCGGATTTGACCACCAACGGCATCCATTTGAATCCTTTCGGCTACTGGGCCATCAGCCACGCGTTCGCGGATCAATTGTTGGGATCCAGTCAGTCGGCTAGTCACGAGCCATGGCGGTTGTCAATCGATGCACACTCAAAGCAAGGAAGTGGACACGGCGTCGAGATTTCTAAATTGACAATCAATACGTCCGAAGTTGTGTTTCAAGGAACCGAAACTCTTTCGCCGCGATTGCCTCCGCCGACCGATCAAATCTTGCCGTCCCCTATGGCTTTCCAGAGGGACACGCTCGTAGTGCAAAATCTTGCGGCGGGGGCTTACAGGCTGACGGTTGATGGAAAAGAGGTGGCAACCGCATCGGCGGACGATTGGCGGCACGGTGTCGCAATCGATTCGTCGCCTGCCCACGACGAGGCTGAGAACTTGCGCGAGGCTGTATGCGACAAGAACTTGCAGTTCACGTATAGCTGGAAAGCACTCAACCAGGTTCACATTGTCGGCGAACGAAAATCGTCTCCGAGCGGTCGCGCCCTGCCAGGCGAGGTGATCCAGTTCAACGAGCTCGCCAATCAGCGTGACGAAGCGATCCAAGGTGGGATCGAACTCAAAACACGCCAGTGGCGACTCACTCGAATTGAAAACGAGTAACCGACCGATGACAGACTTCATTTCAATGGTCCACCAGTTCGCTCAAACCGTTAGGTCCAGCTCGATGATACCACGATTCTTCTTGCATCTTGCTGCGGCGTTTGTTGCTTTTATAGGTATGGCATCGGCTCAAGATGCCACCGGCATCAAAAATCTAAAGGATGCTGACGTGGATTTGATGAACAATCATGATCCCGCGTCTGAACTTGAAAACTTTGAACTGTTGAATGGCTATCAGGCGAATCTGTTTGCATCGGATCCGATGATTGCCAATCCGGTCCACATGCATTGGGATTCCAAAGGGCGTCTTTGGGTAGCCTGTTCTTGGGCCTATCCGCAGTTAAAGCCCGGCGAAGTTGCCAATGACAAAATTATCATCCTGGAAGACACCGACAACGACGGCGCGGCGGACAAGTCGACCGTGTTCGCAGACGGGCTCTACTTGCCGACGGGAATTGAGTTAGCAAGTGGCGGGTGCTATGTCGGTCAGTCGCCCGACGTGTTCTTTCTGAAAGACACTGATGGCGATGATGTGGCCGACGTGAAAGAATTGGTGCTGACTGGTTTTGGGATCGAAGACAGCCACCACTCCATCAGTGCTTGGCGGCGAGGTCCAGGCGGCTGGATCTATTTTCAGGAAGGCATCTTTCTGCACGCACAGGTTGAAACGCAGTACGGTGTCCTGCGGAATTTCAACGGCGGCGTTTACCAGTTCAACCCTCGGACAAAAGACATTCGGATGTTCTGTCGCGGCACGGGCGGCAACCCTTGGGGACACGTCTTTGATCGCTGGGGACAATCGTTCATGGTCAACAATCCACGCATCATGTACTTGTCGCCGGCAAGTGGCAACAGTGGCGAGTCGGTGCGAATCAAGCCATTGATCAGTACCGAAAAACAGTGTGGTGGTGACCTTGCCACGGGCAGTCATGTTGGTGATGACATCCGCGGCCAATTGCTGACGGGGCGATTTAAAAGTCGCACCGTCGTCCGGTATGAATTCATCGAAGACGGGGCCGGCTTTCAAGCCAAGGTTCTGGAACCGCTGGTTAGTTCGAAGCATCCAAATTTTCGACCGGTCGATGTGAAAACGGGGCCCGACGGAGCTGTCTATGTTGCCGATTGGTACAACTCGATCATCAACCATGCTCAGCATGATTTCCGCGACCCTCGTCGAGATCACGAACATGGACGAATCTGGCGAATCACTCACAAAGATCGCCCGCTCGTTGAAAAGCCGACGTTGATTGGAAAGACGATCGCGCAGCTTGTCGATCAACTGAAAAGTCCGGAAGACTGGACTCGCCACCAAGCACGGAAAGAACTGAGCGAACACGATCCTGACAAAGTGCTCGCGGCCGTCGAAGCTTGGGTTGAAACGCTTTCCACCGAGACGCCCGATTACGATCATCATCTGGTCGAGGCGATGTGGGCCTGTCAAAACGTGGAACGCGTGAGTGAGAAGATTTTGGCTCGTGTGCTTGATGCAAACGACGGTCACGCCCGTTCCGCTGGCGCTCGAGTGATCCGCTATTGGCACCGCGATTTATTGGATCCGATCGGCATGATCGCGAAAGCTTCGGGTGACCCATTCCCGCGGACACGGATGGAAGCTGTACTGTCGGCAGGATTCATCCCGCAAGCCGAAGCTCTTGTCGCTGCACTAAATTCACTGGACCATCCCGGCGATGCAACGCTTGATGTCGCGTTGCCACAGACAATGATCGCACTGGAAGATCATTGGCGTCCAGCAATGGAGGCCGGGACATTGGCGTTTGCGAACCCGTCTCATCGAGCCTACGTTGAACAGAGACTTGGTGTCGGTTTGGATCGTACGCTCGCGGATTTGCTTCAAGAGGATTCTCCCAGTACCGCGAGTATCGAGAACGTCCAAGCTCAGTTGCTGAAGATGGGGACCGACAACGAAATTCGTACGATCGTGACCACGCTTACGAAAGGCGAGCGTATCAAGTCGCCCGAGACCACGATTGCTATGCTTGAAACGTTGCAACAGATGGCGGGATCGAAGTGGCCAAAACAGGTCAACCGCAGCATTCGTGGCTTGAAGACTCTGCTGGACAGCGAAGACGGATCGATCGCAGTTCTGGCGGCCAACAACCTTGGCGATTGGCATGTTGCTAGCCGAGATGAACTAGCCGCACTACAAGATGGTTCACATAGTCCTGCGGTGCGACGGGCGATCGCGGTCGCGCTTGCCAAGACGAACAGCAAGGTATACTCAGAACCGTTGGCGAAACTATCCGCCGAAGGTGACTTGGCAACTCGATACGCTGCTGTTGTGGGGCTGGTTCACGCCGACTTGGATCTTGCCGCAAAGGCAGCCGCGACGCTGATGAGCGAAGATCCCGTGAACTCGGATCCTGTGCCCATCCTGCAATCATTCCTGACACAGAAAAACGGTGCGCAGGCCCTTCGTGAATCGCTTGCAGGCATCGCAATTCACCTGGCCGTTAAGAATCGCATTAGTAAATTCCATCGCGAAAGTGGAATGCTGCCGGACAACCTCGCGGTGAAGTTTCAGTCGCCAATGACATCCGGTTCGTTGACCGACGCGTTGTTGGCCGAGGATATCGATGTCTTAACCGCCGATGCAGAGAAGATGGGCGATGCGGCTCGTGGCGAGTTGATCTATCGACGCAAAGTTTTGTCCTGCACTCAGTGTCACGCGGTCGGATCAGCCGGCCCAGAAATCGGTCCCAACTTGGTCGCTGTCGGCGCTGCGGCCAAAACGAATTATCTGGTGCAATCAATTCTGCAGCCCAATGCTGCAATTGCGGAACACTACGAAACGAAGATGTTTTTGCTTGACAATGGTCGGGTGCAAACGGGTATCGTGACCTTTCGAAATGAGAATGAAGTCGTCGTTCGCGACTCGGCTCAGTTGGGTAAAGAAGTGCGGTTGGCGGCAGACGAAATTGAAGAAGAGGTTCCAGCGAAGTCGCTGATGCCGGCAGGATTGGCAGACCAGTTGAACGATCGCGGCGAGTTCCTTGATTTGGTCAAGTTCGTTTCGGTGCTGGGGAAACCGGGTGCCTATGCGAACGACGAAAGACCGGTAATCCGCAAATGGCGTGTCTTGCCAGCTTTAGAAAACTCAGATCCGCCAAGTGATGATGCCGATTGGCTGGCACGATACAGCATGGTTCGTGGCGAGTTGCCTATGGTCGATTTGCCCGACTCGGAACTGGTGTTTGTCCGTGGTTTCGTCAACGTATTAGTCGCTGGTTCGATACGATTGGATCTGAATTCGGGCGAAGGGCTTAGCCTTTGGGTTGACCTAAAACATATCCATGACCTAGCGACCCCGATTCATTTGGATCGTGGACGCCACTCGATCACGTTTGCCGTTGATCGAAAGAAACGCAAAAGCGGACTTCGTGTCGAGCTGAAATCCGCAGACAATACAGCCAAAGTTCAGCCCGAAGGAGGGCTTTGACGGCGTGTTTGTTCCATCCCCGCGCTAGAAGCGTGTTTCGTCACCGTGCAGTGATATCAGATGTCGAATGATCGTTCTTTCTCATAACCAAATTGCAATCCTATGAAGTCATTCTTAACCACGCTCAGCGTTTTCTTGCTCATGCCGATCGCGGCGTTTGCGGCCGATGAATCGTCGCATCCCAACATCGTTGTCTTTGTCGCCGACGACATGGGTTGGGGTGATTCGGCAACCTACGGCAATGCGTTGATTCAAACACCGAACATGGACAAACTGGCATCACAGGGTGTGAAGTTTACGCAGTGCTATTCGGCCTGCGGCGTATGCTCGCCATCGCGTTCAGCAATTCTGACCGGTCGGACTCCGTATCGTAATGGGGTTTGGCGTCACCTGTCGGGAAAGCACGAAGCCTATTTGCGGACTAGCGAAATCACTTATCCCGAGTTGTTAAAGGAAGTCGGATACGAGACTTGTCATGTTGGAAAATGGCACCTCAATTCGGAACACCAATTCAATAACCCCGAGTTTCCTCAACCGGGCGAGCATGGTTTTGACTATTGGATGTATACGCACAACAACGCCAGCCCGAGCCACAAGAATCCCGACAACTTCGTTCGCAACGGCGAGCCAGTGGGTGAGACGCAGGGCTATTCGGCTCAGTTGGTTGCGGCCGAGGCGGCGCATTGGTTAGCCGATGTGCATGATTCGTCAAAGCCATTTGCAATGTCGGTTTGGGTGCATGAACCGCATTCACCAATCGCCACCGATTCGCGTTTTCAGTCGCTTTACGAAGGACACGAGAACAGCAAGTACATGGGCAACATCACGCAGATGGACAACGCGCTGGGGATGGTCATGGACGCGCTTGATGCGGAAGGGGTGAGCGAAAATACGCTCTTGTTCTTCACGTCGGACAATGGTCCTGTTCCTCGTTTCGGCGGTACGACGGGCGGATTGCGAGGCGTCAAACGCAGCGACCACGAAGGCGGCATCCGCGTGCCGGGACTCGCCCGTTGGCCAAGTAAAATTCAACCCGGAACGACCAGTGACGTCCCTGTGATTGGTTCCGACGTTTTTGCCACGGTACTGGACATCGTTGGCATCCCGTTGCCCGATGATCGCACGATCGATGGAGTCAGTATGGTGCCGGCATTTGCGGGCAAGTCAACTGAACGTCAGGTGCCGTTGTTCTGGCGCACGCACGTTTCGCCTGCGGATGATCGAGTAGCGATGCGGGTTGGTGATTGGAAAATCGTAGCCAATGATACGATGTCGAAATTCCTGCTCTTTGATATCCAGAAAGACTGGAAAGAAGAAAATGACTTGGCTGCAGCGATGCCCGAGAAGCTGGAAGAGATGAAGAGTCTTCTCTTGAAAACCTGGGCCGACATCGAGGCGGAAGGCCCCAGCGAGTGGTGGATGAACGATCGCCAAAAGCCGTCCAAGGGCGCGAAGCTGAGCTACTAGCGAAGAGCCGTTCGGCGACTCAAGCGGCAAGGGGCTTTCCGCGTCGGTAAAATTCGAAGTCTGCACTTTTCAAAGGAAACATGATGCGTTCGTTGTTGGGTTCGATTCTGTTGCTATCCACGGTCACGTTGTTCGCGGCTGAACCATCGGGAATGTGGAACCAATGGCGAGGTCCGACGCGCGATAGTCAATTGCCGGGTGCGAAATGGCCTGATCGACTGCAAGAAAATTTGCAGCTCGTTTGGGAAAAGCCTCTCTCACCCAGCTACAGCGGGCCCGTCGTCGCTGGCGACTTGGTGTTTACCACCGAGACGATCGACAAGAAAGACGAACGAGTTACCGCGTTCAAGCTGAACTCTGGCGAAGTTGCCTGGTCGGCTCAGTGGCCGGGATCGATGACGATTCCGTTTTTCGCAGCGGCCAATGGAGACTGGATTCGCAGCACGCCGGCATGCACGCAGTCACACTTGATCGTGATGGGAATGCGCGACGTCTTGGTGTGCCTGAACCCGAAATCCGGCGAGGAGATCTGGCGGGTCGATTTTCCTGAGTCAATGAAGTCGACGATGCCAGCGTTCGGAGCTGTTTGTTCGCCACTGATTGACGATGACGCAGTTTACGTTCAAACGGGCGGGGCCGTCGTCAAACTAAATTTGGATGACGGAAGTCTGGTTTGGAAAACGTTGGAGAACGGTTCCGACATGATGAGCGGTGGCGCATTTTCGAGTCCTGTGATCGCAACCATCGCTGACGTGCGACAGTTAGTTGTTCAGACACGGACGGAATTGTGTGGCGTTGACTTGAAATCGGGAACGGTGTTTTGGAAGGAACCGATCGAGGCGTTTCGTGGCATGAACATTTTGACGCCTCTTGTCTTTGGCGATCGAGTGTTTACTGCCGCACACAGCGGTAAATCTCAGTTGTTCGAGATCACACGAAGTGCCGAGGACGCCTGGAGCGTCAACGAATTGTGGTCACAGAATCTGCAGGGATACATGTCTTCGCCGGTCCTGATCGACGACACAATCTATTTGCATATGAAGAATCAACGTGTCACGGCGCTGGCGGTTGATGATGGAACGCCTCGATGGACGAGTTCACCGTTCGGTAAGTACTGGAGCATGGTCAGCAACGGGAACAAAATCCTTGCTCTGGACAGTTCAGGTGACTTGCGGCTGATCAATGTGGACGCAAGCGAGTTGAAGGTTGCCGACCAGATCAAAGTTGCCGACGACTCTTGGGCGCACGTGGCTGTGCTCGATGATCTAGTAATCGTGCGAGATTTGACTGCGCTGAAAGTCTATCGCTGGAAGTAATCTTGCAAGGGCTTTGCCCCC